>DASZSK010000259.1:0-1502 GCA_035548735.1 Caulobacterales bacterium | reverse complement strand
TGAAAGCTGTCGCCAAGCGAGACGACGCGCGCGGGCGCCAAGGCGTCGACCAGCGCCGTCAATTGCTTCAGCGCCGCGCGCGTATCGTAAGGCGGCAGCATCTGGCCGCCGCGCGCATAAGCCGAGCCCTTTTCGAAATGCACGTCGGAGACCACCAGCGTGTGCGCGCTCGCGATCCACAGTGCGCCGTCCGGCAACGCTTCAACCAGCG
Organism: Caulobacterales bacterium; assembly: GCA_035548735.1. Lineage (GTDB taxonomy): Bacteria > Pseudomonadota > Alphaproteobacteria > Caulobacterales > Aquidulcibacteraceae > Vitreimonas. Next base: position 1,291 of record DASZSK010000259.1, on the reverse strand, counting down.
TGTCGCCGACGCGCATCTGCGCATGCGCGCCCGCGAGCGCCACCGGCGGCGCAGGCGCCCGCACGCGCGCACGGCGCGGCGCGGGCTTTGCGGTCGGGCGGGCGAGCAACGGCATGGCGGCGCGATCCTAACCAGGATTCGCGAAAACAAAACGTGGCGGATCGGCAACGATCCTTTAGCTCATGGCCTCGGCGATGATGTCCGCGGCGGCGTCCTCCAGGATCGCCTCCTCCGCGCCGCCCTCGATCGGCACGCGTCCCAATTCCAGCATCACCGGCGCGCCGAACGGCGACACGTGCGGTAAATCCATATGCTTGATGCGCCCCTTGATGCGCCGCAGCAGCGCGCCCAGCCGTCGCAAGTCGAGATAGCCTTCCCCAGCGTCGGCGAACGCGGCCTGCAGCAGGATATGATCCGGCTCGTGCGCGCGCAGCACGTCATAGATGAGGTCCGCCGAGAACGTGACCTGCCGTCCGGTTTTCTCCGTCCCCGGCATGCGCCGCTCGATCATCCCGGCGATCACCGCGCAATTGCGGAATGTACGCTTCATCAGCGCGCTTTCCGCAAGCCAGGACTCGAGATCGTCGCCCAGCATGTCTTCGTCGAACAGCGCGTCGAGATCGACATCGCCCATCGGCTCCAAGCCCCACACCGCCATCGCATACTCGCTCGCGAGGAAACCGAGCGGATGCTTGTTCAAGCGCTCCAGCCGTCGCGTCAGCAACATGCCGAGCGTCTGATGCGCAAGGCGTCCTTCGAACGGATAGGCGACGAGAAAATTCTTGTGGCCGCGCGGAAACGTCTCCACCAGCATTTGGTCCGGCGCTGGAACGTACGAGCGCTCGCGCTGGATCGCCAGCCAGTCGCGCACCTGCTGAGGCAACGCGCGTTGGTGCGACGGCTCATGAATCATGCGCCGCACGCGCGCGGCCAGAAACGTCGAGAGTGGAAACTTACCGCCCGCATAGGAAGGGATGCGCGGATTTTCCTCGCCGACCGCACGCATCACCAGCGCATCGTTTTCGCGCAGCCCCACGAAGCGCAGCATCTGCCCCGCGAAGATGAAAGTGTCGCCCGGCGACAGCCCCTCGATGAACCATTCCTCGATCTGGCCGAGTTTTCGCCCCGCGACGGCCGGCGCCTGCGCATCGCTGCGCACGGGCGCGCCTGGACGCGGACGCGCGGCGAAGCGCGACACCAGACGCACATTGAGCATGTCCGCCTCGATGATGGCGCCGACATTCATGCGGTGCTGCTGCGCGATATGCGCATTGCGCGCGCGCCAGCGGCC
>DASZSK010000258.1:0-12644 GCA_035548735.1 Caulobacterales bacterium | reverse complement strand
CTTCAGCATGAGCGGCGACGTTTACGATATCGAGTGCGTGGTGATCGGCGCCGGCGTTGTCGGCCTCGCATGTGCGCGCGCGCTTGCGGAGAGCGGCCGCGAAGTGCTGCTGCTGGAGCGCGCCGACACGATCGGCACAGGCGTCTCCTCGCGCAACAGCGAAGTCATCCATGCCGGCATTTACTATGCGACGGGCAGCCTGAAGCACCGCATGTGCGTGGAAGGGCGGCGCCTGCTCTACCCCTATCTCGCATCGCGCGGCGTCGCACACCGCAAGTGCGGCAAGCTCATCGTCGCGGTCGAGCCGGCGGAAGAGCCGAAGATCGCCGGACTGCATGCGCGCGCGCTGGAGAACGACGTCGAGAATGTTTCGCTGATTTCAGGCGCGCAAGCGCGGGCGCTCGAACCCAATTTGCGCGCTGCCGCGGCGATGGTCTCGCCGGAAACCGGCATCGTCGACAGCCACGGCCTGATGCTGGCGCTGCTGGGGGATTTCGAAAGCGCCGGCGGCGCGATCGCCTTCAACACGGCGGCGCAGGGTGGAGAAACCCTCGCTGATGGGCGCATGCTGGTGCGGACGGGCGACACCTTGCTGCGTTGCCGCGCGCTGGTGAACGCCGGCGGCCTTGAGGCCATTCGCTTTGCGCAGGCGCTGGAAGGTTTGCCGCCGCGCACCCTGCCGACGCTGACGCTGGCGAAGGGCAATTATTTTGGCTGCGCCGGCAGGCCGACCTTCTCGCGCCTCATTTATCCCGCCCCCGTCGATGGCGGGCTTGGCGTGCATTTGACCGTCGATCTGGCCGGCCGCATGCGCTTCGGTCCGGATGTCGAATGGCTGGCCGATAACGATCCCACGCATATCGATTACAACGTCGATCCGGCGCGCGCGCAAAGCTTCTACGCCGCGATCCGCCGCTATTGGCCGGGACTCGCCGACAATGCGCTGACGGCGGACTATTCCGGCTGCCGGCCCAAGCTCGCGGGCTCAGGCGCGACGGTGGATTTCCGCATTGACGGACCGGAGACGCACGGCGTCGAAGGCTTGGTCAATCTGTTCGGCATCGAGTCGCCCGGCCTCACTTCTTCGCTCGCGATCGCCAATGAAGTGACGCGCAGATTATCCGCAACGGCGGTGCGCAGCGTCGCCTAAGCCGCGAGTGCGGCAGCAAGGCGCGCGAGACCCTTATCCAGCGTGACCCGGGGCTTCAACATCTCCGGCAAAGGCGTCTGCTCGATCGCAATGCGATCCTGGTTGACGCGCGCAATCTGCGCCGCATCGAATGGAAAGCGCGATCCAAGCACAACCCTGCCCGCCCGCAACAGAACCGACGGCGCCGCGACCAAGAACGGATGTGCGCCAACGGCTTTCGCGGTTTTCGCAAACAGCACGCGCATGCTGACGATATCAGGGCCGCCAATGGCGAACGTCGCGCCGCCTTGCGTCTCGCCCATCGCCAATTGCGCGGCGACGCGACCGAGGTCCTCGTGGAAGATCGGCTGCTGCAACGCGCGCCCCGATCCAGGCACCGGCAACACCGGCGTTCGCATCGCCAGCCGCATCACCTGCGGCAACGTCGGCAGACGCGGATCGCCGTAGATAAGGGTTGGCCGAAGCACGATCGCGCCGGGCGCATGCCTGCGGAGTTCGGTCTCGGCGTCGCGAAGCGCGCGATAGACCGGCGCGTTCGGATCAAGGGCGACATTGTTGCTTGAAAACGCGATGACGCGGCGTCCCTGCAAGGCGGGCGCAACGCGCGCGCTAAGCGTCAGCGGCGGAATGAGGATGGCGGCGCTTACGCCGTCGAGCAGCGGCGCGATGTCGTCATACGCGAGATCGAAACGCACGATTTCGACGCCGGCCTCCTGCAGGAGCGGCCGTGGCGGCGCTGGATTGCGAGATGTCGCGCGCACGGCCCAGCCCGCGGCGCGCAAGGCAAGCGCGGCTGCGCCGCCGACCGCGCCGGCGCCCACGATGAGCGCGCGCGCAGTCAGTTTTGGCTAGCCGACAGCGGGTTCGGCGCGGCCCAGGCGCGCGTCGAGAAACGCGAAGACGCGCTGGCGCACACGCGCATCGTCCAAAGTGCGGGCGATGTTTTCGAGTTGGGCGACATCGGCCGAACTGACATAAGCCTCCGGGGAAAGCGGCGTGACGCGGAAGACATGCGGCAAGCCCGCGCTCGTGACGCTCTCATACTCGTCGAACAATTGCTCCTTGAGCTTCTCCCCGGCGCGAAGGCCGGTGAAGACGATCTCCAGGTCGCGCCCGGACCGCGCGATCATATCGCGGCCCATCTGCAGAATGGAGACCGGCTCGCCCATTTCCATGAAGTAAGCGCCCGCCTTGCCGGCGCCGGGATCATCCAGGGCGGCGACGCCGAGCACCAGGCCCACCGCCTCCTCCGACGACATGAAGAAACGCTGCATGTCCGGATGCGTCACTTCCAGCGGCCCGCCGCCCGCGATCTGCGCGGCGAAGCGCGGCGTCACCGAGCCTTGCGAGCCAAGCACGTTGCCGAAGCGCACGGAGCGAAGGCGGATCGCTTCGCCGCGTTCGCGGTGAAAGCCCAGCAGGAAGAGTTCGGCCAGCCGCTTGGTCGCGCCCATGACGCACACGGGCGCGGCGGCCTTGTCCGAGGAGACGAGCACGAACTCACGCGCGCCCACCGCCGCCGCGGCCGCCAGCGCGTTGCGGGTGCCGATCAGATTGGTGAGCACACACTCGACCGGATGCCGCTCTCCCAGATGCACATGCTTCAGCGCCGCCGCGTGAAGGACCACATCGGGCCGCGCGCGGGCCATCCATACGTCCAGCCGACCGCGATCACGGATATCGCACAAGGCTTCCGAAGTGCTGAGGTCGGGGGCGATGCGACGCACGCGCTCGCAGATCTCCAACAGTCCGTGATCGAACTGATCGAGCATGGCGAGGTGGGCGCAACCCAGGCGCGCGAGCTCTGCGCATAAGGCGGCGCCGACGCTTCCGGCGGCCCCCGTGACCAACACGCGCTTGCCGGCAAAAAATCGACGCACGTCCCCGTGGCGCGCGGCCATCGCGTTCGAGCCTGGGTCGTCCGTCACGTCCGCTCCCATCGCTGTCCCAGCGAAGACGGAATAGCGCTCCTGCACGGGACTCGCCAAGCGCGAACGCTCGTTATGCCCAGATCGCCAAATGCGTGTGCTCTCGAAGCTTCACTTTCGCCCAGGCAGTCACACCGGAAGGAACATCTTCACGGCGCCGTGCATGACGTTTGCGAGAGCCCGCTCTGCCGGCGACTGCGCGAATTTGCGAACATAGCGTGCAAGGCCGCGCAGTTTATGCCGCGTTACCCATGACGCCGGCGCGTCGCTGGTGGAGCGCATGTGGACGCCGATGGCGCCCGGCAAAAACACCACGGCGCCGCCCGCCTCTTCGATGCGGCGGCAGAGATCCACATCCTCGAAATGGAGGAAATAGTCCTCGTCGAAACCGTTAAGCACCACGAAATCGGCGCGCCGCATCATCAGCAAGGCGCCGCTGATCGCACCGACGCGCACCGCCTCGTTCGGCATCGGCTCTTCGTGACGATGCAGATCGCGGCATGCAGCGATCCAGCGCCCGAGGCGCGACAGCCCCGAATAGCTGACGAAGGCGCGCCACGGCGTCACACGGTCTCGCCGCGAACCGCGGTCGGGACCGCCTTCCACATTCCGCAAATCGCCGCCAACCACCGAGGGCATCGGCAAGCCGTCGAGCGTTTCGCTCATGCGCTGCGCGGCGCCGCGCGCCACCACGACGTCGGGATTGATGAACAAAATGCGCTCGCCGTTCGCGGCTTGCGCCCCGAGATTGCAGCCGCGCGCAAATCCAACATTGCCCTGCCCGCGCAACAGGCGCAGCCGGTCGTGTTGCGCATGCATCGCATCGAGGCGGTGCTGCAAGTCAGCTGGATTGCCGTTGTCGACAATGACGATCTCGTCGATATCGCCATCGGCCAATAGGGCGTTGAGGCAATCGAACAGGACCGGGCCTGTACGATAGGTGACCAGTACAGCGCTGCGCTGCATTGTTCCCCTCCCCCGTTTTCCTCGCGCAGCGAGTCGTACCCCCTTCCGACGCCAGGCGCTACTTCGAATCTCTTCAGCCCAGGCCGGTTATGCGCCGATCAGGTTCTGCATTCGGCCGCTGAATACCGCGCAAATACGCGGGAATAACCGTATCGGGATCGCCCATCATCACGATCTGACCACGATCCATCCAGCAAATGAGGTTGCAGAACCGGCGCACAAGGTCGAGCGAATGGCTGGAGAGGACGACAATCCCGCTCGTCGAAACCAATTCCTCCATCCTCGTGGCGGCCTTCTCCACGAAATCGGCGTCGCCTGCGCTCAGCCATTCATCCATGACCAGGATGTCGCCGCGCACCGCGGTGCAGATCGCGAACAGCAAGCGCGCCCGCATGCCGTCGGAATAGGTCCGCACCGGCAGATGGATGAAGTCGCCCAGGCCGCTCCATTCCGGAATCTCGCGCTTGGCCTCGCGGATTTCCTTTTCCTTCGCGCCCAAGAGGCGCATGGGCAGCTCGATATTCTGGAAGCCGCTGAGTTCCGGATGGATGCCCAGGCCGCGCGCGATCAGCGGCGTAACGCGGCCGCGGATTTTGATCCCGCCCTGCCGCGGGTAGATCAGGCCGGCCAGCATGCGCAGCAGCGTCGACTTTCCCGCGCCATTGCGCCCGATCAGGCCGAGCCGGTCGCCGTCATTGAGTTCGAACGACACCTGCGAAAGCGCGTTGACTTCGACCACACCGGGGTTCTCCGAGCGCTGGCCGCCGAACTGGCGCATCATCGACACTTTGAGCGAGCGCCCGGTGATGTCGTAAACCGGATACCAGAAGCTTACGTCTTCGAGCCGCACATACGCCATGGGTCGGTCCTACAGCCAGAGGGCCACGCGTTTGCGCGACAGCGACAAAGAGATGACCGCAAACAGCGCCGCGACGACCAGCGTCCCCAGCGAGACCTGCCAGTTGAGCGGGGTGGCGAATTGCCCCCGCATCGGTTCGCGGATCAATTCGATCATGTGATAGAACGGATTGGCCGCCGTCAGCATCGGCCGATGATGCGCCTGTTCCGGACGCCAGATGATCGGCGTCATGAAAAACAGCACCTGAATGCCGCTTGAAACGACCTGGGGCACATCGCGAAACCGTGCGCACAGCGGCCCGAGGGCCAGCGCCACGCAAAATCCGAACGCCAATATGAGCGCCAAGCTCGGAAACACTAGCAGCGCGCTCGGATGAAAACGCGCGCCGAACAGCACCAGTACGATCGCCACGGCGACGAAGTTGTGCAGGAAGATGATGCCGTTGCGGATCGCCACGCGCAGCGCGATGACGCTGAGAGGCAACGGCACGTTCTGCAGGTAAGGCCCGTGTTCGACGAAGGCGTTGCAACCCTCCATCAGCAGCGCCGAGATCAGCGTCCAAACGACGAGCCCCGAGCCCAGCCAAATCGTATAGTCCGAGTAATCGGAAGCGCTCTGACCGAAAATCCCGCCAAACAGGTAAGACAGCGCGAGAATGCTCACCACCAGGCTGGCGCTGATCCAGAAGGGGCCGAGGAGCGAGCGTTTGTAGCGCAGCTCGATATCGAGCAGCCCCATAGCATAGCTGGTGCGCCAGTTCCGCACGCCGCGAACCAGATCGACCACTGCGTCCAAGTCGAGCACCCCCGAGGCGGCCCCTGCCGCGCGCAGATCGCCTTGCGAAGCCATTATGCCGTCCCCCCTGCCGCAAGGCAAAGCGTCCGCACAGGCGAGGGCATCGCCCGGCAGGTGAGCAGGCCGGGCGCCCAAGTCTGCCGCAGGCCCTTTGAAGCCTTGCCTATCGCCCCGGCAACACGCATCACAGGCGGGCGCAGTAGAACCACTGCTCCGGTCCAGCTTGGAACCGTCCGGCTGGGGGCGAACGAATTGTTTAGCCTTGGGTAAGTCATGACCGAGTCCGCTCTCCGCCGGCCATCTCGGGCCTTTTTGCGGTTCCCTGGCGCGCTCGCGGCGAGCGAGAAACCGGCACGGGGGAACGGTCCATTCACGACCGGGCCCCTATCGTGCGTTGCAGGCGCAACCGGTCGGCCCACCCACGGGGAGCTTGCATGGATTCGCGCCGCGCAAAGCACCCATCCCTTGCCGCATGAGCGCCCGCATGGCTGACGCCGGTTCAAATACGAAACGAACCAGACGTTCGAATCCGTCGCCCAAGCCGACGAAGACAGAACCCGTTACGCCGCGGCGGGCGGAACTTCTGTTCGTCGCCGGCATGCACCGCAGCGGCACGTCGGCGCTTACCCGCACGCTTTCGCTCTGCGGCCTCGACCTGCCGCGCACCCCGGTCGGGCCGCGCGCGGACAACCCTGACGGCTTCTGGGAATCCGGCGCCGTCATCGCCTGCAACACCAAGATCTTGGCCGACCGCGGCTCGAACTGGGATGACGTGTGGGCTTCGCACCCGTCACGTATAAGCCGCTTCAGCCGCGGCGAGATCGACGCCGCCAAGGCTGCGCTTCAAAGCGAGTTCTCGTTCGATCGACCAGCCGTGCTGAAAGACCCTCGGTTCTCGATTCTGTTTCCGGTCTGGCGCGCAGCGGCTGAAGAACTCGATCTCGACGCGCGTCTCGCGATCGCCGTGCGCAACCCGCTCGAAGTGGCCGACTCGCTGCTCAAGCGCGACGAATTCTCACCGCTCAAGAGCGCGCTTCTCTGGCTTTCGCACCTCGTCGCGCTGGAACGCGACAGCCGCGGCATGGCGCGGGTCTTTGTCGGATACGACGATTTGCTGCGCGACTGGCGGCGCACGATCGCGCGCATCGAGCGCCTGCTCGATTTCCGCATGCCCTTGCGCACGACGGCGCACGATCTCGACATCGACAAGTTCCTGTCGCGCGACAAGCGCCACCACGATCACAGCGTCGAGGAACTGGCTGCGCGCGAAGACCTGCCCGCTTGGATCGCCAAAGCTTACGATTGGGCGCGGCTGGCGACCAGCGCCGACGCGGAGCCCGATGTTGCGGCGCTGGAAAGCGTCGCCCGCGCGTTCTACGCCACAGGCGACATCTGCGCGCCGCTGATGGCGCTTGATGCTGGCGCAGCGCCGTCCGTCGCGCCCGAAGCAGACCCCAACAAATTTCTGTTTGCGCTTTATAGCGCAACACCGGCGTCGCCCTTCAGCGAGGAAACCTGCGTACGCACAGAGATTACGCTGGGCGAGCGGCCGGCCTGGTTTCAAATCGCCACGCCCAATTACGGCGGCGGCGCGCTCACCGGATTGCGTCTCGATCCGGCGGAAAGTTTCGGCGCCTTCTTCCTGAAGGATCTCACCATCACCGACGAGAACGGCGCCGTGATCTGGCGTTGGGACGGATCGGACTGGTTCTTCAATACGGGGACCGGGATCGTCGCACTTCCTTCCACTGAGCGCGGCGGCGTGTTGCTGGAGTTCCTGAGCAAGGACCCACAGATCAATCTCAGCCACATCGAGGCGATCGTCGGCCGGCCACGCGTGACGGTGAACGTGTTGGCGGCGGCGGCAAGTCCGCTCGACGTGGAGCGACTCCGCCTTATCAACGCCCGCGAACCAGACCTCGGGCGGCGTTTGGTGTCTTCCCTGGCCGAGTTCGACGCGCGTTTCGATCAGCGCATCGCGCAAGCGACCGCTGGCCTCACAGCCCATGCGGAACGCATGAACGCCGGACTCGCTGAACTCGACGCGCGACTGGGACGAGAAGCCGAGTCGGAAGCGGCGCGCCTCGAGGCGCTTGGGCAGATCATTCAGAACGCGAGCGCCGAGCAGAATGCCAGCGCGGCGGCAACAACACATGCGCTGGCCGAACGCATCGAGCAGCAGTTCGCCTTGTCCGCTGAATCTGCGCGCATCGACAACCAGCAGGCTGCAACCGCGATCGTCGAGCGCGTGGATGCGGTCGCGGCTCGCCAGCAAGAGAACATCGAAGCGCTGCAGCAACGTTTGGCGGCGCTGGAAGCGCAAAACGAAGCGTGGCGCGCTCAGCTGGTTCAACAACAGGAGCAGACGGAAGCGTGGCGCGCTCAGCTGGTTCAGCAGCAAGCGCAGAGCGCGCAAGAAATCCAAGTCGCCATACAAGGCGCCCACCAATCCGCACTCGCGCAGATCGACGCCGGCATGCAGGGTGCGCAAGGCGCGCTCCAGGGCGTAGCGCAGACGTTATTGGAGCAGATCGGCGGCGCGATCGACGGCGTCCGCACCATGGTGGCGCGCCACGACGCGATCCTGGAGCGTGAGCTGCAGGCCGCCGCCGCGCTGCAGCTTGGCGCTGTCGAAACGCTCCGCTCGGAAATCGACCAGCGCATGGCGGCGATGCAGCATCAGATGCGGCATCAAGAAGGCGCCTTGGCGGATCAGCTCGGCAGGCTTGCCGCGGAAAATCAGAACGCGACGGAAGAGACACGCGCGCTCTTGACGGGCGCTGTTGCAGCGCTGCGCGAAGCGATTGGGCATGCCCTTGCCGAGCAACAATTCTCCACCCAGGCAGCGATCGAGGCGGCGCTGCAGCAAAATCTCGGCCCGCTTGCGGGAGACGTCGACGCGCTGCGCCACGCGGTGGCGCAGGCGCTGAACGAGCAACAGGCTTCGCTAAGCGCAATGATGGAAGCGACGCTGCACCAACGTCTGGCTCCGCTCGCGAGCGGCGTCGATGCGCTGCGCGAGGCCCTCGCACAAACTCTGAGCGATCAGCAAGCGGCGGTCAATGCAGCGCTCGAAGGCGTGCTGCAAAACCGCCTCGAAAACGCCGCGGCGTCCGAAGAACTCCGTTTCGCGATGGCGCGCGTGATGGAGGCGCAACAACGCGATCGTGAAGCGCTCGAGCATTTGCGGCGCGCCGCGGCGGCGGCGCCGGAGCAAATGCAGTCCGCCCTGGCGGGCGTGTACGTCGCGATCGAACAAACGCGTCAGACCGCGGCCTCGGCGCCAGCTCAATTGCAGTCGGCCCTGCAGAGCCTCTACGCCGCCTTCGACGCGGCGCGCGCCGAAGCGGACCGGGCAAGCGCCGAGACCATGCGCGCCGTGGAAACGAAGCTCGATACCGCCTTCGGTCGAATCGACGCGGTCGCGCGCAAGACCGACAACGAAGTGCGGAGCGCAGCGCTCGGGATGGAGGCGCTTGAGCAGAAGATCGAGCGGCTTGGCCAGGAGGTGGCGAAGCAGCGCGATCTGGGCGAGGTGAATGAGGACCTCAACCGCCGCCTCATCGAGACGCTCCGCGAGCGCGACGACGCCCGCGCCGATGTCGCCGATTTGCGCCGCGAAACACGCGACTTGCGTTCCAGCACATCGTGGCGGCTCACCGCCCCCATCCGTGCGCTCAAGGAAGCGCCGCGCCGGCTTGGCTCAGCCTTCGGCAAGGGCCGACGCGAGGCGCACAGCGCGCCAAGACCGCTCAATCAGGAAGCATTGGCGGGTCCAAGCGACGAAGACGTTCGAGGTAGCGACGGCAAGGAGGCGCACGCGACGTTGGCCTTCTTGCCGGCCACGCCTGACTACGTCGCCATCGCCGCCGATCCGCTGCCGGTCGAACCGCCGGCCCGCGTCATCGCGTTCTATCTTCCGCAATTCCATCCGATTCCGGAGAATGATGCTTGGTGGGGCGAAGGCTTCACCGAATGGAGCAATGTGCTGAAGGCCACGCCGCAATTCGTGGGTCACTATCAACCGCGCGTGCCGGACGAACTGGGCTATTACGATCTACGCAATCCGCGCGTCCAGGAGCGCCAGGCTGAACTTGCGAAGCTCTATGGCGTGCATGGTTTCTGCTTCTATTTCTATTGGTTCGCCGGCAAGCGCCTGCTCGAGGCGCCCATGCAAGCGTGGCTCGAGAATAAGAACATCGACCTGCCCTATTGCCTGTGTTGGGCCAACGAGAATTGGAGCCGGCGTTGGGACGGGCTGGACGCCGAAATTCTGATCGCGCAGGACCACAGTCCCGAAGACGACATCGCCTTCATCGCCCACGTTTCGCGATATCTGCGCGACCCGCGTTACATCCGCATCGACGGCAAGCCGCTGTTGATCGTTTATCGCCCCGGCCTGTTCCCCGCGGCGAAGGAGACAGCGGAACGCTGGCGCGTATGGTGCCGGGAAAACGGCGTCGGCGAGATCTTCCTCGCCTACACGCAATCCTTCGAGTCGGTCGATCCGGCCGAATATGGCTTCGACGCCGCAATTGAATTTCCACCCAACAATTCGTCGCCGATCGACATCACCGATCGGATCGAGCGCATCAATCCGGACTGGTCCGGCACGGCGTACGACTACCCCACTTTCGTCGCGCGCAGCATGAATTATGTGCGCCGCGCCTACCTCTATTTCCGCAGCGTATTCCCGACTTGGGACAATGAGGCGCGCCGCAAGGGCCGCGGCACAACCTATGTCGGCTCGACGCCAGCGTTGTTCCGCGACTGGACGCGCAACGCCGTGCGCGACGCCGTGCTGAGCCATCCCAAGCCTGATCGGCGCCTGGTGTTCTGCAACGCGTGGAACGAATGGGCCGAAGGCGCTTATCTCGAACCCGATCGCCGCTATGGCTATGCCTGGCTGCAAAGCGTGCGCGACGCCCTGATCGAGGTCGCCGCCGACACGCAACGAAGCAAGCTCATCCTCGTCGTGCACGACGGCTATCTGCATGGCGCGCAATTCCTTGCGCTCAACCTGGCGCGCGAAATTCACGGCTCGCTGCATCGCGCGCTCGAAATCGTCGTTCTTGGCGATGGTCCGCTCAAAGCCGAGTTCGAACGCTTCGGCATTGTGCACGACCTCGCCGGCGTCGATCCCGAAGGGCTTGAAGCGCAGGCGCTGGCGAAACGTCTGTTCGACGGCGGCGCGAGGAGCGCCATCTGCAACACCACCGTCTCCGGCCTCTTCCTCAAAACGCTTGCACGCGCCGGGATACGCTGCGTATCGCTGATCCACGAGCTTCCCGGCGTGCTGCAGCAATACGCGTTGGAACGCCATGTCGCCGCGATCCGCGAGCATGCGGCGCTCACCGTGTTTCCCGCCGAGCCGGTCCGCCGCGCCTTTCCCGGCGGGCCTTCGCACGCCTCCGCGATCCGGCCGCAGGGCCTCTACAAGCGCAATGGCGCGCGCACGCAGGAACAGCGGCAGGCTGCGCGCGAACGCCTGCGCAAGCATTTTGGGCTGGCGCCGAACGCCCACATCATCCTCTGCGTGGGCTACGGCGACCATCGCAAAGGCATCGATCTCTTCATCGATGTCGGCGAACGCGTGCTCGCCGCCGACCCGACCGCCGCCATGCTCTGGGTCGGCGAGATCGAGAAGTCGCTGCGCACCGAGATCGACACGCGGGTCAGGCGCTCCTGCGCGCCGGGACGCTTTCTGTTCCCCGGCTTCCAACACCAGACCGACGATTTCTACGCCGGCGCCGACATCTACGCGCTGACCTCGCGCGAAGACCCCTTCCCCACCGTGGTGATGGAATCGCTCGATGTCGGCATTCCGGTTGTCGCTTTCGACGGCGCAGGCGGATTCACCGAACTGTTGCGCGACGGCTACGGGTTGCTCGCGCCCCCATTCGACGCGGATGCATTCGCCGACCGCGTGCTTGACCTCGTGCGCGATCCGGACCGGCGCTTTGCGATGGGCGCCGCCGGCCGCCAACGGGTGGAGCGCGACTTCTCCTTCCGCCGCTACGCCTTCGACGTCGCCGCGTACGCCGACCCCACGTTCAAACGCATCTCGGTGGTCGTTCCCAATTACAACTACGCCGGACACATGGCCGATCGTCTGGGCACGATCCGCCATCAATCACTGCCGATTTACGAAGTGATCGTGCTCGACGATTGCTCGAGCGACGACAGCGTGCCGGTGCTGAAGGCGCTGCTGCGCGAATTCCCCATCGACCACGAGTTGATCGTAAACGAGCGCAATTCCGGCTCCGCCTGCCGTCAGTGGCTCAAGGGGGTCGAGCGCGCACGCGGCGATTTCGTCTGGATCGCCGAGGCCGACGATTTGTCGGACCCCGACTTCCTGAAAGAGACGCTCGCGGCGTTCGACGATCCGGCCGTGGTGATGAGTTATTGTCAATCGCAGCAAATGAGCGGCGATGGGCAAATCCTGTGTCCGCACTATCTCGATTATGTCGCCGACATCGATCGCGAGAAATGGCGGCAGGCGCACGTGGTCGAAGGCATCGACGAGATCCGCGCAGTCATGGGCGTCAAGAATACCGTGCCCAATGTCAGCGCCTGCCTGTTCCGCCGCGATGCGCTGCTCGGCGCCATGCAGGACCATATCGAGGAGATCGCGCGCTACCGCGTCGCGGGAGACTGGGCGACCTACGTGCGCGTGCTTGAGCGGGGGAAGCTGGCTTTCAGCCCCAACGCGCTCAACAAGCACCGCCGCCACGAACGCAGCGTGACCATCGGCTCATTCAACGCGAGCCTGCTTCGCGAAATCCTGTCGATGCAGCGGCACGTGCGTGAGAATTACGGGCTGACGCCGGAAGCCGCTCAGACTGCGCGCGCCTATGCGCAGGAACTTTATGTGCAATTCGGCTTGAACACGCCCGCTGCGCCGCGCGTGGGCGACAATGACGAGTTCGCGCTCTATCTCGATGCG
>DASZSK010000257.1:0-2027 GCA_035548735.1 Caulobacterales bacterium | reverse complement strand
GAAGCACGTGACGTGCCCCTCGTGCGGCGGCAAAGCGACGCGCGAGACGGACACGCTCGACACGTTCGTGGACAGCTCCTGGTATTTCGCCCGCTTCACCGATCCGACCAACGAAAGCGCGCCGTTTTCAAAGGAAGCGGCCAATTACTGGCTGCCGGTGAATCAGTATGTCGGCGGCGTCGAGCACGCCGTGCTGCATTTGCTTTACTCCCGCTTCTTCGCGCGCGGCATGCGCGATTGCGGCTATCTCGATCTGCCGAGCGGCGAACCGTTCGCGGCTTTGTTCACGCAAGGCATGGTGGTGCACGAGACGTACAAGGCCGCGTCCGGCCAATGGCTGTTGCCTGAAGACACTGAGCTGAAGGACGGGAAGCGCGTCGAAGCCGCGACAGGCAAGACCGTCGAAGTCGGCGCCATCGAGAAGATGTCGAAGTCGAAGAAGAACGTGGTCGATCTCGATGCGTTCGTCAGCGATTACGGCGCCGATGTCGCGCGCTGGTTCGTGCTCTCGGATTCGCCGCCAGAGCGCGATGTGGAATGGACCGACTCCGGCGTGCAAGGCGCATGGCGCTTCGTGCAGCGCGTCTGGACGCTGGTGGAAGATCACGGGCGGCCGGGGCCGAAGCCGGGCGACGCCCCTCCTCCGGGCGCCGATCAGGGCGAGGCGCTGGCGCTGCGCCAGCTCGCGCACCGGACGGTCAAAGGCATCAGCGACGACATCGAAGCGTTCCGGTTCAATGTCGCGGTCGCCAAATGCTACGAGCTGGTGAACGCCATCTCGAAGGCCAAAGACACCAACAACGCGGCGCTGATGTTCGCGCGCGGCGAAGCGCTGCGGCTGCTGGCGCAACTGATCGCCCCGTTCATGCCGCACCTGGCGGAAGAATGCTGGGAGAAGCTCGGCTTCGAGCCGTTCGTGGCGAGCGCGCCCTGGCCGGTCGCCGACCCCGCGCTGGCGGCGACCAATGTGGTGACGCTGCCGATTCAGGTGAATGGCAAGCGCCGGGGCGAGATCGAGGTCGCCAAGGGCGCGCCGGAGGCCGAAGTGCGGGAGAAAGCGCTGGCGGACACCGCCGTCGCTGCGTTTCTGGCCGGGCAGACGGTACGCAAGGTGATTGTGGTCCCCGACCGGATCGTCAATATCGTCGTCGGGTAGCGGGAGAAACCCATGCGCGTCCTGATCGCCTCCATGGCGCTGTTGCTGGCCGGCTGCGGCTTCGAGCCGATGTACGCGCCGTCCGCGCATGGGCGCATGGCGATCGGCCCGGTGCATGTGGAGACGATCGAAGGCAAAGCCGGCTTCGTGCTGAAGTCGGAACTCGACCGCATGCTTTCGGTGGAGGACAATGGCGCGACGCCCAGCCAGCTCGACATCTCGCTGAAGGAAAGCGTGGTGCTGCTCGGCTTGCGCCTCGACGAATCCGCCAGCCGCGCCGAGCTTCGGCTCACCGCCGATTACGTGCTGACGCCGGCGGAGGCCGGGGCGCGTCCCCTACGCGGCTCGATCGACTCGGTCGTGACCTACGAAATCCCGACCGCCGCGTTCGGCGAAATCTCCGCGCAGGATGACGCGCGCGAGCGCGCGGCGGAAACGCTGGCGCAGCGCATGCGCGCCGAGCTGGCGATCCGCCTGCATCAGAGGTCCTCCGGCTCGTGAAGGTTTCCGGCGCCGCCGTCCGGCGCTTTCTCGACAAGCCGGACAAAGGCTTGCGCGCCGCACTGGTGTTCGGGCCGAACACATCGTTCGTGCATGAAGCGGCGCAGAAGCTGGCGGCATGGGCGCTGCACGGATCGGACGATCCCTACGCCGTGACTAAGCTCGGCGAAGACGAGATCAAACGCGACGGCGCACGGCTGGCCGACGCGTTGGTGGCGCAATCGCTTCTGGGCGGACCGACTCTGGTATGGGCGCGCGTCGATGGCAAAGCCGCCGACGCGGCAATCCTCGAAGCATTGGAAGCGCTCGAACGCGGCGAGCCCGGCGGGTTTCTGATCGTCGAAGGCGGCGACCTCGGCGCCTCGAGCGA
>DASZSK010000256.1:0-36636 GCA_035548735.1 Caulobacterales bacterium | reverse complement strand
CGAAACCGGTGGTGACGCGACTGCACATCGGGACATCCTTGCGAACGTCCACTATTCTCAGATTCCTCTAAATGAAACGTCAATTTCGAGAATTTTGGAGAATTTCTCAATTTCTCTTTGGAAATCAAAGATCACATTTTTGCGACAGCCGGACCAAGCCCGTCAGAATGGCGGCGCGCTGAACCTGAGCCTGGGCCGAAGCGGGTTGCCGGAGGGCGACGAGCGCCGACACATGCACCTGGAGCGCGGCGACGAAGTTCGCGCCTCGGCTCACGCTTGTCAGCAGGTCACATAAGCTGTGCGCGGCGCGGCTGAGTTCATTCAGGCCGGCGGCGCCGGCGTCAGCGATTAAATCGCTGGCGAGCCGATAGAGCATCGCTTCCGTCTCCGCCGTCGGCGGCGCTGCGGCGTGTTCGATCAGCGCCCCGAGCTTCATATCGACCGCCGTCAGCAGCGAAGAGCGCGCCGCGCCCAGATTGGCCGTCGCACGCTGGAGCGCGTGGGCGTAGAGCACGCCGTTCGGATCGTCGAAAAAGCGCGCGAGTCGGTTATCGGGCGTGAACATGCGCACTTTGCTCACAGGGTCACCCTCTGCGGCTTCATCAGTTCGTCGACCTCGAATTGGCTCATGTTCGGCGATGAGGCAGTTGGCGTTTCGAGCGAGAGATCGTCCGCGCGGCGGCCGTCGCAACCCGGCGGCGGCCCTTCATTCTTGAAGCGTCGATCCGGACCGACATAGTTCGGCGCCGCCACGAACGGCCGGTTCTCGCGCGCGATCCATTCGATGCGTTGCAACAGCACGTCCGCGGCGAGCGGCTTGGCGACCACGAAATTCGCTCCCGCATCGCGCGCGGCGCGCACATTCTTGTCAGTCTGGTGGCCCATGGCGGCGATGATCGGCACGGTCTGGTTGGCGCAGTCGGTTTCCCGCCGCGTCCAACTCAGAAACTCGAACCCGCCCTCCAGCAGGGGATCGAGAATGAAGAGCTCAAGCGTCTGTTGCAGAAAGAACTTGCGTGCGTCTGCGATGGCGTCCGTGACGTGCACCGCGCGCACGCCGAAACCCGACAGAATCTGTCGCACGACATCACCCGCCTGCTCGTTGCGATCGAGGACGAGGACGCTGGCGCGCCGCAGATTGATGCGGGCGGAAAGATCGAGCGAGGCCATCGGTCGCTCACCAGAACTCGACGTCGAGCGCGGGCCCAGGCGCATCGTCTCCCGCCAAATGAGCGCGGAGCCGATCGAGCCAAACGCCGGACAAAGCGCGCTCAAGCGTCACGGCGCCGTCGGCGGCGGCGCTCGCCGCCGCGACGAAACGCGCCAGGGCTCGCAATTCCTGCCCCAGCGCATCGAACGCCTGCAGGCTTTCGCGCGGCGGCTCTCCCGACAGCGCCTCGTGCTCGATGCGCGCGAGATCGTCGGCCGCAGCATCGATGGCGGTCGCCACGCGCATGAGCACGGTCTCGGCCGAAACCGGCGCGGACGAGGCGACGCGAGCGGGGCTCAATCGAAGAACTCGACGTCGGCGCCGCTCGGCGCCGGGGCTGCGGCGTTGGTGATCTCGCGCGCGAACACGTCGCGCTCGCGCTGACCGAGCAGCAATTGTTTGGCGCGTCCCGATACCGGCCAGTAACGGATGCGCCGTGCTGACTCGCCGCCTAGGCTTTCGCTATGGCAGGCTATGCGTTCCTGACGCAAGAAGTCCGCCGCAAAGGCGGCGTTCTTCGCGCCAATGTCGGAAAGGTTCTGCATCATGCGGGCGCCGCCGAACAATTTTGCTTCGAGCCGATCACGACGCGCGCCGGCACTCAGCAGCGCGTTGATCAGCAATTCCATGGCGTGCACGCCGCGCTCAAGCTCATGCGCCTGTCCCGCCAGCGCGCCCGGCAAGAGGAAGTGGTTCATCCCGCCGACGCCGCTTACCGGATCGCGCATGCATGCCGAGACGCACGAACCGAGCACGGTCGTCAGCATCGCGCCCGGGTCGCCGGACACCACGTGTTCGCCCTGCACGACGTGGATGACGCGCGCGGCTTGGGCGCCGTCGTCATAGGCGCGCGCCTGGATCACGTCAGCGCTCCAAACACTTGCTCGATTTTGCCTTTGAGATCGCTGACCGTGAACGGCTTCACCAAGTAGTTGTTGACGCCGAATTGGACGGCGCGCTGCACCAATTCCTTGTCGGCGCGTCCCGTCAGCATGATGAAGGCGGTCTTGGCGATGGGCGGATGCGCACGGATTGCGCGGAGAAAACCCAAGCCGTCGAGTTTCGGCATATTGAAGTCCGAAATCACAAGATGCGCCTGGCGCTGCATCAGCGATTTCAAACCCTCTTCGCCGTCGCCGGCGTCGGCGATGTCGGTAAAGCCCAATTGCTGCAGCGTCGAGCGCGCGAGGGCGCGCATGGTCAACTGATCATCGACGATCAGAACGCGAATGGATGCGGCGGCGGGCATCAACGCATCTCCTGCACTTTGGCCGTCGCGCACGCTTCGAGCACCAGGTGCGCTAATTCCATCAAAGAAGCCTGGCGCTCGACGGCGCCGATTTCGAACGCTGCCTTCGGCATGCCGTACACGACGGAGCTGGCTTCATCCTGCCCCAACGTGCGTGCGCCCGCTCTGCGCATGGCCAGCATCCCGCACGCGCCGTCCTTGCCCATGCCCGTGAGAATGAGGCCAACCGCGCGCGCGCCGTACGCCTGCGCGACCGAATGAAACAGTACGTCGACCGAAGGACGGTGGCCGTTCACCAGCTCCGCCTCGCGCAAGCGGCAGGCGCCGCCGGCCACCTCTAAGTGGCGCGCGCCGCCCGGCGCGACATAGATGCGGCCCACGGCGAGGGCGTCGCCGTCGCGCGCTTCGCTGACCTGCGCCGCACACAAGCGATCGAGTCGCGCCGCGAAGCTCTTTGTGAACGTCGCGGGCATGTGTTGAGTGATGACGGTCGGCGGGCAATTCGCCGGCATCGCCGAAAGCACCGCGATCAGCGCCTCGACGCCCCCCGTTGATGCGCCAATGGCGAGCAGGTGTCCGTTCGGATGAAAATTCGCCGCGGGCTTTTGCGCCGCCGCGGCTTGTCCGCCGCGCACGCGGCTCTGAGCGGCGGCTTTCACCTTGTCGGCAAGTTCGTCGAATGCGTGCGCCATGTCCGCCGCGGCGGGCTTGGCGACGCAATCGAACGCCCCCAGCTCCAGCGCCTGCAACGTGGCTTCCGCGCCCTCCTGCGTGAGCGTCGACACCATGACGACCGGCATCGGCCGCAGGCGCATCAGTCGTTCGAGAAACTCGATGCCATTCATACGCGGCATCTCGACGTCGAGCGTAATGACATCGGGATCAAGCGCTTTGATCATCTCCCGCGCCTCGAGCGGATCACCAGCGCCGCCGACCACTTGGATGCTCGCATCGCGCCGAAGCCGCGCCGAGATCAATGCGCGCATGGTGGGTGAGTCGTCGACGACCAGCACGCGAACTTGTTTCATCACGCGCGTCCTCCCGTGAGCCGATAGACGGTTTGCCCATCGCCGACAAATCCCGTGTCGTCGACACGTTCGGAATGACCGACATAAAGCCGTGCGTGCGGCGCCATCTGGGCTCGGAACCGCGTCCAGAGCTTTGTCTGCGTATCCGGATCGAAATAGATCACCACGTTGCGGCAGAAGATGGCGTCGAATGCGCGCCGCATCGGCCAATCGCCAATGAGGTTGAGCGGCTTGAACGCCACCAAGGATCGCGCCTCGCCGCGGACGCGCCAGGTGCGCGCGGCGGTTTCGTCTTTCTCCAGCCATTGATTGCGGAACGCCGCCGGAATGGCGTCGATCGCTTCGGCCGAATACGCGCCAGCGCGCGCTGTGGCGATGACGCTGTGATCGATGTCCGTCGCCAGGATGCGGACGTCCAGTTCCGGCGCTTCAGGCAGCACCGACAGCACGGCGAGCGCCATGGAATAGGGTTCTTGCCCCGTCGAGCACGCTGCTGACCACAGTCTGAGCGGCGCCCCAGCCCGCACCGCGGCCGCACGCGGTTGCAGCACCTGCTCGACCAAATGATCGAAATGGTGCGGCTCGCGGAAAAAACGCGTGACGTTGGTCGTGAGCGCCATCAGGAGACGCGAACGTTCCTCTTCGGCGCCTGGCTCGGCCAGCAGCACGACATACTCGCGAAAACTTCTCAAGTTCAGGGCGCGTAAGCGCTTGGCAAGACGCGAATAGACGAGCGCGGCCTTGCTTTCGTGCAGCGCGATGCCCGACACGGCGTAAAGCATCTCCGCAAGCGCGCGAAAGTCGGCCGCGGTGAGCGGGAACTCACCATCGACCAACGACGCAGCGCGAGGCTTGGTGGCGGCGAACGCGGTCACGCCGCCTCTTCTTCAAGCTCAGGCAGGATGCGATCGAGCGTGATCCAGCTGATCATGCGCCCGTCGAGCGGCAGAATGCCCTTCACGAACATCTTGACCGCGTCGCAGGAGACATCCGGCGTCGGCTGCACCGTTTCGCTGGTCGCCGTCAGAATTTCCGACACGGCGTCGACCAGAAGACCGACCAGGCGCGGGCCGATGCGCACCACGATGATCACGTTGCGCACTGAAGGCGTCGTAGCGCCCAGGCCAAGCCGCGCCGAGAGATCGACGATCGGCAGCACTGCGCCGCGCAAATTGATCACGCCGCGCACATAATTGGGCGCGCGCGGCAAAGGCGTCGCCTCGGTCCAACCGCGAATCTCGCGCACGGCCATGATGTCGACGCAGAATTCCTGCGCACCGATCCGGAACGAGATCAGCTCCTGGCCGCCGAGGTCGGTATGTTGTGCACGTTCGCTCATATTAGCTCGCTTTCGCCAAACGCGGTTCCAGGGTTTCGCCACGCCGCGCGCCGACAATGGCGTCGATATCGAGGATGAGCGCCACGCGCCCATCGCCGAGAATGGTGGCCGCGGCGATGCCGTCGACGCGCTGAAAGTTTGCCTCGAGGCTCTTGATCACAACTTGACGCTGGCCCTGAATGCCGTCGACCAGCAACGCGGCGCGCCCGCCGACTTCGCTTTCGACAAGCAGCACGACGCCGTTTGACGGCGCAATCGCAGTCTCGCGCCAGCCAAGCGCAACGCCGATGTCGATCAGCGGCACGAAGGCGCCGCGCACGGCGAGCAGCGAACCGGTCGCGCCGAGACCGTGCACCTCGCTATCCTTCGGCTGAAGCGTTTCGACAATGGTCGCCAAGGGCGCGATCAGCGTCTGCGGCCCAACTGACACCACCATGCCATCGAGCACGGCGAGCGTCAGCGGCAGGCTCAGCGTGAAGGTGGAGCCTTGCCCCACTCGCGAACTGATGGAGATGCGTCCGCCCAGCGCCTGGATCGAACGCTTCACGACGTCCATACCAACGCCGCGGCCGGAGAGATCGGAGACTTCCCTCGCGGTAGAGAAGCCCGGCAGAAAAATGAGATTATCGATCTCATCGTCGGTGAGCGGCAGATCCGGCGCGATCAGACCTCGCTCGACAGCAAGTTCGCGGACGCGCGCGCGATTGATGCCGCGCCCGTCATCCGCGACTTCGATGACGATGCGTCCCGATCGGTGCAGCGCCGCCAGACGAACCACGCCCTCCGCGGGTTTTCCCGCCGCAATGCGCGTCTCGGGATCTTCAAGGCCGTGATCGATCGCGTTGCGCAACATATGCGTGATCGGATCGGAGAGCCGCTCGATCACGGTTTTGTCCACTTCGGTGCCCTCGCCTTCGGTGACGAGCCGCACTTGCTTCCCGGTCGAAGCGGCGATCTCCCGCACGAGACGCGGCATGCGCTGAAATACGGACTTCACCGGCTGCGCGCGGATCGCCATGACGCTGTCTTGGATTTCGCGCGTCAGCTGCTCGAGCGATTCCAGCGCCAACTGCACGTGCGAGGAGCGGCTGGTGTCGCTTTCGCCGACACGCTGCGCCAGCATGGCCTGATTGATCACAAGCTCGCCAACCAGATCGATGAGGCGGTCGACACGCTCAAGATCGACCCGGATCGTCGTCTGCGCACTCGAAGCGGTCGCCTTCGCCGACTGCTTCGGCTCAGCGGCGTGCTCTTTCGACTCCATAACGGGTTCCGGCGTTTCCTTCGCCGGCGTAGGCGGTTCGACCATCGGAATGGGCGCGAATGCCGGCGCCTCCGGCGCAATGTCCAGCCCGCAATCGGCGGCGACGAAGTCGAACACTTCGCGGATGGCGGCCTCGTCCGCCTCTGTCGTCAGCGCAACGCGCCAGCCGAGATACGCCTCCTCGGGCGCGAGTTCGGCAAGCGATGGCAAGGCCGTCGTATCGACCACGGTCTCGCATGCGCCGAGCCGCTCCAGTTCGCGCAACAGACGGGCGGGATCGTTGCCTTTGACATAGGTGTCCGCGCTGGGCCGGAATGAGATGATCCAGCGCGACGCAAGCGACGGCGCGAGCGCCATCACCGGAGTAAAGCCCCACTCGTCCGCATTTGGAGCCGACCCCGCATTCGCCACGCCTGGCGTCGGCGCCCACAGCGCTTCCAGATCTTCCGCCGATTCCGCTGTGCGATGCGGCTGGACCACCGCATCGGTTTTCGCCGCTTGCACCAAATCAGCCAGAACATCGGTCGCACGCAGCAGCACCTTCAGCGTGTGCTCATCCGCCTTCAGCGATCCCGACCGGACTTTATCCAACGTCGTTTCGAAGGTGTGGGCGAACCGCACCAAGGCTTCGAGCCCGAACGCACCCGCACCGCCCTTCACCGAATGTACGGCGCGGAACACGGCGTTGACGGTTTCATCGTCGCCTTCACCGGCTTGCAGCGCAAGCAGCCCCGCCTCCAGGTCGGCGAGCAATTCCTCGCATTCCTGAAAGAACGTGGCTTTGATGGATTCGAGCGCATCCATGTCGGCTTATCCCGTCACGCGGCGCACGGCGTTCAGAAGCGCCTCGGCGTTGAATGGCTTGACGATCCAGCCGGACGCGCCGGCGGCGCGGGCGCGCGCCTTCTTCTCCGCGCTGCTTTCCGTGGAAAGCACGAGGATCGGCGTGCCGCGGTAACGCGCGAGTTCTCGGGCGCGGGCGATGAACCCAAAGCCATCGAGACGCGGCATGTTGATGTCGGTGATGATGAGATCGAAGGCGACGTCTTCGTTCAGCGCCTCAAGGCCTTCTTGTCCGTCGGAGGCCTGATAGACTTCGTGACCGGCGCCTCTCAACGTCAGCATCAGCATCTGCCGCATCACGCGAGAATCATCGACGGTGAGGATATTCAGCATGCGGCGTCCCCTTCGCTTTGCGGCAGCAACGCTGCGGCGCCCATGATGCGGACGTCCTCCACGAAGGCCGGCGATGCATTGAGCACGCGCAGCGCTAGTCCGGCGCGGCGCCAGGCGGCGCCCGCTGCGATCAGCACTTGCAGGCAAAGCCCGCCGACGCGTTCGACCTTCCCCGCGTCAATATCGAGCGGCGCGCCTTCATAGCTTCGAAACTCGGATTTGAGCCGAGGCGCCGCGTTGAGATCGAGCATGGCGGGCAGGCAAAGGATGGCGTTGGCGGACATCGGCTCAGCCTCGACCGCGCGCGAACGCCGCGACGCGCTGTTGCTGCGCGTTCACTGGATCGGTGCGCATGGCGCCAATTCTGAAATGCCCAACCAGTTTCGACAGCGCATCGGCTTCGCCAGCGAGGCCGTGACTCGCGGCCGTCGATTGCTCCACCATCGCCGCATTCTGTTGCGTGACCTGGTCCATTTGATTGACGGCTGTGTTGACCTGGCTCAGCCCCGTCGACTGCTCCGTGGTCGAGGCCGAGATTTCCGAAACGAGGCTGGAAACCTCGGCCACCTTGGCGACGATGCCCTGCAGCGCCGAGCCGGTGCGGTTCACCAGATCGACGCCGTTTTCCACGTGTTGGGTGCTGGCGAGGATCAGCGTCTTGATTTCTTTCGCCGCGTCGGAAGAACGTTGCGCCAGCGCGCGGACTTCCGAGGCGACCACCGCGAAACCGCGCCCGGCTTCGCCGGCGCGCGCCGCTTCCACGCCGGCGTTCAGCGCGAGCAGGTTTGTCTGGAACGCAATCTCATCGATCACGCCGATGATTTGCGAGATGCGGCGTGCGGATTCTTCGATCTCGCCCATGGCGGCGACCGCTTCGCGGACGACTTCGCCGCTCTTCTCCGCTTCGAATCGCGTTTGTGCGACCACCGTGTTGGCTTGGCGCGCCCCGTCCGCCGTCTTGCGCACGGTGGCCGTGATTTCGTCGAGCGCCGCGGCCGTTTCCTCGAGGCTGGCCGCTTGCTGCTCAGTCCGGCGCGAGAGATCGTCGGCCGCGTGGCTGATTTCGCCGGCGCCCGAGCGCATGCCGCCGGCGCCCTCGGCGATCGCACGCATGGCTTGCTGCAACTGCTCCATGGCCGCGTTGAAGTCGCGCTTCAATTGCGCGTAGGCCTGCGGCAGGTCGCGGTCGAGGCGATAGGTCAGATCGCCTGCGGCCAGTTTGGAAAGCCCCTCGCCGATCGATTCGTTCACCAGCGCTTCGTTGCGCGCTTGCGCCGCCTTCTCGGCGTCCTTGTGATCGAGCGCGGCTTGCTTGAATGCGGCCAGCGCTCCGCCCATAGCGCCGATCTCGTCCTCGCGGCCGACAAATGGGGCTTCGACGCCATTGTCGCCGCCGGCGAGCTTCGTCATCGCCTCCGTCAGCGTCTTCACCGGATGCAGGAACAAGCGGTTGACGCCGAACGCCAGGGCGGCGGCCGCGGCCGCGCCGATCACCAGCAACGCGATCATCAACACGGAGGCGAAAGCGGCGTTCCTATTGGCGGCCTGGGTGCTGCGATTGGCGTCGGCGGCGATGACCTGCGTCACGCCTTCCATCGCATCTTCGAGTTCCGAGAATTGCCGCATGAACGCCGGCAAGCCGGCGACTGCTGCGCTTGGATCACGTTCGGAAAGCTCAACCAGATGCTCTGCGGCGGCGACATACTCGCCCAGGGGCTGTTCGACCCGGCCGATCGCATCATGCTCCGCGGGCGTTTCGGCCAATTCGCGTTCGCGGTTGATGTTGTTGCGGAAGACCTCCGCATGCTCGCGGATGTCGTTCTTGATGTCATCCATCTTCACGCCTGAGTTCGGCGATTGCGCCGCCAGGGCGCCCAGCACGTCGGCGCGCAGCGCATCGTGCATCATGTCCGCGGTCATGTGCGCACGAAGCAATTCCGAATCTTTCTCGCCGTCGGTCAGCGCCGCAGAAAGCGTTTGCGCGGTCCAGATCCCGCCGCCGCCGCACATCGCCACCAGCACAAACACCGAGACCGTGCCGACCAGCGCCTTTTGACTGAGAGTTTTCACCATGATGCGCCCCTTAGAACTCAAGACCCACGCGCAGCGCCGCGGCCACGACGTCCGAACGGGCGCGATCGCCGCCCGGATTGCGAACGAATTGGAGATCGGGCTGCAGCGTCAGGTGCTCGCCCAACTTGTCGGCGTAAGTCAGCTCGACCGCCGATTCCGCATTTGCCGCATCAATGCCGCTGTCGCGCGCGTTGGCGCGGAATTTCGCGCCGAGGAATCCTTGATTGAGGCCGATGGAGAAAGCGCTGTCGGGGCGCGCCTCAAACACGCGGGTCACCAGCAGGCCCGCCTGCCAGCCGCCGCTGTAAGGCGTGGTGTCGCCGTCAGCAAAGCCAATCCGCGCGAAACCCGCGACCGCGCGCACGTCTTCATTCCAGAGCGGAGCTTCTATCGACGCATAGGCGCCCTCAGCCGCCCGCTTCGCGGGCGCGCCGAGCGCGTTGACATCGCGGATATCGTCCTGACGCCTGCTGTAGCGCCAAACGCCGAGCTTGACCCGCACGTCGCCGCCGCGCGCCCATTCGCCGATCATCAGCGCGCCATCGTCGAACGAGGTGTCGACGCCGTCGGGATCGCCGACGACGCCGGCGCTTGCATTGATGATGGCGGCCTGCACGTGTTGCGCACGGCTCAGCGACCAGCGGAGGCGCAGCGCCAGCGCGGTTGATGGGAAGATCGACGGACCATTGGGACCGGTCGCCGCCAGCTCGGAGCCGATCCCGAACGCCGGCGCGATCAGCAAGCCCGCCGTCTCGCTTTGATAGAATTCGCTGTTGAGGTCGTAGAGGCCCAGCAGCGCCGAACCGCGGTCGCTCGCAAAATTCTGCTCGATCCAGAACTCGTACAGCTTCGCGCGCGGGCGGCTGACTTCGATATTGTCGATCCCCTGCAGCGTTTCCGCGACGTCGTTGGGCGCACCGCCCGAATTCGAGAGCACATGCGCATGCAGCTGAGCGCCGCGCCAGTCCAACGCCCGCTCCAGCGAGACGTCGGCGGTCAGATCGATGTTGTCGAGATAGCGACCCGCGTGTGCGCCGCCGCCGGAGAGAGCGCCGGCGACATCCGCTTTGTAGGCGAGCCCCCAATCGATGGCCGGCGCATCCTCGGCATGCGCCTTCGGCGCAAGCCCGAGCATGGACAGGAAGCCGACGCCCAACGCGGCGCGCCCGGCAGTGACGCTTAACATAACCTGCTCCCCCGCTTCTGCGGCGCTTTAGAATTCTTCCCAATTGTCTTCGTCTGCTTCGACGCGCGGCTTCAGCGCGACTGCGGCGCGCGTCGGCGCGATCGCCGGCGTGCGCTCGGCTTTCACGGGCGAAGCGGGCGCGCGCTTCGGCGCCGGCGCCCGCGCTGCGTGGAGTTGGGCGACGTTGTCGCCAATATTGAAGTGACCGACGAGCTCGGCCAGTTCGCCGGCTTCGCTGGCCAACGAATGACTCGCCGCCGTCGATTGCTCGACCATTGCTGCGTTCTGCTGCGTGACCTGATCCATCTGATTGACGGCGGTATTGACCTGCCCAAGGCCGCTCGACTGCTCCTGCGTCGAGGCCGAGATTTCCGAGACGAGCCCGCTGATCTGCTCGACGCGCGCCACGATTTCTTGCAGCGCTTCACCGGTCCGGCTGACAAGATCAACGCCGCTTTCGACGTGGTGTGAACTCGCCAGAATGAGCGTCTTGATCTCCTTCGCCGCCTCGGAAGAGCGTTGTGCGAGCGCGCGCACTTCCGACGCCACAACCGCAAACCCTCGACCCGCCTCGCCTGCGCGCGCCGCTTCGACGCCCGCGTTCAGCGCCAGAAGATTGGTCTGGAACGCGATCTCGTCGATCACGCTGATGATCTGCGAAATCCGTTTCGACGAGGCTTCGATGGCGCTCATGGCCGAGACGGTTTCGCGCACGACTTGGCCGCTTTTCTCGGCCTGCCCGCGGGCTTCGGCCACGACTTGGTTCGCTTGCGCCGCGCCGTCGGCGGTCTTTCGCACGGTGGCGGTGATTTCATCGAGCGCGGCGGCGGTTTCTTCGAGGCTGGCCGCCTGCTGCTCGGTGCGGCGCGAAAGATCATCCGCGGCCTGGCTTATTTCGGACGAGCCCGTTCGGATCGCGTGCACATTGGCGACGATCGCGCCCATCGCGTCCTGAAGCTGCGTCACGGCCGCGTTGAAATCGTCGCGCACCTTGCGATATTCGGGCGCGAATTCGGCGGTGATCTTCCGCGTCAGATCGCCCTTCGCCAGTGCTTCGAGCCCTTTCGACAAGTTCTCCACGACCAGCGCTTGTTGCCGGCCCGCTGCGGCGTTGACGGCTTCGAGCTTTTGCTTCTCGACGGCCGCCATTTTGAAGGAAGCGACTGCGTCGGCCATCTGGCCGATTTCGTCGCCCTGTCCGACAGCGGGAATGTCGATGTTGTGATCGCCCCCGGCGAGACGGCGCATCGCATTCGTCATGCGCACGACCGGATCGGCGATGGTGCGCGACAAGAGCCATCCCATCACCACTGCAATCAGGAGGACGAGCGCGCAGCCCGCCGCCAGCACGAGATAGGATTGATCGATCTCGGCCTCGGCGTGCGCGTCGTAGCCGCGCATCTGCGCTTGTTCGTGTGTGATGAGCTCGCCGACCGAAGCGCGCACGTCGAACAGCCGCGCCTTGCGCGAGAGCGTCTCGCGGTTCGCCTCCATTGCGGCGGGATTGCGCGCCAGCGCCACGGCCGCATCGGCTTCTTGGCGGAACACCGTCAGCGCGGCTTCGATGCGCTGCAAATCCTGGCGATCGTCCTCGTCGACGACGACGTGGTTGAGCCCGGCCAAAGCGGCTTCGATCTCGTGAACATGCTGCTGGTAATTCTCGAGAAAACTCAGATCCCGCGTGGCGTAGAGTCCGCGCATCGCGTTTTGCGTTTCGACCGCGGCGTTCAGCAGGGCCGTAGCGTCGGCCACCAGCTGCCGCGAATGGGCGGATTCCGCGTTGGCCGCGTCCACAGCCCTGTTGCTCAGGAACACGAGCGCGTTGGAGCCTGCGACCGTGACCGCCACGCAGCCGAAGGCGAGCGCCAGCTTTCTGGAAAACCTGAGATTTTGCAGCACGCCCACCGCTCGCTCCCCGTGCGCCCGCCACCCCAGCGGCTAGCGAGAATTTCTCCGTCCGGGTCGGTTTTTCTCGCAAACTGCTCAAGATTTCGTTAAAGATGAGAATAATGGTTGGATTCTCGCGAATCGCCTCGATCCGCAGCTCGAGCGTGGCCATCACGCCGATTGCGAAGCCATGGGACTCCACGACAATGGGTTCCGTGGTTACGGGCGGCGTTTCTTCCACCAGGGCCTTGGTTCGCGCTTTCAGCTTCGCCGCCCTCTACTTGGCGGCGATGGTCGGGGCGATCGCATTTGCGCGCCTGGGCGCCTCGGTCTCTCCGATCTGGGTGGCCAGCGCGATCCTGGCCTGGGCGTTGATCGGCGCGCCCGCGCGCGATTGGACCATCTATATGGGCTGCGCCGCCGTCGCCCACATGATCGGCGCATTCATCGTTGGCGACCAAGCCGCTGTCGAAGCGCCCTATCTGATCGCCAACATGGCGAGCCCGCTGCTCGTGGCGGCGCTGTTGCGCTGGCGCGATGTCGATCTCGATTTTGAGCACCGGCACGCCGTGCTCTCGTTCCTGGTGATCGGGGGGATTATCGCACCCGCCGTTTCCACGGCGATCACTGTGGCGGGAACGCTTGCCCTGACCGGCGCCGCCGATCTCCACAATGCCGGCGTCTGGTTCCTTTCGGACGGCTTGAGCTTCGTGGTGTTCCTGCCGGTCATCAAGGTCATCGCGGACAATGATTGGCGCGAGCTGGTCGACGAGAAGACGCGCACACGCGCGCTGTTGCTGTTCGCGGGATTGCTCGCCGCACATGCCGTCGCGTCGGGCCTGCCGTATGACCTGCGGCGCTTCTTTTCGATCCTGCTGGTTCCCTATCTCATCTACATCGCGTTCGAGCTTGGTCTGACCGGAGCGCGAACCGCCATCGCCGTCAATGCTGCGCTCATCGTCGCCTATGCGCTGGCGACCAAGAGCCCGCCGGGCTCGGGCATGGCGCAGCAGGAATATCTCTTTGTCGCGCAAGTCTATCTCGCCGCCATCAGCGCCTGCGTCTTGCCGCTTTCGGCGGCGCTGGCGGAAAAGCAGCGTCTCTATGAAACGGCTTCCGATGCGCTCAGCGAAGCGCAAGCCGCTTGGGGCGAACTTATCGCCGCGGAAGCGCACTACCGGCTGATCGCCGACAATGCGAGCGAGATGCTGTTGCGTGTCGGTCTCAACGGCGAGATTCTGTTCGCATCTCCGGCATGGAACACGGTGACGCACGCGCCGGACGCGCTGATCGGTCAAGCGTTCCGCGATCTCGCGCATGACGATGATCGTTCCAAGCTCGACGGTGAAGTGCGCGAACTGATCTCCGAAGGCGCGCTCGATCGTCCGCGCAAATGGCAGCTGCGTTTACGGGATGTGAACGACGCCTGGGTTTTGTATGACGTGCGCGCCACGCTCGTCGCCCACGCCGGCGGCGCGCCACAAGAATACGTCGCCGTGTTGCGGTTGGCGCAGGGATGAAACCGCACCATGGTCGCTGAACCCAACCTTCGCGAGCTTCGCTCATGCGTTCGCGCCTGACCCAACAAGCGGGCGTCGCGGTGCGGAAGCTGCGTCTGGCCAAGGGCTGGACGCTGCAACAGCTCAGCGAGAAATCGGGCGTGCCGCTGTCCACGCTCTCCAAGCTTGAACTTGGGCAGTCTTCGCTGACCTACGACAAAATCCTGCGCATCTGCCAGGCGCTCGACGTCGATCCCGGCCTTTCAATTCTGCAGCAAGCCGCGGTTACGCCGTCGCCAAGCGCGCGACGCTCCGTCATGCGTGGAGGCGAAGGCGCGCCGGCGACATATGGACCGCATCCGGTGAAGGTCGGCGCTCAGGACCTATTGTCCAAGAGCTTTACGCCCATGATGGTGACGTTGCAGCCGGCGGAAATCTCCGCGCGACGCCAAACGCTGCCCGGCGAGGTTTATCTCTACATCCTTCAAGGCGTGGCGATGCTAAAGACCGACGTCTATGCGCCTTTGCGGCTCAATGCGGGCGATTCGATCTTCTTCGACGGCAGCACCGAACATCAATTGCACTCCGCGCTCGCGGAGCCATGCTCGGCCCTGATGATCGTCTCCGGCGATGAAGGCTTCTGGCGCGAAGAGAGCTAGACCAAGGGTCTGGGCGTTGCAGATGCGCGCACAGCGCTCAGCGGCAAAGTGATGACGCAACGCAAACCCTCGCGCGCGAATTCCAGATCGATCTTCGCGTCGAACTCATGCACCAGCGATTCCCGTATGACGCTCGACCCATAGCCGACGTGCAGCGGCGGGCTGATCGCTGGCCCACCGTGCTCACGCCACGTCAAGCTCAATTGGTTTCTGTCATCCGCCGCAATGGTCACGTCGACGCGGCCCTCCGGACTGGATAGCGCACCATACTTGGCTGCGTTCGTGGTCAATTCGTGCACGACCATGATCACCGCCTGCGCTGCGTCGGGATTGAGCACCACGCTTTGGCCCGTGACGCTGACATTGTCGCCAGCGCGATAAGGCTCGAGTTCGATGGTGCAAATTTCATCCAGCCGTACGCCAGTCCAGTGGGTCTGGCTCAGCAAGGAATGCGTCCGCGCCATGGAACGGATTCGCTCAACCAGCGCCGCAACGGCGTCCTTGCTGGGCTCGGCCTCCGAAATTTGTGCGAGCGCGAGGACGCGGGCCAGCACGTTCTTCACACGATGATCGAGCTCCGCCGTCAGCGCGCGCATCCGATGCTCCGACGCCTTGCGTTCGGTGACGTCGACGAAGGTGACCACGACGCCGTCGATGCGATCGTCCACTGTGCGATAAGGCCGGAGACGAGTCAGAAACCAGCGCCCGGCGTCGCTTTCCACTTCGCGCTCAATGGGCGCCAGGTTCCTGAGCACCGCGCGCGCATCGGCTTCCAGCTCCGCATAGCGCAAGCGATGCGTGAAGTCCTTGATCGAGCGTCCCTCGTCGCTGGGCGTGACGCTGAACAATTCGGCTATGGGCGGCGTGAATCGCTTGATGTGCAGGCTCGTGTCGAGAAACAGCGTACCGACCTCGGTCGCCGCCATCAGATTCTGCAGATCGCTGTGCGCGCGCGAGACGCCTTCGAGCTTCGTCTTAAGTTCGCTATTAAGGGTCTGCAGTTCCTCGTTCATGGACTGCAGTTCTTCCTTGCTGGTTTCGAGCTCTTCGGCGGTCGATCGATATTCCTCATTGATCGATTGCAGTTCTTCGTTAGCGGCGCGCAATTCCTCGTTCGCCGCCTCATACTCCTCGCGACTGACGCGTAGCCGGTCGCGCGTGAGCTGCAGCTCTTCTTGCGCCTGTGTCAGCAAGGCGTTGTTCTGCTGACTTTCGGGATGAGCGGCGTCGCCTTCTATGGCTTCACCTTCGATGAACATCACCAGAGCGCGCGGGCGCCCGTCGTCCGAGGCCGGCGCGGGACGCACGAACACGAATACCCGACTGGGACGGCCGTTCAGTTGAACCGGAATGGCAAGACTGAGGCTGGTTTCCCCCTTCTCCAAGGCGCGATGCAGACTAGCACGGATATCGAGCCTCAGCTCCGGCCGCGCCAGTTGCGTCAGCGTCGTGGACAGGGGGCCGGCCGACGGCAAAAGGAAACGACCTGCTGTCTCGGAAAGATGCAGAATCTCTTGTTCGGCGTCGACCAGCACGCTCGGCGGCGCACTCTCTTCCAACGCCTCGCGATGCGCCGTCTGGTAGCTCAGTGCAGCGCCGCGATTCACTGCGCGCGGAGGTGGAACGTCGATGCGCGGAGCGGCAAGAATGCGCGGCAACGTCGGCACGCTGCGCTCGGCCTCGGGCGCCGCTTGATAAATGCGGTGATCGCGATCGAGAGGACGAAACAGATTGCCCACTGTGTCGGCGGTCTCCGCCGATCCCAGGAACAAATAGCCGACGGGTTTGAGACCGTAGCGCAACGAACCAAGCAATTGGGTCTGCAGATCACGCTCGAGGTAAATCAGCAGATTGCGACACGAAATGAGGTCCAACCGCGAGAACGGCGGATCCTTGAGCATACTGTGCGTAGCGAACACGACAAGATCGCGCACTTCCTTGCGGATGCGATAGTGGTCTCCCTCACGAACGAAGAAACGGTGAATGCGCTCTTCCGATACGTCCTCCTCGATCGCCGTCGTGTAACGCCCTTCGCGCGCCGCAGCCAGCGCTCCTGAATCCAGGTCGGTGGCGAAGATTTGAATTTCCGGGCGCAAATCGCGCCGCGAAGCTTCTTCCAAAAGCAAGATCGCCAGCGAGTAAGCCTCTTCGCCAGTGGCGCAGCCCGCGACCCAAACGCGGATCGGATCATGCGCACGCGCGTCATCGAAGAAGTGCGGAACGACACGCTCGGCGAGGGCCGCGAAAGCCTCGGGGTCGCGGAAAAAGGTCGTGACGGAAATCAGCATGTCGCCGAACAGGGCCTGGGCTTCGTCGGCGCTCCCTCGAATCAGGTCGGCGTAGTCTTCGAGCCGATCGATGCGCTGGAGCTGCATGCGTCGCGTCAGCCGGCGCATAATTGTCGGGCGCTTGTATTGCGAGAAATCGTGGCCGGTGCGCGCGCGCACGAGAGTAAGAATGCGGCGCACCACCGCCTCCTGATCCTCCCCCACTCGCGCCTGCATGCGAGTCTTGTTGCGCACCAACTCCGCGAGGCGCGTGGCAAGCTCGCTCGCGGGCGCTACGACGTCGGCCAGCCCCGTCGCGATCGCGGCCTGGGGCATCGCGCTGTACATGGCGTCCTTGGGATCCTGCACCAGGATCACCCCGCCTTCCTCCTTCATCGTCTTAATTCCGATCACGCCGTCGGCGCCGGCGCCGCTCAAAACGATGGCGAAGCCATCGCCGTGCTGCTCGGCCAGTGACCGAAAGAACTGATCGATCGGCGCGCGCTTTCCACGCGGCTCCTCAAACGGCAGCGAAGCGATATTGCCGTTGGCGATCTGCAGGCGCCGGTCGGGAGCGATCACGTAGACGCAGTTCGGCTCGAGCGGCGCCTTGTCCTCGACCTGGTTCACCGGCATCGATGTGCGCCGGCGCAGAATATTCACAAGTTCGCTCGGCTGACCCGGCGCCAGATGCGCCACCACCACGAAGGCCACGCCGAGATCAATTGGCATGCTCTGGAACAACGTCTGCAGCGCGGCGACGCCGCCTGCCGAACTGCCGATCGCCACGATGGGACAATAGGCGGCGCGCCGCACCGCCACGGTATCGGTTTGCGGCGTCGTTTTCTTTCTCCCACCGCCCTTTGCGGCCATCGCTTCTCTCCTCCCCGAGCGAACGGCTCGGATGCGTGAATTGCCTGTCCGGACGGGCGCCGCCCTGGTCCCCGCAAACGCCAGCAATCGCATAGCAGCAAGCATGGATTGCCCGCCAGCGGCTGGCTCGCGCCGCGCCCAACGACTAGGCTCGCCGTCGCTGAACGACCCCTCTCCGAAAAGAGCACACATGCGCGCCTATCTGCTTTCAAAGGGCACCGCCGGACCGAAGGATTTGAAGCGGGTCGAGCGGCCCGATCCCAAGCCAGGCCCCAAGGACATTCTGGTGCGCATGCGCGCGGCGTCGCTGAACTATCGCGATCAGGTCATCGCCAAAGACGTCTACATGGGCATCAAAATGGAGGTGGACACGATTCCGCTTTCGGACGGCGCCGGCGAAGTCGTTGCGGTTGGATCAAGCGTCACGCGCTTCAAAGTCGGCGACCGCGTCGCCAGCACGTTCATGAAAGGCTGGATCGGCGGCGCGTTCCGCGACGAAGGCTATCCCGCGCTCGGGCAGAACAATGTGGACGGCGTGCTCGCGGAGCTGGTTGTCTTTGACCAGGAGGACGCGGTGCACATCCCCGACGGACTTTCGTTCGAAGAAGCCGCGTGCCTGCCGTGTGCTGCGTTGACCGCTTGGAGCGCTTTGGTGACCGCTGGCGGCGTGCGCGCGGGGCAATCCGTGTTGACGCTCGGCACGGGCGGCGTTTCGATCTTCGCTCTGCAATTGGCCAAGGCGGCCGGATGCTTCGTGATCTCCACTTCGTCTTCCGACGAGAAACTCGCAAAGGCGAAAGCGCTCGGCGCAGACGGTTTGATCAATTACAAGACGACCCCCGACTGGGACGTCGCCGTGCGCCGGATGACGGGCGGCCGCGGCGTCGATCACGTCATCGAGATCGGCGGCGCCGGCACGCTGGAGCGCTCCTATCGCGCTCTCGCCACCAATGGCTGCATCGAACTGATCGGCTTTTTGGCGACGGCCGATAAACCACCGCCCATCGGTCTGCCGCGCTGGGGCAAGCTTGCACGGATTCTGGTGGGAAGCCGTGAGAGCTTCGAAGCCATGAACCGCTCGATCGTCCAAAACAACATCAAGCCCGTGATCGATCGCGTGTTCCCGTTCGATAAGGCGGTCGACGCTTATGAATATGAACTTTCCGGGAAGCACTTCGGCAAAGTCGTCATCGCCATCTAGCTCGTCATGCGGGACGCGGCGCATTCGCCAACCGGCGCGCATATGCGATCGCCGCCATCAGATTGCGATGCGAGGCGCGGCCGGTTCCGGCGATGTCGAACGCGGTGCCGTGATCGACCGAGGTTCGATCGATCGGCAGGCCGAGCGACACATTCACCGTCGTGTCGAACGCGACGAGCTTGATCGGGATATGGCCCTGATCGTGGTATTGTGCGACCACGAGATCGAACTCGCCGCGCATCGCACGATGAAACACCGTGTCCGGCGAGATCGGGCCGGCCACGTCGATGCCGCGTTCCCGCGCGCGCGCGATCGCCGGCGTGATGAATTCCGCTTCCTGGTTGCCGAACAGCCCGTGCTCGCCGCAATGCGGGTTCAATCCCGCCACAGCCAGTCTTGGGCGCGCCACGCCAATCCTCCGAAAGAAGGCTTCGCCAGCGAAGATTGTGTCCAACACGCGCTCCGACTTCACCCGCGCGATCGCCGTCTCCAAGGCAACGTGCGTCGATACGTGAATGACGGAGAACAAATCCGAGGTCAGCAGCATGAATGACGAAGGCGCGCCGGTCAGCGCCGCAATCATGCCTGTGTGCCCGTCATAATGATGACCGGCCTTGTTGAGCGCTTCCTTGTTAATGGGCGCTGTGACGACGCAGCCGCCACCCGCCAGGGCCAATTCCACGCCGCGCGCGACATAGCGATAGGCCAGATCGCCTGCGCGCGCGGCGACCCGGCCGATCTCCGGCAGCGGAGCGTCCAGTTCGACATTTTCGACGTGAACGACGCCTGCGCCTCGCATCGGCGCAAATCTGAGATTGCTTCCTGTGATCTTGTTTGCGCGCTCCAAGGCCGCCAGCGTGCCGATGACGCTGATGCGCTCCCGGCTCGCGGCATCTTGCTCGGCGATCGCCTTGCAGATGATCTCCGGGCCGATCCCCGCTGGATCGCCCATCGTGATCAGGATCGCGCGCGTATTGCTCATGGCCTGAACACTATGCCGTCGCGCCCCGCACGGCACAACACGCTCATCCCTTGCGGCGCCGACGTGGCGGCGTAAGCTCCCAGTCATGGCGCTTGAAGTCGCGATTATCGCCGACGATATCACGGGCGCGCTGGATAGCGCCGCCCCCTTCGCGACGCGCGGCATGAAGGTCGCAGCGGCGCCCGATATCGATGCTTGTGACGCCAGCGCGATCGCCGATTGCGAGGTCTTTGCGATCAATACGGAGACACGCGCCCTCGCATCCGAAGGCGCGCAGCGTGAAGTCCGGCGAGCGTGGAAGAAACTCGCCGCCTTCGAACCGCGCCTCGTCTTCAAGAAGATTGACTCGCGGCTTAAGGGCAATGTCGGCGACGAAGTTCGCGCCCTGATGACGGCGAGCGGCCGCGCGCACGCCATCATCGCGCCCGCTATTCCTGACATGGGGCGTTTCGTCATCGCCGGCGCCGTCGCCGGCTTTGGCATCGATGCGCCGCTGCCGATCGGTAAGCACATTGCGCTCGATCGAGCGGTGACCGCGCCGGACTGCTCGGATGCGCAAGCGCTCGATAACGTCGCCAAAGGTCTGCTTCACAACGCCAGAACTCACCTGGGGGTCGGCGCGGCGGGGCTGGCCGCCAGCATCGCGGGGCTACCCCGCCCCGCGTCTCCGCTTCCGACGGAGTCCGCGCACCGTGGTCCGCTGCTCATTCTTGCCGGCTCGCGCGATCCGATCACGCTTGAACAACTCGCGCGGCTCGAACACTCCGACCTGCGTCCGAGCGCCTTCGTGGTCGGCGCTGCGGAGATCGATCCACAAGCGATGACAGGTGCGCGTGTGATCATCCTGCGCGCGCCTCCCGAGACCGTCGCGTCTCAAAGC
Organism: Caulobacterales bacterium; assembly: GCA_035548735.1. Taxonomy (GTDB): domain Bacteria; phylum Pseudomonadota; class Alphaproteobacteria; order Caulobacterales; family Aquidulcibacteraceae; genus Vitreimonas. The sequence continues at coordinate 15,863 of DASZSK010000256.1, read as the reverse complement.
GATATCGCGCGGGCCTTGGCTCGCGCCGCGCTTCGTTTGATCGAGCAGTCGCGCGTCGAAACCATCCTTGCGACCGGCGGCGACACGGCTTCGGCCCTCGTGCGCGAAGCGGGTATTCGCACACTCTGCGTCGACGGCGCCTTCGCCCTCGGCGTGCCGACCGCGAAAATCGCGATCAATGCGCGGCCGATGCGCCTCATCACCAAGAGCGGCGGTTTCGGCGGCCCGCACATGCTCGTCGACATCGCGCGCCGATACGCGGCCCCGCTCTAATCGGCCGATGCGGAACTGGCGTCGCCGAAAATCGCTTTGAGTTTCACCAGCGCCTCCGCCGGCAAAGGCGGCGCCAAGATCGACGCGATGTTTTCTTCGAGATGCGCAGCACTGCTCGTTCCTGTGAGCACGACATGCGCGCCCGGTTCATACCGGCAGAAGCGATAAGCCGCCTCGATCTGCGATTTGACGCCGGGCGTCGTTCGCAAAAAGTCGAGCGGGTCCTCGGGGTTGATCGAATCCAGCTCCACTTCGCCGCGTTCGATCAGCGCAGCCACCGCCTCGCACGTGTTCGCGGCGCTGTTCAAGCCCCGGCGCACCGCGAACATGATGAGTGTGCCGACGTCATTGCGGATCGTCCACGGAAACACATTCTTGCGCGCGCTCGGATTCAGCAGATTGAATCCCACCATCACCACGTCGAATTCGTTGTGGGGCAAGGCCGCCTGAAACATCCGATGATCAGTGTCGAAGCGGAATACTTCGGTGAGCCCGATGAAACGGATTTTGCCGGCCTTTTGCTGCCGCCTCACCTCCGGCAACAGCACCTCGCGCGCATGCGCGAGCTGCGCCAGCGACACGCCATGCAGATGATAGACATCGACATAGTCGGTCTTGAGCCGCTTCAGGCTCCCATCGAGATTGGCGCTGAGTTCGGCTGCGCTGATATTCTCCGGATTGGTTTCCGCCGGCCCGCGGCCGACCCAGCTCTTGGTCGAGATGAAGAGCTTGCCGCGGTCTCGTCCGCTTATGCCAAGACCAACCGCCTCCTCTGTTCCATACACGAGCGCCGTGTCGATGAAGCTGACGCCAAGATCAACGGCGCGGCGCACCAAGTTCGCGGCCTCGGCGCTCGACGCGCCGTGCGCCATGCCGAGCCGAGAATGGCCGCCGCAGCCAAGTCCGACCACGCTCACCCGTTCATTGGTTCGGCCCAGGCGAACAAAGTCCATCTCTCGCTCCTCGCTAGGAACTAAGTCGCCCGCTCCCGAGGCAAAGTCCACCGAAGGCAGCTAGCCATTTTTTCGAATTGAGAAATGCGCGCCCGATCCCGTTGCCGTCGCGGCGCGCATCTCGCAAAACAGACGGACCAAGCAAAGTTGGAGGACGATCCGTGGCTGGCGATCCGCTTTTCGACATCTCGGGCAAAGTGGCGCTCGTCACCGGGGGCACCAGCGGCATCGGCCTGATGATCGCACGCGGCTACGTCCGCCGCGGGGTGCGCACCTATATCGCCGCGCGCGACAAGGGCCGCTGCGAGGCGGTCGCCGCGGAATTGTCGGCGCTTGGCGAGTGTCGCGCAATCGCCGCCGACCTCGGGGTCGATGGCGGCGCGGAAGCGCTGGCCAAGGCGCTGGCGGAGCGCGAAGACAAGCTCCACATCCTCGTCAACAATGCCGGCGTCGATGCGCGCGGCTCGGTGGAGGAATTCTCGCACGAACTCTGGGACATGGTATTTGATCTCAATGTGCGATCGCTATTCTTCCTGACGCAAGGCGTGCTGCCCTTGCTGAAAAAGACCGCGAGCGCGAGCGACCCCGCCCGCATCATCAATATCGGCTCGATCGGCGGGCTGCATGTTCCGAATTGGGAGGCGCACGCCTATGGCGCCTCGAAAGCCGGGGTGCATCACATCACGCGTTCGCTTGCGAAGCGGCTGGGGCGCGAAAACATCGTCGTCAACGCCATCGCGCCCGGCCCCTTCCCGACCGGCATGACGGATGTCGAAGCCGAAGGCACCAAGAAGGCGATCGCCACCTATATTCCGCTCGGCCGTCCGGGCCAAGCTGACGACATGGAAGGCGTGGCCGTTTTCCTCGCTTCGCGCGCCGGGGCTTACATCAACGGCCACACGCTGCCGCTCGAAGGCGGCTACATCGCCGCACTCTGACAGGATCGCCGCCATAGAACCGAAAACGATCCTCATCGTCCTCGCGCATCCGGAGCCTTGCTCGTTTAATCACGCGCTCGCACGCGCGGCGACCGAGGCGCTTACGACGCAGGGGCACGCGGTCATCGTCTCGGATCTCTACGCCGACGGCTTTCGCGCCGATATCGGCCGGCATGATATGCCAGCGTAAATAACGCGGACCGCCTGCATATCCAATCCGAGCAAGCGCTGGCGACGCGCCGGCACGCCTTCGCGCCCGACATTGCGCGCGAGCAGGCGCGCGTCGCCGCGGCCGACGCACTCATCCTGCAATTCCCGCTGTGGTGGGGCAGCGCGCCAGCATTGTTGAAGGGCTGGTTCGAACGCGTGCTCGCCTACGGCTTCGGCTATGTCGACGGCCGCCGCTTCGAGACGGGCCTATTCAAAGGCCGGCGCGCAATGATTTCTGTAACGACCGGCGGTCCGCTCACGCGCTTCACCGAAGGCGATGTCTACGGCCCAATCGACGACATCCTGCTGCCGGTGCGCCGCCTGACTCTCGAATATATGGGTTACACCGTGTCTGAACCGTTCGTGGCTTACGCCGCGCCACGGCTTGAAGAGAGCGAACGGCAGGGATTGCTGCGCGATTTCGCTTCGAAAGTCGTCGATTTCGCCGCGCTGCCGGTCGAGCGGCGCGAAGATTATCGCACAGCGCTGGACGAAGTCCCCGAAGGCGCTTGGGCGCGTAAGCGCTAGCCTCACATCGGGAGATCCGCATGCCCTTTGGCGCAACGAGCACGACCGAGGACGTTCTTGAGGGCGTCGATCTTTCCGGCAGGCGCGTGCTGGTGACCGGCGCCTCCGCCGGCCTAGGCGTCGAAACCATCCGCGCACTCGCGGCGCATGGCGCGCAGGTCGTCGGCACGGCGCGCGATTTGGACAAGGCGCGTGAAGCGCTGGAGCGCGCCGGCGTGCATAACATAGAATTGGTGGAACTCGACCTCGCCTCCTTGGCCAGCGCACGCCAAGCGACCAATGCACTCTTAGCCAAAGGCGCAATGTTCGACGTGATCATCGGCAATGCCGGCGTCATGGCGTGCCCAGAAGGCCGCACCGCCGACGGCTTCGAAACGCAATTCGGGACCAATCATCTTGGACACTTCGTGTTTATCAACAGGCTCATTCCGCTGCTCAAGAGCGGCGGACGCATTGTGATGCTGTCCTCCTCCGGGCATCGCAATTCCAACGTGGTGCTCGACGACCCGAACTTCGAGCACACGCCCTACAATCCGTGGCGTGCATACGCCCGCGCCAAAACGGCGAACGTGCTCTACGCCGTAGCCCTCGATCGCAAACTCAGGAGCAAGGGCATCCGCGCGACCGCGGTCCACCCTGGCGTAATCTCCACGGAACTTGGCCGCCACCTGACGCCGGAACTGGTGCAAGAACTTACGGCGATGCGCGGCGGTGCGGGCCTTCCGGCCGCCAAATCGATTCCTCAGGGGGCCGCCACGAGCGTGTGGGCCGCCGTCGTCGCGCCCGGCGACCTCGTCGGCGGACACTTCTGCGAAGACTGCAATCCCGCTGAAATCAACGACAACGACGTCCCGCGCTTCGGCGTGCGCTCCTATGCGCTTGATCCCGCCAACGCCGACGCGCTTTGGGCGAAGAGCGAGGAGATGGTCGGCGAACGCTTCGCGTTGTGACGACCTATTCCGCGGCTGCAGGCGCATTGCCGCCTGCGCGCTCGCGCTGCATTGCGCGCAGACCCGGCATCAGCAGAACGAGAAACGCGCCCAGCACGGAAAGCGCGGCCAGCGCGAAGAAAGCCGTGCTGAAACCGCCCGTATTCTCTCGCAGAATGCCGATCACGTACGGACTGGCGTAGCCGGAAAAATTGCCGAGCGTGGTGATAAGCGCGAACCCCGTCGCCGCCGAGGCGCCGCGCGCAAAGATCGCCGGCAGCGAGAAGATGATCAGGGACGTCGCCTGGATGCCGCAATTGACGATCACCAGGCTCGCCAGCACCGCCCACGTGTTGTTGGGAAGCGCCGCCGCGAGGACGAGCCCGCACAGCGACATCGCGAAACCCATCACGCCGTGCCAACGGCGCTCATCGCTGCGGTCGGAGCTGCGCGCGTAGAGAATAAGCGTCGCCATCGGCAGCACCGCGATCGCCGCCGCGATCAAGCCCGTGTCGAATACGCCCGCGCCGCTCACTTGCGTGATGATGGTCGGTTGCCAGAACAAAATGCCGTAGAGGATGCACAAGTTGCAGAAATTGATCAGCACCAGGAACCAGATGTTCACATTGCGAAACGCATCGCCGTATCCGTGACCATGTCCGCCTTGTGAGGCTTGATCGGCGGCGAGATCGCCGGTCACGATGTCTTGTTCTTTCGCGCCGAGCCATTTGGCGTCGCGCGGGCCGTTGCGTAGAACAACCCAAACGGCCACGCCGACGAGCACTGCAGGCAGGCCTTCGAGCAAGAACAGCCATTGCCAACCGCGCCAGCCGCCGGCGCCGTTCAGTCCGCTCATGATGGAGCCGGCCAGCGGTCCGCCGAGCAGCGAGGCGAAATTGGTGCCGAGCAGCATGATCGACGTCGCCTGACCGCGCGCGAAGCGCGGAAACCAATAGGTCAGATAGAGCAGCGCGCCGGGATAAAAGCCCGCCTCGGCGACGCCCAACAGGAAACGCAGCACGTAGAATTGCAGCGGCGTGGCGATGAACATGGTCGCCACTGAAATCACGCCCCACACAATCATGATGCGCGCCAGCCACAGCCTTGCGCCGACGCGGTGCAGGATCATGTTGCTGGGGATTTCGCAGATACAATAGCCGATGAAAAAGATGCCGGCGCCGAAGCCGTACATCGCGTTGGACAGGCCAATATCCGCCGCCATCTGCAATTTCGCGAACGAGACGTTCAGGCGATCGATGCAGGCGATCGTGTAGCCGATCAGGATGAGCGGGAGAATGCGCCAGCCGATCTTGTTGTAGATGGTCCAGCGCTCTTCGTCGGGAACGCTGCCCCTGCTGATGAATTTCATTCACGCCTCCCTTTTTTGTTATCGGCTTTGGTTGAGCGTGCGGCTCACCAGCTTGCGGCGATGTATTTGGCTTCCATGAACTCGAGAATGCCGTGATGCGCGCCTTCGCGACCGAGGCCGCTTTGCTTGACGCCGCCGAACGGCGCGGCCGGATCGGACACCAGGCCGCGATTGAGCGCGATCATGCCCGCTTCAAGCTTCTCCGCGACCCGCAGGGCGCGACTGAGCTCGCTGGTGAAGACGTAGGAGACGAGCCCATATTCCGTATCGTTCGCGCGCGCGATCGCCTCCTCTTCGCTGTCGAACACCATGATCGGTGCGACCGGCCCAAAAATTTCCTCGCGCAGGATCTGCGCATCGCTTGGCACATCGGCAAGCACGGTTGGCGCATAGAAATGGCCAGCCCGCGTAAGCCGCTTGCCGCCGCACAGCACTTTGGCCTTCTTCGCCACCGCGTCGTCCACCAGCCGCGCGACATTGTTGACGGCCTTGGCGTTCACCAGCGGGCCGCAATCGGTCTTGGGATCGACGCCCTCGCCGACATTGAGCGCAGCCATCGCCTCAGCGAATTTTTTGCTGAATTTCTCGGCCACGCCGCGCTGCACGTAAAAACGGTTTGCCGCGGTGCAAGCTTCGCCGCCATTGCGCATCTTGGCGATCATCGCGCCTTCGATCGCCTTGTCGAGATCGGCGTCGTCGAAGACGATGAAGGGTGCGTTGCCGCCGAGCTCCATCGAGCAATTGATGATTTGATCGGCCGCCTTCTTCAGCAGCACGCGGCCGACTTCGGTCGATCCCGTGAACGAGAGCTTGCGCACGCGCGGATCGTCCAGCATTGCGTTGACCACTTCGCCCGTGGTCGACGTGGTGATGATGTTGACGACGCCCGCCGGCACGCCGGCTTCCAGACACAGCGCGCCCATCGCGTAAGCCGTGAGCGGCGTCTCCGTCGCGGGCTTCAAGACGCAAGTGCAGCCCGCCGCCAGCGCGGGCGCGATCTTCCGCGTCGCCATTGCGGCGGGAAAATTCCACGGCGTGATCAGCAGCGAGACGCCAATCGGCTGGTATTGCACGACGATGCGGTTGGCGCCGGCCGGCGCAACGCCGATGTCGCCATTGATGCGCACCGCCTCTTCCGCGAACCAGCGGAAGAATTCAGCCGCATACGCCACCTCGCCGCGCGCATCCTTCAACGCCTTGCCGTTCTCCAGCGAGATCAGCTTCGCCAGCCGCTCGGCGTCGCGCATCATCAATTCCCAGCAACGGCGCAGAATTTCGCTGCGTTTGCGCGGCGGCGTCGCCGCCCAAGCTGCGGCGGCGTTCGCGGCGGCATCGACCGCTGCGATCGCGTCTTCAACGGAGGCGTCGGCGACATCGGCGATCGTTGCGCCGGTCGAAGGATCGCTGACGGGAATCCGTTTGCCGCGCGATCCCGGCGCCCAGGCGCCGGCGATCAAGAGGTCAGTGTACTCCACGAAGGGAACGGATTCGGTTTGAGCTGCAGCGAGCGACACGATTTTACTCCACGTTGGCTTTGGCTGAAACGCCGAGCGCTTCGCGAACGATGCTCGCGGCGCCGGCTGCATTGAGTTCACGGCGATTGTTTTCGACGAGGCGGGTCGCCAGGATCGAGCGCTCCGCCACCCAATCGATGTCTTTCTCGGATACGCCGAGCGCATCGAGCCCGACTGGAATGCCGATCTCGGCGAACAGCTTTTTCACCGCCGCAATCGCGGCCTGCGCCCTGTTTCCGTTCGGCGCCGGAATGCCGACAATATCGACGATCTCCTCGTAGATTTCACCGGCCGCCGGCTCGTTGAACGACATCGTGTACGGCAGCAAGACGCCGATCCCCAGGCCATGTGCGGTATGCGTCAGCGCGCCAATTGGATATTGGATCGCGTGCGCCGCGCCGGTTCCCGCTGTCGAAAACGCCATGCCCGCGAGCATCGACGCCATCATCACCGCGCTCCGCGCTTCGAGATTGCCGCCGTCACGCACCGCCGTGGGCAACCATTTGAAAATGAGCCGGATCGCCGTGCGCGCGTGATGATCGCTCAGCGCATTCTTGCCGACGAAGACGCGCTTGAAAGCGAGATCGGGCGTCGGCGGACGGCTCACCGCCGCGAAGGCTTCGATTGCGTGCCCCAACGCATCAGCGCCGGACAACGCCGTCAGCCCCGGCGGGCATGTGAGCGTCAATTCCGGATCGCAGATCGCCATGTGCGGAATGAGTTCCGGGCTCGATATACCCACCTTCATCTCGCGCTCTGGGTCGCCCAGCACGGCGACAGGCGTGACCTCCGAGCCGGTGCCCGACGTCGTCGGCATCAGGATCATCGGCACGACCGGTCCGGGCACTTTGAATTCGCCATAATAGTTCGAGAGCGGCCCGCCATGCGTGAGCAAGAGGCTCACGAGCTTTGCAAGATCGAGACAGCTGCCGCCGCCAAAGCCGATGATCACGTCCGGATTGAAGGCTCTGTACTGCTCGACGCACGCATGCACGCCCTCGACTGGCAGTTCGGGCTGCGTATCGGGAAACACTTCGACCTTGAGCCCATGTTCGCCGAGATCGGCGCACACCTCGCGCATCACGGGCAGGCCGGCGAGCCGCGTGTCGGTACAAATCAGTGCGCGCTTTCCGAGCTGCGACGCCGCCAAACCGAGCGCGCGGCGCTGGCCTGCGCCAAACAAGATGCGCGGCGGCGCCCGCATCACGCCAAGTTCAAACGACATCATCCTTCTCCCAATTCGGCTGGACGCTCGGCGAGTGCGTTGATGCGCGCCCAGATCAGCGCCGGAATCTCAAGTTCGGATTGACGCGAACCGCGTAAGCGATCTCCCGGAACGCGCACGCCATGCGCGGGATCGGCGGGTTGCGAACCGCGCACTGCGTCGAGAAAGCGCGACACCACCGCGCCCGCGCCTTTCGCCGGCTCGGCGATGATGAACACGTCGCCCTTGTTGCAGACGGTCTCTGAGTCCAGCGTGCCGGTGACGTCGCGCCCGATCGCAGCGCCCGTCAGGCTGGCGACGAGCACCTCGAACGCAAGCCCAAGCGCATATCCCTTCGCGCCGCCGAACGGCGCAATAGCGCCGGATTTTGCCGCAACGGCGTCTGTTGTCGGCTCGCCGTCCGCATCGAGCGCCCACCCAAGAGGAATAGCCTCGCCCCGATTGGCGTGATCATGAATCTTGCCCATCGAGACGATGCTGGTCGCCATGTCGAGTACGAACGGCGCAGGCTGCGCCGGCACGCCAATGGCGATCGGATTGGTGCCGAGCATCGCTTCGCGCCCGCCCCACGGATGCACGAGCGCTTCGCTGACGGTGAGACCAATGAACACTTGCCCGTTGCCGGCGACCTTCTCGGCGTACCACCCAAGCATGCCGAGATGATTGCAGTTGCGGATCGCCGCCAGCGCGACGCCGCTATCGGACGCACGAATGGAAATTTGCTCGATCGCTTCAAGCGCGACGACCGGTCCCAGACCGTTGCGACCGTCGACGCGCAGCAGATTGCCGGTCCACGTGTGATCACCGACGGCGCGCGGATCGGTCACGCCATTGGCGATGCGCTCAACGACGCGCGGCAGCCGCAGCACACCATGCGAAGCGTGCCCTCTCAGCTCGGCTTCGAGCAACAGCGACGTCTGCACTCTGGCGTGCGCCTCCGGGACGCCGGCGCGCGTCAAGGCGCGAATGCAGGTCGCTTCGATACGCTCGACGGGGAGCCGTGCGCTGGGCGCGTAGCCCGTGGCGCGTGATCCGTTCGCCACTCGCCTCTCCCTGGCGTCCCGCGCCTGCTTCCCTCCGAAGCGCCTCGAAGGGTGATTGCCGATCTAGATCCGATCGGATATCGTATTTATGGCAAACTCGAAACGGGCGTCAAGGCGAGATAGGAGTGGCGGCGAGGCAATGTCCCGGCGGTTCAGCGAACTTTCCAACCTCGCCTCGGATCGGAACGAGCGGCCGCTGCTGCCAAACCGGAATTCCGTGGGCGACGACGTTTACGAAGCGCTGCTGACCCAGCTCATCACGCTCAAGATCGCGCCTGGCGAACGCATCGCCGTCGACGCGCTTGTCCGCGAGTTGGGCGTGTCGCAAACGCCGATCCGCGCCGCGCTGATCCGGCTCGAGACGGAAGGCTTGGTGGCGCGCAAGCACAACGCCGGCTTCAGCGCGGCGCCGATCCCGTCCGGCGATCGCTTTCGCGACCTCTATGAATTCCGCCTGCTGATGGAGCCCGCAGCCGCCGCACTGGCGACCGAGCGTATGACGACGCCGCAGCGCGCGGAGCTGGCGGACGTCGGCCACGCCATGGAGGCGTGCCTCAAAGATGAATCGGCGGCCAGTTACGGCCGCTTCGCCGTGCTCGACGCGCGTTTCCACGAGATCATCGCCGAAGGCTGCGGCAACGAGATCATCGCCGAGGCGCTCGGGCGGCTCTACACGCACATGCACCTGTTCCGGCTGCGCCACCATGAAACGGTGACGGAAGGGGCGGTGATGGAGCACGCGCGCATCCTAAAAGCGATTGCCGCGGGCGAGGCGAATGCGGCCTCCGCAGCGATGCGGGAGCACATCGCTTTGTCGCGCGACCGCATGGAGCCGTTCTACCGCGCCCGCAAATAGGCGCCGCCGCGCACGCGTGGACATCGCAGGACGCGCCTCGTCCTGAGGACGATTGCTTCGACGCCAGGTTCGCCTCATCATGACGCGGCAATACCATCAGCAAGCGGGCGTCATGAAAATCACGGATCTGTTTTCCATCGAAGGCAAAGTCGCGCTGGTCACGGGCGGCTCGCGCGGCATCGGCGAAATGGTGGCGCGCGCCTATGTCGAGAACGGCGCGAAAGTCTATATCACGGCGCGCAAAGCTGACGCCTGCCATGCGCTTGCGGAAGAACTCTCCAAATTCGGTGAATGCATCGCTTTGCCGGCGGATTTGAGCCGAATGGATGAAATCGAGCGGCTCGGCTCGGAATTCGAGAAGCGCGAACAGAATCTGCATATCCTCGTCAACAATGCGGGCGCCAGCTGGGGTGCGCCATTCGAATCGTTCCCGGAATCAGGTTGGGACAAAGTGATGGACCTAAACGTCAAGTCGGTCTTCTTCCTCACGCAGCGTTTGCTGAAACCGCTGGAAGCGGCGGGATCGGAAGACGACTTCGCGCGCGTCATCAATATCGGTTCGATGGATGGGCTGCATATCGCACCGACCGAAGCCTACAGCTACGCGGCGTCCAAAGCGGCGGTGCACCATGTCACGCGCATGATGGGGAAATTCCTCGCCGCCAAGCGCATCGCCGTGAACGGCGTCGCGCCCGGCTATTTTCTCACCAAGATGACGGGCAGCATGCCCGAGGATTTCGGCGACGCCACGCGCGCGAAAACGCCAATGGGCCGCTGGGGCGAAGCTGACGACATGGCTGGCGTCGCCCTCTATCTCGCCTCGAAAGCGAGCGCTTATGTGTGCGGCGCCATTATTCCCGTCGACGGCGGTTACGCGACCACGGCGTGAGCGCGCCTCAAAGGCTCGCTTCACCAAAGGCTTCGCGTCGCAGCGTCTGCGCCAGCCCCAGTCGGAAGCGCTCCGGCGTGTAAGGCTTGCTTACGCAGACGCCGAGATGACTGAAGGCGCGCCCGCGCATCCCGTAGCCGGTGGCGAACAGCACTGGCGTGCCCGCTTCGATCAGCTTCTCCGCGAGCGCAAGGCTGGTCTGGCCATTGATGTTCACATCGAACACGGCGACGTCGAACCGGTGCGCCTGCACGAGGCGCTCGGCGTCGGCGAGCGTGCAGGCGGTGCAAACATCACCCACGCCCAAGCCTTTCAGAATCTCTTCCGCGTCCAGCGCGATCAGAAATTCGTCTTCCAGAAGCAAAACGGAAGCGCCCCTCAACTCTTCCACGCTCATCCCCTCAGAATGGAACCGTCAGCGTGCACTGAACCCCGCCGACAGCCAGATTATAAACGCACTCGCCTTGAAGATCGTGGATCACGGCGCTGCGGATCAGTTTCGTGCCAAAGCTCTGCTTCACATTTGCAGGCGGAACGCCGGGAACCCCGCTTTCGATCCATGTGAGCTTCAGTTTTCGTCCGCTGGCCTCGACACTTACGAACCATTCGATCGAAAGGCGTCCCGCGTCGTTCCCAAGCGCACCATATTTGGCGGCGTTCGTGGTGAGTTCATGCAGCGTAAGCGTGAGCGTGAGTGCATGCTTCGGCGGCAACCGAACTTCCGGCCCGGAGATGTTGATCTTGCCGCCCTGCATGTACGGCGACAATTCCGACTCCAGAATATCGTTCAGCGAGGCGTCGCGCCAATCGTCGAGCGTTAGCAGGTCGTGCGTCGCGGCAAGAGCTGAAATGCGTTTCTTCAGCGTGCCAACCATTTCCTTCTTGTTGGTCGCGGCACTCACGGTCTGATTGACGATGGACGCGACGGACGCGAGCGTGTTCTTCACCCGATGCTGCAGCTCGTCCATGAGCCGACGCATTTCTCTTTCGAGACGTCGGATTTCGGTGACGTCCTTAAGGATCAGGCCGACGGCGGTGATGCGGCCATCTTCCTCATAAGGATAGACGTCCGCGAGAAAATCGCGCACCGGCTCGTCGCCGATCCGCATCGTCACCTCAAGATTGCTGACGGGTTTGCCCCTCTCAAACACCTGCGCGATGGCGCCCTCGATTTTGTCCGCCAGCATCGGGATCATGTCGCGCAGCGATCGCCCGGACAGCGTATCGATGGGATCACCCGCCAGATCGGAGAAGTGCTGATTGATGCGCAGGAAGCGCTTGTTGCGGTCGAGCATCGCCATGCCGACCGGCGCGGTCTTGTATAACGTCTCGATTTCCTGGCTGCGCTGCCGCGCCAAACCTTCCGTGCGCGCCACATCGGCCTGCGCCTGGCGGATTTTGGTGACGTCGGTAAACACCATGATGACGCCGTCGGTCTGGTCGTGCAGATCGCGATAAGGCAAAACACGCAACGCGTAGTTTTCCTTGCCGTTCTCGACCGACAGCTCTTGTTCGATCGGCTCGCCGCTCTCCAGCACACGCTGACCCAGGTCTTCGAGCTGCTTCTGATCAGCCCGCGAAACCACGTCAGAGAAGGGCCTACCCCTATCCTGCTCCTGAAACCGGAATAGCGTGCGCGTCGCCGGCGTGAAGCTCCTGATCCGCATCTTGCGGTCAAGGAAGATGGTCGGGACCTGCGTGCTTTCGATGAAATTCTGCAGATCGCTGTTGGCGCGCGCGAGTTGGTCGACCTTGTTCTTCAATTCTTCATTGACCGTCGCCAGCTCCTCGTTCGAGGATTGCAGCTCCTCGTTCATCGACATCATTTCTTCGTTGGAGCTTTTGAGCTCCTCGTTCGATGTCTCCAGCTCCTCGACCGTCGTGCGCAGCTTGGAACGCGTCTCGTCGAGTTCGTCTTCCAACTGCTTGACGCGCTCTTCCTGCGAATAGCCGTCGATGCGCACTTCAGCATCCGCCTCGCCGTCGCGCCGCACTTCCGCGCCCTCATGGAAGATCAGCAGCGTCTCTTCCTCGTTCAGCGGATCGGCGACGACATCGACGGTGATGAGCGCATCGCCTTCGGTTTCGACCTCCACGTCGCGCTTGATCGTGCGCTTGCTTGCGCGCCGGGCGGAATCGAGAACGGCGCGGACCGCCGTGCGCAAGCCACGCTTGGCGAGGTCCGTGACCTTGTTGGACGGCGCCCCTTCGGCGAGTTCGAGATAGCGCCCCGTTCTGCTCGAAGAACGCAGAATTTCGTTGTCGCGGTTCACCACCACGTGCGGCGGCGCATATCGCTCCATGACGCGTCGCGTGGCCGCGTCGGCCCGATCCGCCGGGCGCGCATGCTCGCCGTTCGATCCGTTTCCGCCCTGCCACGTCTCGACAACCAGCGGCATCGCCACCGACTGCCTATGCATGCCGCGGCGGCGATAGATTTTCGCCGCCGGATCGAGCGTTTCGAACAGATCGCCGCGGCTGGCGATATTTTCGGCCGAGCCGAGGAAAAGCCAGCCGTTTGGCTTCAGCGCATAGTGAAAAACCGGAATGAGCCTCTGCTGCAGGTTCGTGTTGAGATAAATAAGCAGATTGCGGCAGGCGATCAGATCGACGCGCGAGAACGGCGGGTCCTTGATCAGATTGTGGTTCGACACGCGCACCATATCGCGCACCGACTGCATCAGCACGAAGTCATCGTCCTGCGCGAAGAAGTAACGGTCGAGAAGCTCTGGGGGGACTTCCTTCACGGCCGAGCGCGGATAGCTCGCGCTGCGCGCCTTCTGCAGCATCGCTTCATCGATGTCGGTGGCGAAGATCTGCACGCTCGGCCGCGTCTGCGTCCGGCTCAGCGCCTCCGCAATGAGGATGGCGAGGCTGTAAGCCTCTTCGCCGCTTGAACAACCGGGCGTCCAGATGCGGATGGTGTCGGCGGCGCCCTTGCCGCGCAGCAATTCCGGAATCACTTCGCGGCGCAGAAAATCAAAGCCGTCCGAGTCGCGGAAGAAGCAGGTGACGTTGATCAACAGGTCGCGAAACAGCAGGCGAGCTTCCTCCGGATTGTCGCGGAGCAGCGCGAGATAGTCCGCTCCCGTTGTCGCCCCCACGACCTGCATGCGCCGTTGAATGCGCCTCAACATCGTGTTGCGCTTGTATTGGCTGAAATCGTGCCCAAGCCGTCGGCGCAATTCTTCGCAGACATTGAGCAGGAAATCGGTCACGTCGGGGAGGCTGAACACGCTCGCCTGACTGCGATCAAAATAATCGCGGATCGCGCCCGGCATGTCGGGCACGTTCAGCACCTTGTCGACGAGCCCGGTGGCAGCCGCACTCTTGGGCATGCCGTCGTATTTCGCGCTCCCCGGGTCCTGCACCAAGGTGAGGCCGCCCGCCTCCTTCACCGCGCGCAAGCCTTCGCTTCCATCAGCCCCCGTTCCCGACAGTACGACGCAGGCGGCGTTCGACCCCTGATCCACGGCGAGGCTGCGGAAAAAGACATCGATGGGCCGGCGAAAGCCGCGCGGCTCGGAAAACTCCGAGAGTTTGAGCTTCGCGCGCTCAATGATCAGACTCGCGTTTGGCGGAATGAGGTAAACGCAGTTCGGCTCAATGGCCGCGCCATCGACGACTTGGCGCACCGGCATTGTCGTGCGCCGGCTCAGCAGTTCGGCCAGCATGCTTTCGTGGTTGGGATCGAGGTGCTGCACCAGCACATAGGCAAACCCCGCGTCGGCAGGCGCGGCGCCAAGAAAAGCCTGGAATGCCTCCAAGCCGCCCGCCGAAGCGCCAAGCCCGATCACAGGACACGCCGCCGGATGCGCTCCGAGGTGAGGACGGTCCGGCGAAAGCGGTCCGTCCTGGCTGGCGATCTCCTCTACCCGGCCGGTGGTCCCTTCGATCCGGTCTTGAGCCATGTCGTTCCACGAGCAGACACGCCGCTCCTTTGGCGCGACGCGAACGGGAACGCATTTGTTTGTTTGAGGTTCCCCGGAAGCTGCAAACGATGCACAGCCGCGTTGGTTCCGAACAAAGACTAAAGCCGTATGGCGTTGAGCCGCAGCGCGTTGGCGATCACGCTAACCGAAGAAAGCGCCATCGCAGCGGATGCGAACAGCGGCGAAAGCGTCCAGCCGAACAGCGGATAGAGCACGCCAGCAGCAATCGGCACGCCAGCAGCGTTGTAGACGAAGGATAGAAAGAGGTTTTGGCGAATGTTGCGCATCGTCGCCTTGGACAAGCGAACGGCGCGCGCAACGCCGGCGAGATCGCCTTTCACCAGCGTGACGCCGGCGCTTTCGATGGCCACGTCCGTTCCCGTTCCCATGGCGATGCCGACATCGGCTGCGGCAAGTGCGGGCGCGTCATTGACGCCGTCCCCCGCCATCGCCACCCGACGTCCCTCCGCCTTGAGTTCGGCGACAAGCGCGGCTTTGTCCTCGGGTTTGACATTGGCGCGGATATCGTCCGGCGCAAAGCCGAGCTGAGCGCCGACGGCGCGCGCCGCGCCGGGCGCATCGCCCGTCGCCAGCACCACGCGCACGCCGGCTTCGCGCAGCGCCTTCAGCGCCGCTTCCGCGGACGGCTTGATCGGATCGGCGACGGCAATGAAGCCAAGCAGGCGCCGCCCTTGCGCGAGGAACATCACGGTCGCGCCCTTGTCCACGCGCAACGCTTCGACCTCGGCCAGTACTGGCGCAACATCGACGCCGCCATCGCGCATCAGATCTTCATTGCCGAGCGCATAGCGTGCGCCGTCGATCTCGCCTTCGACGCCCTTGCCGATGGCCGCGCTGAAATGCGCGACCGGCTTGATCGCCGCCCCGCACGCCTTGGCGCCATCGAGAATGGCGGCGGCCAGCGGATGCTCGCTCCCCGCTTCGAGGCTGGCGGCGAAGCTCAGCACGGATGCGGCTTCGCCCTCGACGCTCCGCGCGTCCAGGAAAACGGGTTTGCCTTCGGTGAGCGTGCCGGTCTTGTCGACGATCACCGCATCGATCTTCTCCAGCATTTCGAGCGCGGCCGCGTCGCGGATCAGCACACCAGTTTGCGCCGCACGGCCAACGCCGACCATGATCGACATCGGCGTTGCGAGCCCGAGCGCGCATGGACACGCGATGATCAGCACCGAAACCGCGGTCA
>DASZSK010000255.1:0-18225 GCA_035548735.1 Caulobacterales bacterium | reverse complement strand
GCGCCGGCCTTGATCGTGTCTTCCGCGTGCAGGTCGGGATTGTCGCCGGAGGCCATCGCCACGGCGAGGCCGCCTTGCGCCCATGCGCTCGACGAGGCTTGGCCGAGCGCCGCCTGACTCAACACGCGCACCGGGCGCGGCGCCAGCTTCAGCGCCAGAAATAGCCCCGCCAGCCCCGCGCCGACGATGATGATGTCGGAACGGCTCACCAGACTCCCCCTCTCCCTTGTGGAGAGGGGGCTAGGGGGTGAGGGGCAGTCCACATCTTCAACGCCTGCACGTGATGCACGCCCCTCATCCGCCCGCTTCGCGGCCACCTTCTCCACCAGGGAGAAGGTTAGACCAACTCAACTTCGGCCAACGGCTTATGTGTTTCGAAGCTGCGCGGCGGGCCCTTCGGCAGGGCCAGCATACGGTCGATGGCTTGCTTGGCGCGCACGCGGACGTCTTCGGGAATCGTCACTTCGTGCTTCATTTCCACCAGCGCGTCGTAGATGCCTTCGAGCGTGATGCGCTTCATGTGCGGACAGAGATTGCAGGGGCGGATGAAGTCCACGTCCGGTGCGGCGGCGGCGACGTTGTCGCTCATCGAGCATTCGGTGAGCAGCACGACTTTCGCCGGGCGGTGCTTCATCACGTAATCCTGCAGCGCCGCGGTTGAGCCGGCGAAATCGGCGGCCGACATCACTTCAGGCGGGCATTCGGGATGCGCGAGCACGATGACGCCGGGGTGCGCTTCGCGCAGTTCGGCGACATCCTCGGCGGTGAAGCGCTCATGCACTTCGCAGCGTCCGTGCCATGCGATGATCTTGATGCCGGTCTGCGCCGCGACATTCTTGGCCAGGAACTCATCGGGGATGAGGACCACGCGGTCCGTCTTCCATTCTTTCGCCGCCCATTCGGCGACTTGCGCGGCGTTGGACGACGTGCACGTCACGTCGCTCTCAGCTTTCACCTCGGCCGATGTGTTCACATAGGTGACGACCGGAATGCCGGGGAATTTCTGTTTGATCAGCCGCACGTCGGCGCCGGTGATCGAGGCGGCGAGCGAGCAGCCCGCGCGCAGATCAGGGATCAGCACTGTCTTTTCCGGCGCTAAGATTTTCGATGTCTCGGCCATGAAATGCACGCCGGCCTGGACGATGATCTTGGCGTCGGTTTCAGCCGCTTCGCGCGCCAGCGCGAGCGAGTCGCCGCGGAAGTCGCCGACGCAGTAGAAAATCTCGCTCGTCATGTAATTGTGCGCGAGGATGACGGCGTTCTTTTCGCGTTTCAGTTTGTTGATGGCCGCGATCAGGGGCGCGTAAGCTGGCCACTCGATCGCCGGCACAACCGTTTTCACGCGCTCATAGAGCGCGTCGGTCTCGGCCTTCACCTCAGGCGTATAGACGAGCCCACGGCGGCCGGCGGCGTCGAGCCGGCCCCAGGTCCCATGCACGGCGTGCGGGTCGCAGCTGCCGCCTTCACCGGCCACGAGGGGAGCGTCGATAATCCGGGCCATACTCGGCCTCCATCCCTGATCTCGGCACTTATGCTCATATAGAGCATAAGTGGGGTGCAAACGAAGGCCGCCGCATGGCCGCCTCAACCCTTATGCTTCAAAGGAGCATAACTCTTGAACGCAAAGTAGGCCCGCAATGGGCTTCATGCAAGCGTCAAGACGCCCCATCGGCTCCGATCAGCAATTGGATCGAAAGGCCTACGCCTGAGGATCGGAACGTGACGGACCCGTCCAGCTGCTTCGCCAAGCTGGCGATGACGCGCAAGCCCACCCCGCCGTCCTTGGTCGGGTCAAATCCGTCCGGAAGGCCAACCCCGTCGTCTTCGACAGAGATGAGCATCCCCGTGCTTCCAATCGGGTGCGCGTTGACCCGGACTTCGCCGGATACGCCGGCAGGATGGGCGTACTTGAAGGCGTTGACGACCGCCTCGCTGACGATAAGGCCGATCAGCCCGGCTTTTGATGCCGCCGTTTGAATCGGCGCGGCTGCTGCGCAGTGAACGGCGAAGCGGCCCGATGCGTCAAAGGCTTGGCGCGCCAGCTCGACCACCTCCTGCAGATACGAAGGCAGATCGATTAGCGCGTTATCGGATTGATCCGCGAGCAATCGGTGCAGCCGCGCCACGGCTTCGATCCGTGTGGCGACTTCGCCCAGTATGGTTGCGACGGCCTCTGGTGGAAGCGGCGCACCGGCCGAAAGCGAGCGCGCTTGGCTGCGAACCAGAGATGCGATTACAGATAAATTGTTCGCAATGCGATGATCGCTCTCCGTTTGCGATGAATACGGAGGGCCGGGCGCGTCGCGGACTGCGATCATCTGCAAATTGATATCCGGTGTGCGCCCCCAGTAATTCGAAGGTAACACCTGAAGCTGCTTTGGAAAAGCGCTCATCAATACTAACGAAGGGATCAAATAATCTAAGCTGTATTTGGCGCGTTGGCGGCATTCTGGGTTCAGATGATCGAATGAGGAAAATGAGTAATTCACTCTTTATGAGGAACCCCTGCGCGAGCTCGGCCGTTTTAGAGGCGCTGATGGAGTTCCCATGGCGAAACTCACGCGTCCTGAACGTCTACAAATCATGCTGACCGATGCGGAATTGAAAGCTCTCGACGACTGGCGCTTTCAGCGCCGTATGCCGAGCCGCGCCGCCGCTGTGCGCGAATTGCTGAAGCGGGGGCTTGCAGCGGAGGGCTTTGTGATCGCCGACGGTCGCGCCAAGTCGACGGACTTCGGCGTTACGGATGGCAAAGCTGGCGGCGCCGATTAATGCTGCGCAACGTGGCGCCCGGCGAAGCGTTCAGGTGAGACGGAGACTACGCATGCGCGTGCGGCTTTCTCGATTGATCGTGCTTGCGGTCTTGGCGTTGGGCGCGTGCGCGACAACGCCGACCGGCCCCACGACTACGCGTCCAGCGGAAGTCGCGTTCGCGCTTCAACCCGCGCAATTTTCTGATCTTCCGGGCTGGGCGTCCGCTGATCTCGCGCCGGCGCTGGTGGCGTTTCAGCGCTCATGCGCGACGCGCGCGCTGCGCGCGGCAGATTCCCCGATGGCCAGCAACGGACGTTATGGCGGAAGCGTCGCGGATTGGCAGCCAGCGTGCGCGGCGGCGACGCAAGTCCAGCCCGGCGGAGAGCGCGCTTTCTTCGAGACCTACTTCGCGCCGGCCTTGGTGCAGGGTCCCGGCGAAGCGCGTCTCACTGCCTATTACGAACCGGTGATCGAAGCGCGGCGCACGCCGGAGCCGAACTTCACCGAGCCGCTGTTGCGCCGCCCTGACGACATGGTGACGGTCGATGTCGCCGCGTTCGCCGATGCTTATGATAGCGACGTCTTGCGCGGCGCGCCGCGCCGTTTGACCGGCAAGCTCAACGGCTCGACCGTGGTGCCGTATCCAAAGCGTTCGGAGATCGTGCAGCAGCCCGGGCAGGCGTTTGCGTGGGCCAATCCAGCCGACGTGTATAATCTGCAGGTCCAAGGCTCGGGACGCGTCGCCTTCCCGGACGGCACGCAGGAGCGGGCCAGTTACGCGGCGCAGAACGGCTATCGCTGGAGTTCCGCGCTCGCGCCCTTGCGTGCATCCGGTCAGATGCCAGGCGCGACCTGGGACAATTTCAAAGCCTGGGTGAACGCGCACTCCGAGGAGGAGACGCGCGCCGCGCTCGCCGCTGATCCGTCTTATGTTTTCTTCCAAGAAGAACTCATCACCGATCCCACCATGGGTCCGCGCGGCGCCGCCGGAGCGAACCTCACGGCGATGGGCTCGATCGCGGTCGACCCGGACTATCATCCGTACGGTGCGCTTCTTTATGTCGATGGGACCTATAACGGCGCGCCGTTCGATCATCTGCTCGTGGCGCAAGACACAGGCGGGGCGATCCGTCGCGGACCGCTGCGCGGCGACGTGTTCTTCGGCTCAGGCCCTGATGCAGGACAAGCCGCTGAGCAAATGAACGGGCCCGCGCGTTGGTGGACGTTGCTGCCCAAGGGCGCGCCGATCGCCTGAGGCGCATCGGCGGCGTCTAATTCGGCATGCGCTCTTCCCTGAGCCAGGGATACGGATTGAGCGCCTGCGCGTGATACCATTTGCGCTCCGGCCCCAGCCGCTCGATCTCGAAGTGGAGATGCGGCGTCGTTGCGTTGCCGGTCTGGCCCACATAGCCGATCACTTGGCCTTGTCGCACGAAATCGCCTTCGCGCAGCCCGCGCGCGCGTGACGACAGATGTGCGTAGTAGAGAACGAAGCGCTCCTCGCGATCATATTGATAAATGGTAATCCCGCCGCGTTCGCTGTCGAAGAAGCGGGCGATCGGCCCATCGCGCGCGGCGAGCACCGGCGTGGCCATGGGCGCCAGAATGTCGATGCCCTGGTGGGTGCGGCCCCGTGCGCGAGCCTGACCCCAGGTGTCGCTGAGCTGAGACTTCGCAACGCCGCGCACCGGAATAATCAGCGCTGCGGATGGCCTTGGCGTGCTCGCCGCGGCGTTCCGCGCGCCAAGCCGTGCATGCTCAAAAGCAAGCTGAAACGCGGCGACAAGCGCAAGCGCGCCGACTGCCAATGCTGCGATCTTGTTTTCGCGTTTCATTCGCACTGCATAATTCGCCCCATCTTGGCCGCAAGCCGCTTATATTCAGCGGGAACAAAAGCTGCGGAGCCGAGAAGGCATGTTACGTCGCGACATTCTGAAGCTTGCCGGCACGGCCGCGCTTGGCGCCGGTGCGGCGAGCGCCGGATTGCTGAGCTTTAACGAAGCGGCGAACGCCGCCGTTCCACTTCCGGATGTGCGCCGTCTTTCACTTGTGAACCTCCATACAGGCGACACCTTCAGCGATGCTTTTTGGGAGCAGGGCGCGTACGTGCCCGACGCACTCGTCGCGATCAACCATGTGCTGCGCGATTTCCGCACGGGCGACGTGCACGTGATGGATCCCAACCTGCTTGTTCTGCTGAACGATCTCAATGCACACCTCGACGTTTCCGCGCCGTTCCAGGTGATCTCCGGCTATCGCTCGCCCGCCACCAACGCGGCGCTGCACGAGGCAAGCTCTGGCGTCGCCACGCATAGCCTGCATATGGAGGGCAAGGCGATCGACATCCGCGTGCGCGGCGTCGAGCTGACGCATCTCCGCGACACGGCCCTGCAGATGAGCCGCGGGGGCGTGGGCTACTACCAAGCCTCCGATTTCGTGCACGTCGATACGGGCCGCGTGCGGCGCTGGTGATCAGCCGGCGCTTGGCGTCGCCGTCGCGGCGCTGTTCTCAATGAACGATACCTGCACGCCGGGCTGAACCGCGTGAGCCAGTTCGATCGCGTCCCAATTCGTCAGGCGAACACAGCCATGCGATTCCGTTTTGCCGACATGCTCCGGCGCAGGCGCGCCGTGAATGCCATAGGTATCGAGGCTGAGGGCGATCCAAACCGATCCCACCGGATTGTTTGGCCCCGGTGCGATATCGAATTTGCGTGAGTTGGCGCGGTGGAACGCCGGCAGGCGATCCGGATCGAAGTGATACACCGGATTGAACGCCACGGCTTTCACTTCGTAATCGCCCGTCGGCGCCGGGTTTTCGTCGCTGCCGATCGTGGCGGGGTAGAACGCCAGCAGATTGCCGGCCGCATCGAGCGCGCGCAAGGAGCGCGCATTCTTGTCGACCTCGATGCTGGCGACCTGCGTATCGAGCTCTCCGCCCGCCGCGGCGACGAGAATTTGCGTCCCGACGCTGCGAAGGTTTACGCCCGGATTGAGCGCATGCAAGAGATCGGGGTCCATGTGGAATTTCTCGCCCAGGGCTTCATCGACGCTTGAATAATTCAGTCGCCGAAGCCGTGATTGCGCGCGCATGTCGCTCGGAACGGCCGTGAAAGGCCCGCGCACATCGGCCGCGGTGATCACGTAGGGCACAAGCGCCGGCGCCGCATCGCTCTGCGCCAGGCTCTGCAGCACGGCCGCGTCGCCATCGACGCCATGCGCGCTTTCATAA
This sequence comes from Caulobacterales bacterium, assembly GCA_035548735.1. Lineage (GTDB taxonomy): Bacteria > Pseudomonadota > Alphaproteobacteria > Caulobacterales > Aquidulcibacteraceae > Vitreimonas. Next base: position 12,239 of record DASZSK010000255.1, on the reverse strand, counting down.
GCAGCGACGGCTTTGCGCATGTTCTCGCCATCCAAGCCGTCGATCGAACCCGGAGAGAAATGCGCGCGGTCCAACAAGACTTGCAGACGCAGGATCGCCGGATCGACATAAGGCCGCGCTGTTGTCGTCGTTGTGGTCGAGGCCGGCGCGGCGCTCGCTTCCGACGCGAAGTCGGCGGCGTTTACGCGCTGCATCTCGGCGCTGGCCGCCGCACTCAACGGAACGGCATGGGTTTGGCTCTGCGCCTGCGCCGGCTGCGTCGGCGCCGAGCAGGCGAGCGTGGACATAAGCGCAATCAGAGCAAGGCTCGTCTTCATAACCTCTGTTACGCGGTCACGCGCGCTTTCGTTCCCGCGTTAACGACAAGTCGCTTCAGTCGCGTCGCGGCGCCGGCACATGCACGCCGCCAATTGGTCTTTCGGTCAGAATTTCCCGGCGGCAGCGGAACAATTCGGCGGGTCGCCCACCGGCGCTGGCGTCGATTTCGCCGGTGCCTTCGACGAGACCTGCGCGTTCGAGCAGGCGGCGGAAGTTCTGCTTGTGCAGATCGAGCCCGGCAATGGCTTCGACCAGACGCTGCAGATGCAGCAGCGTGAATTTCTCCGGCGCGAGCTCGAATACGACAGGGCGATACTTAATCTTCGCGCGTAAGCGCCCAATCGCGGTGGCGAGGATGCGGCGGTGATCGGAGATCATCGGCTCGCCGAGCCCTGGCGCCAGCGGTTTGGTGTCAAGCTCCGCAGGTCGCCGTCCTTCGAAACGCGCGCGGTCGCGCGCCGCTTCCGGTGCAAGCCCCGCCTCGTAGAGGAGCTCGAAGCGCTCGAGCGCGCGCTCTTCATTCCAGATGGCTCCATCCAATGCGAAGGCCAGCCGCGCGCGCGCGCGCCGCTGCGAAGCCAAAGTCGGTTCGTTCGCAGCCTTGGCCCAGGCGCGCAAGCGTGGCGCGATCTCATCATCGATCACAGCCGGGCGTCCGCCGCGCCAGTCCTCCCATGGGAAAAAGTCGTACCAATTGCGCCAGCCGGCGCCCTGCAGCACGGCGCGCGAGGGCGTCAGCGCAAGATAAGAAATGGAGATCACACGATCCGGCCCAGCGCCATCGATATGCGCCAGCGGCGCTTCCCGTCCGCGATCGCCGAACGTGTAAAGCTGCTCGACGTAGCCGATGTCAAAGCCTGTCTGTTCGCTCACCCATTTGCGCAACGAAAGTTCGAGCGTGCGGTCGCCAGCCGGATCGAACGCGCCAAACGGCAAGCCGCACAATCCATCCGGGCTTTCGCGCGTTACGATCGCGAACGGCGCATCCTCCGTCACCGCGACGATGACGGCGGATAGGCCAAGGATAACGCGCGGCGCATCGCTCATGCCGCGAAGCGCGAGGGTAGAGTGAAGGGTTGTGCTTCGCCGATCTCAAGCCAAGTCGCGCCGCGCCCGATCGTTTCGATCGCCGCGTTCATGCGTCCATTGCGCCCGAGGGCTGCGTCCGCGAGCGCGACGAAGCGGCGGTTGGGACTTGCCGTGGGCGAAACCTCACGGAGCGTCAGCGCGATATGCGCTTCGTCGACATCCGGATTGTGTGCGCAAGCGGTGATGAATGCGGTCGCCGTCGAGCGGCTGATGCCCGCATAGCAATGGATGAGGATCGGGGCTTCGCGGTCCCACGCGCTGACGAAATCGAGGATCTGGCGCATGTGCGGTTCGGCTGGGTGATCGAAGCCATCCATCTCGTTTTCGATGTCATGGACGGCGAGCCGCAGGCGATGTGCATCCGCATAGCCATCGAGGCGCGGAAAATCCGTGCCCGGATCGAGCAGGCTGACCACGCGGGACGGGCGGTGCTCGCGGGCGATGTCGGGCGCGCGCGAGAGCGGGCAAACAATGATGGCCATGAGTTCGTTCTACGCCGGATCGAGCAGCGACTTAAAGCGGCGAAGGAAGGCCGTCTGCACCACAGCCGGCGCCAACGGCGAAAGTTTCATGCGTATGCCGGGCGGCGGCGCACCGAAAAAGCTGCGCGCCTCCTTGTCCTCGAAGCCCGCCAGCTGCGTGGCCTCGAAATAGGCGCACACCTGGTCGGCGCGCTTGATCACGGCCTTGACAGCGGCCGGCGTCTTTGGCGGCAACCCGAAGCGAATATGGATGGCGGCTTCGAGCTTCGCCTCGAACGCTTTGTAGTCGAGCCCGAGTGCGGCCTTGAACGGGCTGATCATGTCGCCGATCACGTATTCCGGCGCATCATGCAGAAGCGCCATCAGCCGCCATGCCTTCGACCATGTCGGCGAGAGCTTGCCGGCGATTTCTTCCACCACCAACGAGTGCTGTGCGACCGAGAAGGCGTGCTCGCCCACGGTCTGCCCGTTCCAACGCGCCACCCGCGCGAGCCCGTGCGCGATGTCTTCGATTTCGATGTCGAGTGGCGAGGGGTCCAAAAGATCCAGCCGCCGTCCCGACAGCATACGCTGCCAAGCGCGCGGCGGCCCATGTTTGCCGGGGGCGGTTTGCGCCGGTCGCGCCATTCGATCGAATCTCCGCTGCACTTGAGCAATGTCAATTTAAGCGGTCTCGCCGGCTGCGATAAGGGCTGGAAGAGTGGAGGGCGGCAATGCTCGGTCTTACGCGCGTCATTTTGCGGCTTGGGCGCAACCCCGGTTTCCCGGACGGCGACTATCATCATGGTTATGTGATCCAGGCGCCGCTCGATGCGGAGGGCAAGCTTGATCCGGCGCTGTGGCGCGAGAAGCGTGAGCAATGCACGGTGCGTCGTTTTCATCCGGATGAGCCCGCGGCTGACGGGTGGCTCCGCCATCGCGGCGACAATTGGTATTTCTGGTACGACGAAGAAGACGAAGGCCCCGAAGAACCGGTGTTCAAACTGGGCGCGCACCGCTTGGCGCTCGATGAATACATCACCGTACGCGAAGGCGATGGCGAGGCGCTCACGTTTCGCGTCACCGAAGCGACGCGGGCCTAAGCCTGCCAGAGCTGCTTGCGCAGCGCGGTGTCGCGCGCCGTAAGCACGCCGTCCTCGGCGAGAATGTCGAGGCGGGCGAGCGCTGAGGCGCGGCGCTCTTGCGCATCCATGCCGCCGAGCGATGCGAGATGCGCTTCGACGACGGCGCGCATGCGCTGGCCTTCGACATCGGTTGGATCCTCGAAGATCCGATCGAGCACCGCGAATTCTTCTTCCCACATCATCCGTGCGCCTTGCCGATCGCCCATCGCGGCGGCGACAAGCCCAACGCGCTCCATCGCAATGGCCAGATCGCGCGCCGGTTCGAGCGCGCCGGGCGCGTTTTCCGCCAGTTCAAGCCGCAACCCAAGACTTTCGCTGAAGGCGTTGCGCGCCGTGTCCAAGGCCCGCGTGGCGAGCGCGGCTTCGCCCATCTGCACGAGCGCGGCGGCGAGGGCGCGCGCCGCATTCGCATCGTCACGATCCGCATCACGCGCCTGCCGCCGCAGCTCAGCCGCGCGCGAGAACGCGTCGAGCGCCGGCGCCGGCGCGTTGGCGCGTCCCGCGATTGCGCCCAAGCGCGACCATGCCGCAGCGAGGTCGGCGCGCCATGTCGTCGAAGTGTTTGCTGTGCGCGCGAACGGCTCCGCCAGCATGCGCGCCTCGTCGGCTGCATCGCGCGCTTCTTCGAGTGCGTCGCGTCTCATGGCGAGATCGGCTTGCTCCATCAGCGTGTGCGCCAGAAAGCGCGCCGGGGCTTCGTCCGCCTCGGTCGCTTCCGCGCGCAATTGCTTGGCGAGGGCGCGCGCGTGCATCAGGCAATCGGCCGCCTCGTTCATATCGCCCAGATTTTCCAGCAGCGCCGCGCGCACGCGCCATGCGCCGGCGAGCGCCCAGCGCTCAGCTGGGTCGACGGTCGCGAGCTTCACGCGGAGCTTCAGCGCCTTGTCCATCGCCACACGCGCAGCCGCGCCGTCGCCCAAGGCGAACGCCGCTTCCGCCATCAGCGCTTGCGATTCGGCGAGCACGCCGCGCCAGTGCGGTTCACCCGGCTCCGCCACGCAGAGCGCTTCGTAGCGGCCAATGGCTTCGTTGAGGCGCCGGCGCGCGGCAGTCGGCATGCCGAAATCGAGGTCCAGAACGGCCAGGCGAAATTCCGCATCGGCGATATCCGCCGCCAGCGCCGGCGGTTCGCCCACCTGCGTTGTGAGCGCACGCAGCATGGCGACGACGCCTTCGGCGACGTTGCGCGCGCCGACCGGGTCGGTTTCCACATCGAGTTCGGCGACCCGTCCGAGCGCGCGTGCATACCAGCGGGCGGCGGCGACATCGCTGCGATCGCCCTGGAGCAGGCCATCCTCGATCCGTGCGGCGGCCGTGTAGGCCTCGCGGGCTTCGGCGGAGCGCCCCTGGGCGCGCGCCAGCTCCCCGAGGATGAACGCCGCGCGCGCTCGCGCCGCCTCGTCCACGGATTGGGCGAACACTTGGGCGGCCTGCAGGCGGGCGTCTTCCAGGTCGCCGGCTTCGGCGGCGAGCCGGCTCAGCCCGAGCCGGGCGAACGGATCGAGCGGATCCAGACGGGCGGCGATCGCCAGGGCCTTCTGGGCGCGGACCCCATCCCGGCCATCGGCGAGGGCGGCCGCGCGGCGGGCCGCGGCAAGCGCGCCTGGGCCGTTTGCGGATGCTTCGGCGAGAAGGTTGTCCACAACCGCCTCCAGCCGCTTTTCTTCCGTCATTTCAAGCCCTTTCAGCGAGCGATCGTGAACGGTCACAAACCGTAACGCAACGTGTGTTGAGGGCCCCAGGACCTCGCCATACATCGGAACCGGTTGGGGGAGCCCTGGCGGGGGATATCAGGGTGGTCACTTTGCGTCGTCAGCAGACTGTGGCGGGACCAGCGATGTGCGCGGGCGTGGGGGTCCACACCGGCGCCCATGTGCGGCTTGCGCTCACGCCTGCGCCGGCCGACACCGGCATCGTCTTCAGCCGCAGCGATGTGGCTCAGGGTGAAGGCCGTATCAAGGCGCACGCCGACCATGTCGCGGCGACGCAGAACGGCACCACGCTCCGCAATGAATTCGGCGTCGAAGTCGCCACGGTGGAGCATTTGCTCGCCGCCTGCGCGGGCCTCGGCGTGGACAACCTCTTTGTCGAAGTCGACGGTCCGGAATTGCCGATCCTCGACGGCTCAAGCGCCCCCTTCGTGCAAGTGCTCGCGAACGCCGGCCTCAAGGCGCTCTATCCGCCGCAACGCGTCATCCGCGTGCTGGAGCCGGTCGAAGTGCGCCATGGCGCGCGCAGCGCGGCGTTGCTGCCGTCCGAGGGGTTCGACGGCCTCGATCTCGATGTCACCATCCGCTTCGCGGATCCCGCGATTGGCGTGCAGCGCCGTCGCGTCGCGCTGACGCCGGAAACATTCCTCAACGACATCGCCGACGCCCGCACGTTCGGCTTCCTTTCGGAAGTGGACCAATTGCGCGCCAGCGGTCTCGGCCGCGGCGCTTCGCTCGACAACACCGTGGCGATCGACGGCGGACGCGTGGTCAATCCCGAGGGCCTTCGCTTCGACGACGAATTCGTCCGCCACAAGCTGCTCGACGCCGTGGGCGACCTGGCTCTCGCCGGCGCGCCCATTTGCGGCCGTTTTGTGGCTGACCAGCCTGGCCATGCGATCAACGCCCGTTTGGTGCGCGCGCTCTTCGACACGCCGGAAGCATGGCGCTGGGAGCACGAAGGCGAGGCCGTCCTCGCAGCTCCGCGCGCTTTCGCCGCCGCCGTCTGATATCCAGCCCTCCCGCAACAGCGGCGCCCGCTTTGCGCCACGGTCTTTGTCTTGTATGGAGGCCGAGCGTTCCGCTTCGAGGGCGCGGGGAAGCGTCCTGAGCAAGAAGAGGCCAGGGGATGATGCTGCGGAAAACTCAACTTCGCGCGCTGAGCGTGGTCTTGCTTGCGGCCGGCCTCGCCGCGTGCGGCCATAGCCGCAGCCACCGCGAAGAGTTGCAATTCCAGGACGAACCGGTGGCGACGCTATACAATCAGGGCGCCACCTATCTCGATCAGCGCCGTTGGCAGGAGGCGCTGCATTCGTTCCAGGAAGTCGAGCGTCAGCACCCGTATTCGTCGTGGGCGCGGCGCGCGATGCTCATGGAAGCCTACGCCAACTACCAGAACAACAAGTACGACGAATCGATCGAGGACTCGCAGCGTTTCCTCTCGCTTCACCCTGGCAATGAGAACGCGCCGTACGCGTACTATCTCATCGCCATCTGTCATTTCGAGCGCATCCTCGACGTGGGCCGCGATCAGGCGACCACGGAGCATGCGCTGCAAGCCCTGCAGGACGTGGTGCGCCGTTATCCCGACAGCCCCTATGCGCGTGACGCACGGCTGAAGATCGACATGGTCTACGATCAACTCGCGGGCAAGGAGATGGAAGTCGGCCGCTTCTATCTGCTGCACGACGAGCATCTCGCGGCGATCAACCGTTTCCGCAATGTGATCGAGAATCCGAACTACCAGCGCACCAGCCACGTGCCGGAAGCGCTGCATCGTTTGGTCGAAGCTTACCTGACGCTCGGCATGACCGAGGAAGCCCAGCGCATGGCCGCGATCGAAAGCTACAATTTTCCCGGCAGCGTCTGGTATCAGCGCACTTATGCGCTCATGACCGAGCACAACGTGGCGCAGGTGACCGAGACCGAGGCGCGCCATCGCGGTTGGCTCACGCGCACCTTCGGCGCGGTGTTTTAAGCGACAGCGCCCTCCTTCCCTCTTGTGGGAGAAGGTGTCACGAGCGTAGCGAGTGACGGATGAAGGGTGTTTGCGCGATTGTCCGCCAGGCTGAGGTTTCAGCCCTCGCCCGGCGCTTTGCGCCACTCTCTCCCACAAGGGGAGAGCGACATTGAGCGAAAAGCCGATCGATAAGCTGACGGCGAAGGAAGCCGAGGCCGAGCTTGCGCGGTTAGCGCAGGAGATAGCCCGGCACGATCAGCGTTATTATCGCGAAGATGCGCCGGTGATCTCCGACGCCGAGTATGATCAGCTGCGCGTGCGTAACGCTGCGATCGAAGCGCGTTTTCCTGATCTCGTCCGCGCCGACAGCCCGAGCGCGCGCGTCGGCGCAGCGCCGGCGGAAAAGTTCGGCAAAGTGCGTCACAGCGTGGCGATGCTCTCGCTCGACAACGCCTTCGACGCCGATGACGCGCGCGCCTTCGTCGATCGCGTCCGGCGCTTCCTTAATCTCGACAAACCGCCGACGATCACCGCCGAACCGAAGATCGACGGGCTTTCGGCTTCGCTTCGCTATGAGAAGGGCCGCTTTGTTCAGGGCGCGACACGTGGCGACGGGCGCGAAGGCGAAGACGTCACCGCCAATCTGCGCACCATCAAGGACATTCCGCATCTGATCAAAGGCGCGCCGGATGTCTGCGAGATCCGCGGCGAAGTCTATATGGAGAAGAAGGCGTTCGAGGCGATGAACAAGCGTCTCGAAGCGCAGGGCGCGCAGACTTACGTCAATCCGCGCAACTCGGCCGCCGGCGCGCTACGCCAACTCGATCCCAACATTACTGCGACGCGCCCGTTGCGGTTCATCTCCTGGGGTTGGGGCGAGCTTTCCGAGCCGCTGGCGGAAACGCAATATGAGGCGATGAAGCGCATCGAAGATCTGGGTTTTCCGATCGGGCCGATGCTGTCGCGCTGCAAGGATGCCGACGCGATCCTCGAGCTCTACGCGAAAATTCAGACCGCGCGGCCAAAGCTCGCGTTTGAAATCGATGGCGTCGTCTACAAGGTGGACTCGCTCGCGCTGCAGCAGCGCCTGGGCTTCGTCTCGCGTAGTCCGCGCTGGGCCATCGCGCACAAATTTCCCGCCGAACAAGCGCAGACCGTGCTCGAAGGCATCGACATTCAAGTGGGGCGGACCGGCGCGTTGACGCCGGTGGGGCGCTTGAAGCCCGTGTTCGTCGGCGGCGTCACCGTCACCAACGTCACGCTGCACAATCCGGACTATATCGCCGGCGTCGGCGCAAATGGCGAACCGATCCGCGAGGGCAAGGACCTGCGCATCGGCGACACGGTGGTCATCCAACGCGCGGGCGATGTGATCCCGCAGATCGTCGATGTGGTGCTGGAACAACGCGCCAAGAACGCGCATCGCTATCATTTTCCGGAAACTTGCCCGTGCCCGCTGAAAACCCCGGTTTCGACCGAGGACAGTTCGGTTCGACGCTGCACCGGTGAGTTCGCCTGTCCGTTTCAGCGCATCCGCCACCTGCAGCACTTCGCATCCCGCGGCGCGATGGATATCGAAGGTCTGGGCGCGAAGCAGATCGAAGAATTCTTCGAACTGGGTTGGCTCAAGGAGCCGGCGGACATTTTCAAGCTGAAGCAGCATCGAGACGAATTGGTTGAACGCGAGGGCTATGGCGAGAAGAGTGTGACCAATCTCCTGGCCTCCATCGAAGCGCGGCGCGAGCCGGAGCTGTCGCGTTTCCTTTATGCGCTCGGCGCGCGCGACATCGGTGAGACGACAGCGGGGGTGTTGGCGCGCCGCTTCGAAACCTGGGACGCGTTCGAGGATGCGCTCACGCGCGCAGTGAAAGCGCGGCCGGGTCCGCATTATGTAGCGCTGGGCAACACACCCGGCGTCAGCGAAGCCGCCTGCGCAGCGTTGGTTGCAGCGGCGCCGGCGCTGAAGACAAGCGGTGATCTGTTCGAGGATGCGCCCCCTAAGATCAAAGGCGTCAGCACGCGTGCGTGGGAAGCGCTCGTCGCCGCCTTCGGCGGGGCGCATGACGCAATCGCAGCGGTCAAAGCCGCGGCGAAAGAAGCGCCGGGCGAAGATTATCTCGATCTCGCGCGCGTCGATGGCGTTGGACCGGTGGCGGCCGAGCATCTGACGGACTTCTTCGCCGAGCCGCACAATCGCAAAGCGCTTGATCGCCTCCTGAAAGAAGTGCGCGTCCGCCCCGAGCCGAAAGCGGCGACCACAAGCAAGGTTGCGGGCCTCACCATCGTCTTTACGGGCGCGCTGGAAAAGATGACGCGCGATGAAGCCAAGGCCCGCGCAGTGGCGCTGGGCGCCAAGGTGTCCGGCAGCGTGTCGAAGAAGACCGATCTCGTCGTCGCTGGTCCGGGCGCCGGCTCCAAGCTGAGCGAAGCGCAGGCGCATGGCGTGAAAGTGATCGACGAAGATGCGTGGATCGAACTGAGCAAATAGCTCAGGCGCTCTTCGCTTTCCCGCGCGCGTCGGCCGCCAGCGACACGGCGACGACGAGCAGGTAGATCGCAAGAATGGTCGCGCCGGCAGCCGATGGAAGCGGTCCTCCGGGCTGCGGCGACAGCATCGCAACGATCTGCAGCGCGACCAGAAACGCGACGAAGCTTACGGCTGGCCACGCAGTGCGTCCGATCACCTTGCGGCTTGCGGCCCACGCCATGCCGGCAACTGCAAGCAGGCCGATCTCCAGCGCTTGCTCCGGCACGGGATAGTTCCAAAGCCCCAAGCCCACCTTGCCGTCGCCGAACCAAAGTTCGAGGTCGGGCCGGTGCACGAGCAAATCAAGCAGCCAATGCGAGAACACGGAAAAGCCGATCAGCGCGGCGACCCAGAGCGACTGGCGCAGCAAGAAGAGCGCAACCGCGCCCCAGGCAACCGACCACAACACCGAGCCCGGTAGGCTGTGCGTATAAGGCATATCGTAGAGAACGAGCGTCGAGCCCGGCAGCGCTGGGTCGACACGCGCATGCTCCACGCCCGTCATGATGAACACGCTCCAGGCGATATCCATCAATTGGCAGCCGGCGACCGTCGCCCATAAGGGCGTCTTGGGTTCCGCGGCTTTGATGGCGAACGCCGCCGCGTAATGACCGACAAACATCGATGCCTCCCGGAACCGGAGCATGGCCAGTTCTCGGTCTTGAAGAAAGAGGGTGGCTACACACTCACTGACACGTGAGTAAAGATTGACGGACCGCCCGGTCCCGTGGCAGGTCGCGGGGACAAGAATAAGGGATGAAACGCCATGGATACTTCGCGTCGCGGTCTGATCGCGGGTGCGGCTCTCGGTCTTGCGGGCGCTACGCAGGCGCAGGCCGGGCCGGCGCGTCGATCGCGCTCGTTCCCGCGCGGCTTTCTCTGGGGCACGGCGATCTCAGGTCACCAAAGCGAAGGCAACAACACGAACAGTGATTCATGGATCCGCGAGAACGTTCGCCCGACGCTGTTTCGCGAACGCTCGGGCGACGCCATCGACTCCTATCACCGCTACGCCGAAGACATCGGCATCGCCGCGCGGCTCGGGTTCAATTGCTATCGCTTGGGCATCGAATGGTCGCGGATCGAGCCGACGCAGGGGTTCTTCTCCAACGCCGAGCTCGATCACTACGCCAATGTGCTGGAGACGTGCCGTGCGCATGGCTTGAAGCCGATGGTCACGTTCAATCACTTCTCGGCGCCGATCTGGTTCGCGGCGCGCGGCTGTTTCGAAGTCGCGGACTCGCCCGATCTGTTCGCCGCCTATTGCCGCAAAGCGACCGAGCATCTGGGCGGCTTGATGCACATGGCGACGCCCTTCAACGAGGCCAATATCCAATTGCTCGTCGCTCTCTTTCCCAGCACGCCCGAGGGGCGCGCAGCAGTGCGGGCGGCGATGGACGCCGCCGGGCGCGCGGTTGGCGCGGAGCGCTTCGCGAGCGTTGCCTATGCCGATCCCGCCGTTTCAACGCCTTTGATGCAGGAGGCGCACCGCAAAGCCTACGACGCGATTAAGGCCGTGAGGCCCGATCTTCCCATCGGTCTTTCACTGACGACGCAGCAGATCGAGCCGAAAGGCGAGGGTTCGCTCGCCGAGCAATATCGCGCACGGCTCTACGGCGATTGGGTCGAAGTCGGGCGCACGCATGCGGATTTCATCGGCGTGCAGCCTTACACGCGCTTTTGGGTGGACGCGCATGGCGTCACGACGCCGCCGGCCGGTGCGGAGATGACGGACGCCGGCTACGAATTCTATCCGCAAGCCGTGGCCGATACGATCCGTTGGGCGCACGCGGCTATAGGCAAGCCGATCTACGTGACCGAGAACGGCATCGCCACCGACAATGATGCGCGTCGCATCGCCTTCATCGATCAGGCGCTCGCCAGCGTCTTGGATTGCATTGAGGAAGGCATACCCGTGCATTCCTATCTGCACTGGTCGCTGCTCGACAATTTCGAGTGGACGTCCGGCTTCAGCAAGCATTTCGGCCTGGTCGCCGTCGATCTGACGACATTCCGGCGCACGCTGAAACCGAGCGCCGCGCATCTGGGCGCAATCGCCCGCGCCAACCGGATTTAGATCGGCGCCGTCGCCGCTTCGAGCCACGCTTTCGCGTCGCCTTCGAGCTGCGGGCCGATCTTCTCGCGCACGCGGGCGTGATAGGCGTTGAGCCAATCGCGCTCGACTTGCGTCAGCAGGCTCACGTCGATCAAGTCGCGCGCGATCGGCGCAAGCGTCAGCGTCTCGAAGCCGAGCATCGGCCGTTCGCCGCCGGGGATCGCCGCCGCTGGCGTCACCACCTGCAAATTCTCGATGCGGATGCCGTAGGCGCCGGTCTTGTAATAGCCGGGCTCGTTGGACACGATCATGCCGGGCTCAAGCGGTTGCGTGTTGACGAACTTGGCGATGCGATGGGGCCCTTCATGCACGCCGAGATACGAGCCGACGCCGTGCCCGGTGCCGTGATCATAATCGAGCCCGGCTTCCCAGAGCGACAGGCGCGCCAGCGCATCGAGTTGATGCCCTGTCGTGCCTTTCGGGAAGCGCACGCGCGACAGCGCGATGTGCCCTTTCAACACGCGTGTGAAGCGGTCCTTCATCTCCGCTGTCGGTTCCCCAATCGCGACCGTGCGCGTAATGTCGGTGGTGCCGTCGAGATATTGCCCGCCTGAATCGATCAGGAAGAGCTGACCGCGTTCCAGCACGCGATTGGTGTTGTTGGTGACGCGATAATGCACGATGGCGCCGTTCGGCCCGGCGCCGGAGATCGAGTCGAACGAGAGATCCTTGAGCGCGCCGGTGGCCTGGCGAAACGCCTCAAGCTTCATGCAGGCTTCGATTTCGTTGATCTTGCCGCTTTGGCCTTCGGTCGCGACCCAGTGCAGGAAGCGGGAGACGGCCGCGCCGTCGCGCTCGTGCGCTTTGCGCGAACCTTCGATCTCGCGCTCGTTCTTGCAGGCGCGCGGCAGCACCACGGGATCGGCGCCGCGCACGATTTTAGCGCCGGCTTTCTCCAATTGTTCGAAATACCA
>DASZSK010000254.1:0-1687 GCA_035548735.1 Caulobacterales bacterium | reverse complement strand
AATCGCCGCCGGCGTCGGTTCAACGCCCACGGCCGCGGCCGGCTACACCATGGCGCGTGAAATGGGCGGCGACGCCAAGCTCATGGCGGCGATCGTCACCGCGACGACGTTCGCCTCCTTCATCACCATGCCCATCGCCATCGCTCTCGCGCAGCACTGAGCCGTCGGCCTAGAGGTCGAACAAATCCTTCTGCACCGGCGCCGATTGCTCGGCGAAAGGCTCCACCGGCTCACTCGGCCCAAGGATCAACGTAGGGTCTTCGTCCAGGCGCGGATCATTGGTCGGATCGACATAATGCGCACGGACATTGGTGGTGGGCTCAAGCGGCGGCGCGACCGGCTTCTCCACCGGCTGAGCCTGCCCGGCGACGCCCAGACCCGCCACCACGGCGGCCAGCGTCTTGCCGATCGGCTTCAAAGCCAGGACTTCATCGCGCGTACGGTCGGTGCGTTGCATGACACCCTCCGAAAATACCCAGTCGAACCAGTCAGTTCGTGTTCTCGTTAGAACAAAACAAGTACAGCACCGAGTCCTGGGCGGCAATAGGGCAAATGGTTAACGGAATGTTTTTCTGAAACGGCGCCATTCGGCGCGGGAGACCCCGCTTGCGGCGCGGCGCGGAGCGCGCGACAAGCGCGCCATGGCTCAGAAGTCGCCGGCGTCGAAGAAAAACGAAGCACGCGAGAGCCCCGTTCGATTCCGCCATAAGCACCTGCTGGCGATCGCCGATCTCGATCGCTTCGAAGCCGAATCCCTGCTTGACCGCGCCGAAGCGTTCGCGCCGCTTTTGGAAAAGCGCGTGAAGAAGCTCGACACGCTGCGCGGGCGCACGCTGATCAATCTTTTCTTCGAGAACTCGACGCGCACGCAATCCTCGTTCGAACTCGCCGGCAAGCGCATGGGCGCCGACGTGGTGAACATGTCGGTGAAATCATCGTCGGTGGCGAAAGGCGAAACGCTGATCGACACCGCCGCGACCTTGAATGCGATGCGCCCCGATCTGCTGGTGGTGCGGCACGGCTCGTCAGGCGCGGCGGAGCTCTTATCGCGCAAAGTCGACTGCTCGGTGATCAATGCCGGCGACGGTCAGCACGAGCATCCGACGCAAGCGCTGCTCGACGCCTTCACCATCCGCAATGCGCTTGGCCGCATTGAAGGCGTCGAGGTGGCGATCTGCGGCGACGTGTTGCATAGCCGCGTCGCGCGCTCGAACGTCGCGCTCCTCACCATGCTCGGCGCGCATGTGCGCTTGGTCGGCCCGCCGACTTTGATGCCCGCGCACGCGGCACGCTGGGGTGCGGACGTCTATCACGACATGAAGAAAGGCATCGCCGGCGCCGATGTCGTCATGATGCTGCGCGTGCAGCGCGAGCGCATGCAGGGCGGCTTTTTCCCGTCGCCCCGCGAATATTTCTGGTTCTACGGTTTGGACGAAGACAAGCTCAAACTCGCCAAGCCCGGCGCGCTGGTGATGCATCCCGGCCCGATGAATCGCGGCGTCGAAATCGACTCAGCTGTCGCCGACGACGCGGCCGTATCGCTGATCGAAACGCAGGTGCGCATGGGCGTGGCGATGCGGATGGCCGTGCTCGAAGCGTTGGCGGAAAGCGGCGCGAACGCGAGCGCCGAAGCATGAGGAGAGTGCATCATGTGGATGTTCCTGCTCTGGTGGTGCGTGGACGATCA
>DASZSK010000253.1:0-6454 GCA_035548735.1 Caulobacterales bacterium | reverse complement strand
GGCGCGCCGCATCCGCGTGAGACATTCTCGTTCGTAGGCCACGACGCGGCCGAACACGCGCTGGCGGACGCGCTCAAGTCTGAGCGCATGCATCATGCTTGGTTGCTGGCCGGCCCGAAGGGCTTGGGCAAAGCAACGTTGGCGTATCGTTTTGCGCGTGCTGCGCTGGGCGCCGCGCCGACGGGTCCACGGCCACTCGATGTCGCCCCCGACGATCCGATCGCGCGCCGCATTGCCGCGATGGCGCACCCGGACCTCTTCGTGCTTCGCCGCGGCCTCAACGAGCGCGGCAAGCCGCGTCGAGAGATCGCTGTGGATGAAGCGCGCGCACTCGGGGCGTTTTTCGCGCTCGCACCAGCCGAAGGCGGCATGCGCGTGGCGATTATCGACGCTGTCGACGATCTCAACCGCAACGCCGCCAACGCCATTTTGAAGACGCTTGAAGAGCCGCCGCCGCGCTCTGTGTTGTTGCTGGTCTGCCATGCGCCGGGTGCCGCGCTGGCCACCATCCGGTCGCGCTGCCGTCGGCTGGCGTTGCGCGCGTTGTCCGATGCGGATGTAGGCGCAGCGCTTGGCGGCAAGCCGGATCCAGCATTGTTGCGGCTTGCGCGTGGGCGGCCAGGGCGCGCCATCGCCTTGCAGGCGCAGGAGGCGCCGGCCGCCGAGCTTGAGCGCGATCTCGAAGCGCTGGCGCGCGGCGACGCACGGCGCGCGCTGCCGTCGTTGTATGAAAAGCTGGGCGGCGAGCCGTTCGAACGCTTTTCCGCGGCGATCGAATTGGCCGGCGAGCAGGTGCGCGCCAAAGGCGTCGAGACAAGCAGCGAGAGTTGGGCCGAGGCGTGGTCCGCGCTCGAGGCGCTCCGCACGGAGACGGAAGACCTCGATATGGATCCGCGTCACGCCCTCGCACGCGCCGTTGGGCTGCTCGACCGCGCGGCCGCGGCGCGCCGTTGATCGCGATGCTGATCGACAGCCACGTCAATCTGCACCACGAAAGCTTCGCGGCCGACCGCGACGCCGTGATCGTCCGTGCGCGCGCGGCAGGCGTTGTCCGCATGATCACGATCTGCGACCGCGTAGAGAATTTTCCGGCGGTCGCCGCGATCGCCGAAGCGGAGCCCGACATTTACGCCAGCGTCGGCGCGCATCCGCACTATGCGAAGGACCACGTCGATCTCACGGTTGAGCGGCTTGTCGCGCTTGGAAGCCATGCAAAAGTCGTCGGCGTCGGCGAAACCGGGCTCGACCTCCATTACAAGTTCAGCGCGCTCGATGAGCAGAGGCGGGTGTTTGCGACCCATATAGAAGCCGCACGTACGCTCGACCTGCCCCTCATCATTCACACGCGCGAGGCCGATGAAGAGATGGCCGACATGCTGGAGGAGGCGGTCGCGCAGGGGTCGCTCAAGCTCCTGATGCATTGCTATACGAGCGGCATGCGGTTGGCCGAACGCGCGCTGAAGCTTGGCGCCTATTTTTCCTTCTCGGGCATTCTTACGTTCAAGAACGCCCATGACGTGCGCGCCGTTGCGGAGATGATTCCCTTGGATCGCCTCATCGTCGAGACCGATTGCCCGTACCTCGCGCCCGTGCCGCACCGCGGCCAGCGGTGCGAGCCAGCGATGGTCGCCGACGTGCAGGCTTATCTCTTGAAGCTCAGGGGCCTCGACCCGGAGGAGGGGGCCGCCCTGCTCGCCGACAACTTCTTTCGCCTGTTCGCCGACGTGCCGCGCCCATGAGCACGCTGCGTGTCACGATCCTAGGCTGCGGCTCGTCTGGCGGCGTGCCGCGCGCCTCAGGTTTTTGGGGCGCGTGCGATCCGAACGAGCCGCGCAATCGTCGCTCGCGTTGCGGGCTGCTGCTGCAGCTGTGGCGCGGTGAGGCGGGCGCAGCGGAAGAGGCGACATCCGTGCTGATCGACACCCCGCCAGATCTCCGCGAGCAATTGGCGCGCGTGCGGCCGCACCATATCGACGCCGTGCTCTACAGCCACGATCACGCGGACCAGACACATGGGATCGACGATCTCCGCGCTTTCTTCATCGAGCGCCGCAAGCGCATCCCGGTCTATATGGACAGCCCGACGCGGGCGCTCCTCGTGCCGCGTTTCTATTACTGCTTCCATGGCGTCGGCGGTTACCCGGCGATCCTGGATGACCAAGGCGATCTCACGCCGCACGTGCTGGTGCAGATCGATGGACCGGGCGGCGTATTAACGGCGGAGCCTCTGGCGCAGGATCACGGTGGTTCGATCTCGCTTGGATTCCGGATCGGCCCGATCGCCTATTCCAATGATGTTGTTGCGCTGCCGGAATCAACGATGGCGGCGCTTCACGGTCTGGATCTCTGGATCGTCGATGCGCTGCGCGAAGCGCCGCATCCGACACATGCGCATCTGGCGCTGAGCCTCGAATGGATCGCCAAGCTCAAACCCAAGCACGCCGTGCTGACGAACCTCCATCTCGATCTCGATTACAACGCGCTCAAGGCGCGGCTGCCGGCGGGGATCGAACCGGCTTATGATGGCTGGAGCGCCGACTTCAGCCTCTGAGTCGGTGCCCGCCAGCGCAGACATCATTTCCCATAATCTATCTTATGCGAGAAACGCATGACGAATAACTCCAATGAAAACAACGCGTTGGAGGGTAGTCCTCGTTCCTCCCCTCGGCGTGACGGCGAGACTATTCGCGCGGTTCTCGATGTCATGGCGCGGCTCCGCGATCGCGAAGCCGGCTGCCCGTGGGATAAAGAACAGACGTTTGCGACTATTGCGCCCTACACCATCGAAGAAGCGTATGAAGTCGCCGACGCGATCGAACGCAAGGACATGCCCGGGCTCAAGGAAGAGCTGGGGGACCTCCTCTTCCAGGTCGCGTTCCATGCGCGCATGGCGGAAGAGCAAGGCGCGTTCGATTTCGCTGACGTCGCCAACGCATTGGCGGCGAAGATGATCGCGCGGCACCCGCACGTGTTCGGCGACGTCGACATGCGGACGGCCGAAGAACAGACACGCGCCTGGGAGGCCCAAAAGGCCGAGGAGCGTGCGCGGAAGCGTCCGAACGCCAGTCTCTTGGACGACGTTGCGATGGCGCTGCCGGCGCTGATGCGGGCTGAGAAGCTCACCAAGCGCGCCGCGCGGATCAATTTCGACTGGCCGGACGCAGAGGCCGTGCTGGAGAAGCTCGAAGAAGAACTCGCCGAATTGGACGAGGCGCGGAGCCACGCCGATCCAGAGGCGATGACGGAGGAAATGGGCGATGTCCTGTTTGTGATGTCCAATCTGGCCCGCAAGCTGGGTGTTGACCCCGAGGAAGCGTTGCGGCGCGCCAACGCCAAGTTTACGACCCGGTTCCAGCACATCGAGCGCCGCTTGGCCGAGATGGGCAAAACGGGAAAGCAGCCGCTCGATGAACTCGAAGCGCTGTGGGTGGAAGCCAAGCACACGGAGAAAAAGAAGACGCCATGAACGACGTCCTGCTCGCGATTCACTTCATCGGTCTGATGATGGGCGCCGGCGGCGGTTTCGGCAGCGCCATCGTTGCGCGCGTCGCCGCCAAGAAGACGCCGGAGCAAGCCGCGCCGTTGCGTGCGCTCGGGCCCGTCATGGCGCGCGTGTCTCACATTGGCCTCGCCATCCTCTGGCTGACCGGCGCGATATTGATCTGGACGGCTTATGGCGGTCCCGCGCAACTGCCCCAGCTCTTCTGGATCAAAGCCATTTTCATTGTGAGCTTGACCGGGGCGGCGATCGCGACCGAGTTGACTTATGCGGAGATCAAGGCCGGAAAAGTCGGGGCCGCCGCACGGCTGCCCAAGATTGGTCCAGTAGCCGGATTATCCGCCCTGCTCGCCACCACGGTCGCGGCATTCGCGTTTCACTGAGGCGCGCTTGCTTTGACTTCACTCAAAGCGCCCTGTCTCCGGAAGCTCTAGCGAAATCTCATGCCGCAGATTGAGACTGCACCCCGGCGCGCGTATGAGCGCGTGCTCTGGCCAGATGCTGCGCGCGGGCTCGGCATCGTGCTCGTGGTGCTCGGGCATGTGATCGCGGGTCTGTTAAACGTCGGCGTGCTTGAACACACGCCGGCGTCGCACTGGGTGTATTTCGCCATCTACACCTTCCATATGCCGCTCTTCTTTCTACTGTCCGGGCTCTTTCTGCGCGACGGCTTGAAACGCGGCGCCGAGGACTTCCTCGTCGGCAAGGTGTGGACACTGATCTATCCGTACGTGCTGTGGTCGATTGCGCAGGGCGCGTTGCAGATGTGGATGGTGGACGCGCTGGACGAGCCGTGGGCGCTCAAAGCGCTCGCCTCGATCGGTTGGCAGCCAATCAGTCAATTCTGGTTTCTTTACGCGCTCCTGCTCTGCCATCTCGTCGGCATGGTGATGCGGGCGCGTCCGCTTGCGCTGACGGCTGTTAGTCTCATTGGCTGGGTGGCCGCGAGCTTCATGCCGTGGACCTGGATCATCGCCAAAGCGCTGCATTTTCTGCCGTTCTATGCCCTTGGCATGGCGCTCTCCTCGCGCGCGCTGCGCTGGCGCGCGCCGCCGGTGTGGCTGACCCTTGTTCTGATGGCGACGTTCGCCGGGGCCGTGGCGATCACGGGCTTGTTGACCAATATGCGCGCAGAGAGCCTTGTCACGATGCCGACCGCTATGCTGGGCGTTGCGGCGACGGTGGCGATTGCGCTCTCGATCGAGGACGCTGTCGGTGCGGGACTGCGGTGGCTCGGACGCGTTTCGATGACGATTCTCGTCCTGCATATCCTGGCGCTGGTCGGCGTGCGTCAAACCTTGATCGGCCTCGGCGTGACAGATCCTGCAATCCATCTGTTCGCCGGCGTGGGGCTCGGCGTGTTCGGCCCCGCATGCATGCACGTCGCTTTGGAGCGCTGGAACATGCTGCCGCTGTTCGGCTTGGCGCGGCCGCCGCGCCGCGCGCCGGTTCCGGTTACGTCGGGCTGAGAAGCCGGCTAGGCTCCGCGTGCTGATGTGGAGCCTCACCATGACCGACAATGAATTGCGCGCGCAAATCCCGGCGTTGGCGAGCGGCGGCTGCGCCGTCATCACCGGCGCGGCGAACGGCATTGGTCTCGCCGCAGCAAAGCGTTTCGCGTTGATGGGCGTGCCCGTGTTGATGGCCGACCTCGGCGGCCACAAGCTCGATCACGCCTGCGCTGAGGTTGCCGGCGAAACCAACAGCGACCGTGTGCTGGCTACGCCCTGCGATGTGAGCGTGGCCGCTGATCTGGATCGACTTGCGGCGACCGCCCGCGACGCGTTCGGCGCGATCGGCATTCTGATGAACAACGCCGCTATCGGCGACAATCCGGGCAGCACCTTCGCCAAGCCAGAGGCGTGGCGAAAACTGATCGACATCAATCTGTTTGGCGTGATCAACGGCGTGCAGGCGTTCGCGCCGATGATGATCGAGCAAGAGAGCCCGAGCCTCATTATCAACACCGGCTCGAAGCAGGGCATCACCATGCCGCCGGGCAATGCGGCGTACAATGTCTCGAAAGCCGGCGTCAAAGTCTTCACCGAAGCGCTCGCGCACGAACTCCGCAACACGCCTCAGTGCAAAGTTGCGGCCCACCTGCTGATCCCGGGCTTCACCTTCACCGGCATGACCTCTGGCGATCGCACCGAGAAGCCCGCCGCCGCTTGGACGCCGGAGCAGGTCGTCGACTTCATGCTCGAAAGCATCGCCCGCGGCGACTTCTATATTCTCTGTCCTGACAACGACGTCACCCGCGCCATGGATGAAAAGCGCATGGCTTGGGCCATCGGCGACATCATCGAGAACCGCCCGGCGCTTTCGCGCTGGCATCCGGATTACGCGGACGCGTTCGCGCACTATATGCGCGGCTGACTATTCGGCCGCTGGGCGCATCTCTTCGGGTAGCGGCGCGAGCGGCGCGAACCGCGCGGCGTCTTCGACGCTGAGTTCTGCTGTGATCGCCAGTTGGCCTTGATCGTCGAGATGTTCTTCGAGGATGCGGCCAGCTGCAGCAATCCGAGCACGCGTTCTTCCGTCGGCCGGATCAAGCGCGAGCGTCACGACACGCGTCGCCGAGAAGGCCGCGCGATCGATGGCGGCGAGCAGGGCGTCGATCCCCTCCCCCGTCTCCGCTGAAATCGCGACCGGGGCGAGGGTGGTCGGCTCAAGCGCTTCGGCGCGCCGGAGACGCGCTTCGCGCGTCGCGGCTGGAAGCAGATCGATCTTATTCCAAGCTTCGACGATGGGCGGCGTCTTGTGACCGTCTTCCTTGGCGAGTTGGGCGATCACCGCGAGCACGTCGTTGCGCTGCGCCTCGCTCTCCGAGCTGGCGATGTCGCGCACATGGATCAGCAGATCGGCTTCCATCACCGCCTCGAGCGTGGCGCGGAACGCCGCCACAAGTTCGGTGGGGAGATCGGAGATGAAACCGACCGTATCGCTCATCACCAC
>DASZSK010000252.1:0-6808 GCA_035548735.1 Caulobacterales bacterium | reverse complement strand
GGATCGCCTTCCAGCATTTCACGAAGCGAGGTTTGGACCTGCGCCAGTGCGCTATCGAGCCGTTCTTCTTCCTTGATCGGGTCGTCGGCGATGACGCGGCCGAGCGGAGCATGCGGTTCGTGAAGAACGGCGACGCCGATGGCGAGGCCGTCGGAAAAGGCGCGTCCTTGCAGGCGCTCGGGGCGGCTCGGCCGCGCTTCGATCTGAAAGCTCGACAGGTCGCCGAACGCGCCGGAGGCGACCATTTCCGCCAGCACCATGGCGATGGTTTGCAGCGCCTCGACTTCGTCGTCGCTATAAGCGCGCTGCACGCGGTTCTGCACCACCAGGATGCCAAACACACGCTCCGAGCGGATGATCGGCACGCCGAGGAACGAATTGTAGGGGTCTTCGCCGGTTTCGGGCCGATAGGAGAAGCGCTCGTGGTGCGGCGCGTCGGCAAGATTGAGCGGGCGCGCGGTTTCAGCCACCAGGCCGACAAGGCCCTCGCCCGGACGCAGGCGGGTGCGGTGCACGGCCTCGGGCTTCAAACCTTCCGTTGCGAACAATTCGTGGTCTTCGCCGCGCGTCAGATAAATTGAGCAAACGTCCGCGACCATGGTCGCGGCGATCATCGCCACGAGCCGATCGAGCCGCTCCTGCGCGGAGCCGCCCGCCTCCATGATCTCCCGCAGCTTGCGCAGCAGGATCCTGGAGCCGCCAACACTGGCCGCGGGACTGGCCATGGGGCCCTCGCCCTCCCTGGCGATCGCTCTTAAGCGGCGTCCAGACCATAAGCAGTGTGCAGCGCGCGCACCGCAAGCTCGGTATAGGACGCGTCGATCAGGACCGAGATTTTGATCTCGGACGTGGCGATCGCTTCGATATTGATGCCCTTTTGCGCCAAGGCGGTGAACATGGTCTTCGCCACGCCGACTTGGCTCTTCATGCCGATCCCAATCACCGAAACCTTGGCGACATCGCGGCGGATCTGGCAGTCCTCATAACCGATCTTGCCGCGAATGCTCTCAAGCGCGTCCACTGCGCGCGCCGCTTCGCGTTCGGGACAGGTGAAGAGGATGTTCTGACGGCCTTCGTGACGCGCCTGGCTTTGCACGATCATGTCGACATTGATGCCCGCTTCCGCGAGCTTGCCGAAGATTTCCGCAGCGACGCCCGGATGATCCTCAACGCCGAGAAGCGTAACCTTGGCTTCGTCGCGCGAATACGCGACGCCAGACACAACCTGCTTTTCCACGATCTCTTCCTCGCCGCAGACCAAAGTTCCCGGATTGGGTTCGCCGGGTTCGACAAAACTGGACAGAACGCGCACCGGCACCCGCTTGGCCATCGCCAGCTCGACCGAACGCGTCTGCAGGACCTTGGCCCCAAGCGAGGCCATTTCCAGCATTTCTTCGTAGGATATCTTTTCGAGCCGCTGCGCCTTCTGAACGATGCGCGGATCGGTCGTGTAGACGCCGTCGACGTCCGTGTAGATGTCGCAACGCTCCGCATTCAATGCGGCGGCCACGGCGACGGCCGAGGTGTCCGAGCCGCCGCGTCCGAGCGTCGTCTCACGATCATCCGGGCCGATGGCCTGGAAGCCCGGGATCACCGCCACCTCGCCGGAATCGAGCGCGGGGCCAAGCTTCTCCTCCGAAATGCTGTCGAGGCGCGCCTTGCCGTGCGCGCTGTCGGAACGGATCGGGATTTGCCAATTCTGCCAGGAGCGCGCCGGCACGCCGATGCGCCGGAGCGCCAACGCCAGCAAGCCAGTCGTCACTTGCTCGCCGCTTGAGACGATCACGTCATACTCGTCATCGAAACCAGGCCCGCTCAGCGGCGGTCCGTTCTCGGTCCGGCCGCCGGCCGCCTGAGCCAGTTTCACGAGCTTATCCGTCTCGCCTGACATGGCCGACACGACCACTGCGACGCCGCGGCCGGGTTTTCGCTCCGCCGCCACGATCCGCGCCACCCGCGCGATCCGCTCCACGTCCCCCACCGACGTTCCGCCAAACTTCATCACCAGCCGCGACATCAGCGCTCTTTATCCCTGCCCGGTCCCAAATTGGAAACGACGCGGGCGCCTGCCCCTGGGACAGGCCGCCCGCGTCGCAGTCGCGCCTTAGCATGCTCCGTGTGCGACGGAAACGGCGCTTGACCGCACAGGTCGGCGGGCTGATCTCAAATTCATGGCCGAGGCCTCTCCCCGCTCCACCCTCGACGCCGCCGAGATCGAAAAGTTCTCGGCGCTCGCGCGGCAATGGTGGGACCCGAAGGGTCCGTTCGGCGCGCTGCACCGGATGAATCCGGTGCGCCTCAACTTCATTCGGGAGCGCGCGGAGCGGCAGTTCGGCGGTTCCGGCCGCTTTCCGTTGAAGGGCTTGAGCATCCTCGATATCGGCTGCGGCGGCGGACTGATCAGCGCGCCGCTGGCGCGGCTGGGCGGCGAGATCACGGCCGTCGACGCTTCGGAGGAGGCGATCGGCGCGGCGCGCGCGCATGCGGAGCGCGCCGGGCTCGAGATCGACTTTCGCGTGACGACAGCGGAAGCACTGGCGGCGCAGAACGCGCGCTATGACATCGTGGTCGCGATGGAGATCATCGAACACGTGGCCGACGTGCAGGCATTCCTCACTTCGGCCGCCGCGCTGGTGAAGCCGGGCGGGCTTTTGCTCCTCTCCACCATCAACCGCACGCCGAAGGCGCGCGCGCTGGCGATCGTCGGCGCTGAGAAAATCCTGCAATGGGCGCCCGATGGCGCCCATGAGTACGAGAAGCTGGTGCGCCCGGAGGAAATCCGCGCCGCAGCGCCCGAGATCGTTTGGGAAGAGCCGATTGGGATTAGCTACAATCCCATCGGGGCCGGCTGGTCGCTATCGCGCGATACCGACGTCAACTACCTGATGGCGGGGACGAAGCCGAAATAAGCCGCGCGTTCAGAACACGCGTCACGCGGAGCTGACGCGCGTAAGCGCCCATGTGCCCATAATGACCGGGCGCGCTCTGTTCGCCTTGCACAGTGAGATGCACGCGGCCCCAGGGACCGCCGCCCGAATGACGGATCGGCGCGACCACGTCGTCCCAAGCCGAGCCCTCTGCGGACAGCCACCAAGGTCCGCGGCCGTCATCCGTGCGGAAGGCGCTGGTTTCGAAGCTCCAATCCAGCGTGCCGGAATAGGTGTTCTGGCCCTGCGGCGTCGCGCACGCGAACAAGGACATAGCCAAAAGGCCGGACAGGAATGCGCGCCTCATGGGTCCAGCATAGCGCCCCGTCAGACGGCGCGCGAGTGCCGCGCCGCGCCGACATTGGCGTAGGCATCAAACGCCTGCGCCACCAGGCGCGCGAACGGCCGCGCCTCCGCCGGGATGCGAAGACGCCCATTCTCGATCTTCACCAGCCCATCGAGCGCCAACGGACGCAGTCGCTCCAACTCTTCAACAAACGCACACAGCCCGCCGAAATCCGCGAGATCGACTTCGAACTGACAGAGTAGGCGCATGATCAACTCACGCCGCCACACATCCTCGTTATTGAGTTCTCGCCCACGTTTGATGGCCAGACCCCTCTCCACCACAGCTTTGCGCCACGCCCCAACCTCCGGCTCGCTTTGCGCATAGCCTTGCGGCAGCGTGGAGATGGCGGACGGCCCGAGCCCGACCAGCGCATCGCATGCGGTCTCGACGAAGCCCTGGAAATTGCGCGTGAGCGACGCCGACGACGCCAGCGGATCGTCCGGCAAGGCGTAGTGATCGTAGCCGACCGCGACATAACCTTCGGCGGCCAGCGTCTCGCCGATCGCCTGTGCAAGGTCGTAGCGGGCGTTGGCGTCAGGCAGAGCAGTTTCGTCGATCAGGCGCTGGCGCGGTTTGAACCAGGGCACATGCGCGTAGCCAAACACGCTGAAGCGCTGCGGGCGCAACGAGGCCGCGCGCTGCGCCGTTCGACGCACGGTATCGAGCGTCTGCAGTGGCAGGCCGTACATGAGATCGAAATTGAGCGCGTCGATCCCCGCGGCGCGAAGCGATGCGACCGCGCTTCGCACAAGTTCGAACGGCTGCTCGCGGCCGATCGCGGCTTGCACCGAAGGTTCAAGGTCTTGCACGCCCAGCGACACACGGTTCACGCCGGCCTCAGCCATTGCGCGTGCTTGTTCATTTGTGAGCAGACGCGGATCGATCTCGACTGCGTGCCGTTTGACATTGGACAAGTCCAAGCGCTCGCGCAGGTGCGCGACGACGCCCGCGAACCGCTCCGGGCTCAACGTGTTCGGCGTGCCGCCGCCCCAATGGATTTCGACAACCTCGCGCGCCGACAACGCATCCGCGACCGCATCGATCTCACGATGCAGCGCCTCGACATAAAGCGCGATCGGTTCATCGCGCAGCGCCGCGTATGCGTTGCAGCCGCAATACCAGCACATCTGCCTGCAATAAGGCGCATGGATGTAAAGCGAGAGCTTTGCGTCGATGTCCAGTTCACCGAGCCATGCGCGGAAGGTGTCGCTGCTCACCGCGGGCGTGAAGTGCGGCGCCGTCGGATAGCTCGTATAGCGCGGGGCGTTCTGCTCGGCGTATTTGAGGAGGCGCGGGTCCATGCCCCCACGGGCCGCAAGCCGCGCTCGGCCGCATTGATCGGCCTCAAGCCGCGCTGATACGCCCTAGTTCAGCTTCTTGTTCGGGGTCGGCGGGGAAAGCTCCGGCGGCAGTGGCGCGACTGGCACGCCCTCCTCCGCCAGTGCGCGCGCCTCCTCCGGCGTCGCCTCGCCCCAGATGGCGCGCTCATTGGCTTCGCCTTCGTGCATTTTGCGGGCCTCGTCGGCGAACCTGTCGCCGACATAGTCGAAGTTTTCCTTGATGTGCTCACGCACCTTGGCGGCCATTGCCATGGTGACGGCGCGCTCTTCACGCGCTGCCTTGGAGCGCGCCGTGTGCACGGCCGGCGCCATCGGCGCTTTGCTGATGTGCGGGTCTCCGCATACGGGGCATTGGATCAGGCCCTTCTCGGCCTGCTGGTCGAAATCGGCGATCGAGCCAAACCAGCCCTCGAATTCATCGCCGTTCGAACATTTGAGATCGTACCGGATCATGGTCCTTCGAAACTGGGCCCGCCCGCCCAAGCTGGAATTTTCGCGCGCGCCTCGCCGACCGCGTCGAGATCGAGGTCGGCGACAATGAAGCCAGGCTCGTCATGGTCAAGCTTGGCCAGCACTTTCCCCCAAGGATCGACGATCATCGAGTGACCCCAGGTTGAACGGCCATCCTCATGACGCCCGCCTTGCGCCGGCGCGACAACAAACGCGGCGGTTTCGATGGCGCGAGCGCGCAGCAGCGTCTCCCAGTGCGCCAGGCCTGTCGGCACGGTGAAGGCGGAGGGAACGGTGATGATCTCCGCGCCGGCCTTGGCCAGCTCTGCGTAGAGCGCCGGGAAGCGCACGTCATAACAGATCGTCATGCCGATCCTGGTCTTCATCGGCCCCTCGGCGGTGACGGCCTTCGCTCCACCCTGAACGGTGGCGGATTCCTTGTACGCCTCGCCGCCGCCGAGCGTGACGTCGAACAGGTGGATCTTGTCGTAGCGGGCGACGATCTTGCCGGCGTCGTCGAACAGGAAGGAACGGTTGAAGACCTTTCCATCGCCGGTGGCGATCGCGCCCGATCCCATCAACAACCACACGCCCAATTCCTGCGCCAGACGGCCCCAAGCGAGCAGGTCGGCGTCGCCTTTCTCGGGTCCGGCCGCCGCCAGCATGCGCTCACGATTGCGGTCGAGCCGGAGGGTGTTTTCGGGGGTGCAGACAAGCCGCGCGCCCGCCGAAACGGCTTCGCGAATGAACGGCAGAGCGTGCGCACGATTGGCCGCAGGTTCGATGCCGCAGCGGAGCTGAACGGCGGCGACGCGCAGCTTGCGCGCCATCAGGCGCCTTGCAGCAAGGGATCGAGCTTGCCGCCTCTTTCGAGCGCGTGGAGATCGTCGCAGCCCCCGACATGGGCCTCGCCGATGAAAATTTGAGGAAAGGTGAACCGGCCCGAACGGTTAATCATCTCTTCCCGCTTCTTGGGATCGCCAGTCGCGTCAATGACGGTCACGTTCGCGCCTTTGCGCGTCAGGAGGTTCATAGCAGTCGTACAGAACGGACAAAACGCCCGCGTGTAAATCGTGACAGGCATGCGACTCACCCTGTCATATAAGAATATCAATCGGCCTAACAACGCGCGCCAGGGTGACTGCATGCACCTTTGCAGCGCCTGCTTTGCGCAAAGCGCGGGCGCAGGCTTCCAGCGTCGCTCCCGTCGTGAGCACATCGTCCACGACCAGCACCGTTTGCCCCTCGAAACGGCCGGACGCCTTGATCGCGCCGCCCACGTTCCGCTTCCGCTCCGACGCCGATAATCCCTCCTGGCTCCGCCGCCTTTTCACTCGTGAGAGCGCCCCCGGCCGCCAGGGCTTGCCGCTCGCTCTGGAGAGCGCCTGGGCGAGCCAAGCCGCCTGGTTGAAGCTGCGGTGCGCAAGCCGCGTCCAATGCATCGGCGCCGGCGCCAGCACGTCCGCCTCAGCCAGGAGCGGCGCGCCCGCCGCGCTCATCCATTTGGCGAAAACCGCAAGGCCGTCGCGCCGGCCGCCGCGCTTCAGATCGAGCACCAGCTTGCGGGCGTGGTCGTCATAGACAAGGGCCGCCCGGGCGCGGTCGAACACCGGAGGCGCGCCTGCGCAGGCGGCGCAAACCTCCTCGTCGCCGATCTCGTCCGGCAATGGGAAGCCGCAGCGAAAGCAACAGGGTTCGGCGATGAAATTGAGTTCGGACCATAGGGCGGCCTCAATAACGCC
>DASZSK010000251.1:0-47465 GCA_035548735.1 Caulobacterales bacterium | reverse complement strand
GCGGGGACGCCGATGATGTCGACAAGCCGCCGGAGGCTCGAATAGCGATAGCCGATGCCGTAGCGCATGGCCGGCTGGCCGAATTTCGACTTGTCCGAGCAGTAGCGGAGATCGCAGCACACTGCGACCGAAATGCCTCCGCCGATGCACCAGCCGTCAATCGCCGCGACGGTCACTTTCTTTGAATTATAAAGCGCCTTCAGCGATTTCTCGCCGGTCTGTGCGTAGTGCTCCTGCGCCTCTCGGCCCATGCGCTCGTCGCCGTACTTGGAAACGTCGGCGCCGGCGATGAAGCTCTTGCCGCCCGCGCCGGAAACCACGATGACGCGGACTTCCGGATCATCCTCGAAAATGGCGACGGCTTTGCCGAGGCCCTCCCACATCTCCAAAGAGATCGCGTTGAGCTTCTCGGGATTGTTGAAGATGAGCCGGCCAACCGCCCCATCCTTTTTGGTGATGATCTTGTCGGTCATAGGATGCTCCTGGCCGCTCGGCGGCTCTGGTTAGACCGCGCGCGCTTGGCGCAGCGCGGAAATTTTGGCTTCGTCGTATCCCAGCGACCGCAAGATTTCGGTGGTGTGCTGGCCGACGACGGGCGGGGCGCTGCACGGCCCGATCGGCGTTTCCGACAGCTTGATGGGATTGCGCAGCAACTGAATCTCGCCGGCAAGCGGGTGTTGCACGCTTTGCAGCATCTCCCGGTGACGCACTTGGGGGTGCTCGAGGGCGTCGGCGAGATTGTTCACAAGGCTGGCCGGCACTTCGGCGTCGTCCAGGCGTTGAAGCCATTCCGCCGCGGGTCGGCGCCGCATCTCTTCTTCGAGGATCGCCAGCAAGGCGTCGCGGTTTTCGATTCTTGCGCGGGTCGTCGAGAAGCGCGGGTCGCTCGCCAAATCCGGCCTTTCAAGGGCCTCGCAATAGCGATTGAACTGGCTGTCATTGCCCGCCACCAGGAAGATGTCGCGGTCGGCGCAGCGGAACGATTGCGAAGGAACGCCGCCGAACCCGCCATTGCCGCGCCGCGGCGGCAACACGCCGGAGACGAGGTAGTTCATGGCGTAGTGGGAAAGCGAAGCGATGCCGCAATCCAGAAGCGCCATGTCGATATATTGGCCGGGACCCTTGTGCACGTCGCGATGATAGAGCGCGGCGAGAATGGCGCTGACGGCGTAGTGGCTCGTCAGAATGTCCACCATCGAGATGCCGATCTTCAACGGCCCGGCGCCGGGCGCGCCGTCAGGATGACCGGTTGCGCTCATGAGCCCGCTCATGGCCTGAAACACCCCGTCATAACCGGGCTTCTCGGCCAGAGGCCCGGTTTGGCCAAAGCCGGTCACGGAGCAATAGATCAGACGGGGATTGACGGCTTTCAGACTCTCATAGTCGAGCCCGTACTTGCGCAACGTGCCGGTCTTGAAGTTCTCGATCACGATGTCGGAGCGCTTCGCCAGTTCGCGGATGATCGACTGACCCTCCGCGCTGGCGAGATCAACGGTTATCGATTTCTTGTTGCGGTTGGCGCTCAGGTAGAACGCCGCGTCACGGGTTGGCTCGCCCGCGCGATCCTTCAGGAACGGCGGACCATAGTCGCGCGCTTCATCGCCCGAGCCCGGACGCTCGACCTTGATCACCTCGGCGCCGAGATCGCCCAACATCTGAGCGGCGAGCGGCGCGGCCAGCACCCGGCTGAGATCCAGGACCCGCACTCCAGATAACGCCTCAGAGGGCATTCCGCCGCCTCATCCACACACTTGAACCTCTTGCATGTCTGGAAAGCGAGGGTCGCCGCAAGCGCATGGCGGTTTTCCAGCGGGTGGTATCGTCTGGTCGATATGTCCCGCCTTGGCGTTGGTGGCGTTGCGGGTCTGCGCTGAAATGTGACGCATCGCGCTTCGCGCAGGCCGCCGGAATATTGGGGATGTCCGAACCATTCGTGCTGACGGAAAAGACCGGGCGCATTGCGACCGTCACGTTCAACCGTCCTGCCGCGCGCAATGCGATCGGCGAGCACGCCGATTGCGCTGAACTCATCGCTGCGCTGCGGGAGGCCGACGCCGATCCGGATGTCAGCGTGCTGATTCTCACCGGTGCGGGGTCCGCCTTTTCGGCTGGTGGAAACATCCAAGGCATGCGCGACCGCAACGGCATTGGGCCGCTCGCCACGCCTGACGATACGCGCGCCAACTATCGTCGAGGCGTGCAGCAAATCCCGCGGGCTCTCGCCGACCTGGAGATCGCCACGGTCGCGGCGATCAATGGTCACGCCATCGGCCTGGGGCTCGATCTCGCGGCGCTGTGCGATCTTCGCGTGGCTTCCAAGGACGCGAAGTTTGCTGCGAGCTTCATTAAGATGGGGATCACTCCCGGAGATGGCGGTGCATGGGTCCTGCAACGCGTGCTCGGCTATGCGCGCGCCGCTGAACTAATTCTGACCGGGGACACGATCACCGCCGAAGAAGCCCTGGCGATCGGATTGGTGAACAGGATTGTCGCTCCGGAAGAGGTCATGCGCGAGGCGAAGGCGCTCGCGCAGCGCATTGCCGTCAATCCTCCGCGCAGTGTTCGGCTCTCGAAGCGGCTGCTGCGCGAGGCGCAGCACGCACGCCTTGCAGACATTCTCGAACTCTCAGCCGCCTTTCAGGCGCTTGCGCATGAAACTGCCGACCACAAGGCGGCGGTGGACGCCTTCATGGCGAAGCGCGCACCGATCTTCACAGGCGCATAGGGCTCTCATCGCATGGAAACGCCGCAGGCCGCAAAATCTCACATCAAGTTCGACGCGGACGGAAAGCCGTATATCGAGGCGCAGCGCTGCCGCGCCTGTGGGGCGATGCTCGCCGAACCCCATCTCGCTTGCCCAGCATGCGCATCGCGAAAGGGCTTCGACGCGATTCGCGCGAAGGAGACGGGCCGGCTCATCGCCTATTCGATCGTCAAGCGGTCGTACCCGGGGATTCAAACGCCTTTCGTCTCTGCCATGGTCGAATTGGATGATGGGCTGGCGCTGAAGGCGAACCTGGTTGGCGCAGGCTTCGAGCCGGAAGGCTTCGCGCCGAACATGAAGGTTCGCCTCCGGTTCAATGACGCGCTCGGCCGCAAGGACAAGGAAGGGCGCGCTTATGTCGGTTACGAATTCCAACCCGCGGTGAATTGAACCATGTCGGACGTTTACATTCTCGGCATCGATATGACGCCCTTCGGCCGCTATCCCGATCGGACGTTCGCGCAGCTTGGCGGCGAAGCCGCGCTGATGGCGCTCGACGATTGCGGCTTGAGCCCGCTCGACGTGCAGATCATGTATTGCGGCACTGTGTTCGGCGCCTACGAGATGTCGGGCCAGGCGATCATGCGCGAGATCGGCCAGACCGGCGTGCCCGTCACCAACGTCGTCAATGCGTGCGCGAGCGGCGCCTCGGCCTTTCGCGAGGCTTGGCTCGCCGTCAAGTCCGGCGCCTATGACGTCGCGCTCGCGGTTGGCGTCGAAAAGACGCCGCGCGGCATGCTGGGCGGCGGCGGGGAAACCGGCATTCCGCTTGAGGGTCTCTTCGGCTCGGCGTCCATGCCGGCGGTCTTCGCGGAATCCGGGACGCAACATGCCGCCAAGTACGGGACGACATTCGAGCAGTTCGCGAAAGTGTCGGTGAAGAACCACCACCACTCCACGATGAACCCGAAGTCGTTCTATCAGATGGAAACGCCGCTTGAGCAGGTGATGGGCGCGGAGATGATCGCCTATCCCAACACCAAGCTCATGTGCTCCGTAAATGTCGATGGCGCGGCCGCTGCCGTACTCGTCTCCGAGAAGAAGGCGCGTGAGTTGGGTCTGTCGCGCGCCATCCGTGTGCGCGCCTCGGCGCTGCAGTCGGACCCGTGGAACCCGACGAACCCGATGATGCCGGACGTGAATTCCGTCACGCGCATGGCGGCGAAATCCGCGTATGAGCAAGCGGGGCTGGGTCCAAAGGATGTCAACCTCGTCGAGCTGCACGATTGCTTCGCGACGGCCGAACTGCTCCACTACGAAAATCTAGGACTTTGCGCGGAAGGGATGGCCGGGCCTTTCATCGATGAGGGCGCGACTGCGCTCGGCGGCAAGATACCGGTCAATGTGTCAGGCGGCCTTCTTTCCAAAGGCCATCCGCTCGGCGCAACCGGAATCGCCAACATGTACGAGGTGTCGCTGCATTTGCGCCAAGAGGCCGGCGCCCGGCAGGTTCAGGGCGCCAAGATCGGACTCACCCACGTGGTGGGATTGGGGACGGCGTCCGCCGTGCATGTGCTGGAGAAAGCATGAACGCGAAGGACGAGCGGCGCGAAAATTACCGCTGGCGTGTCGACATCCCGACGCGATGGGGCGACGGCGATCCCTACGGCCACGTCAACAATGTCATCTACTACAGCTGGTTCGACACGGCGGTCACGAAGATGCTGTTCGAGCGCCGGATCATCTGGTTGCCGGATTCACCGTCGATCGGGCTCTGCGTTGAAAGCAAGTGCGAGTTCCTGCAGCCGGTGGAGTTTCCGCAAACCGTCGACGCGCGCGTCCGCATCGGCCGTATGGGCGACAAGAGCTTGCGCTTCGAGGTGGGTCTGTTCCTGGAGGGACAGGAGGCGCCGGCGGCGGTTGGCTATTTCGTGCACGTCTATGTCGATCGCGCCACGCGGCGCCCGGTTTCGCTCTCCGAGGCGCAGCGCAGCGCGATCGCGGACTTGGTTGTGTAACCGGTGAGGGCCCCGACGCCCCTATCGTTCGCGGAGAGAAGCGTGGTGATCACGGGCGCGGGTCGCGGCATCGGCCGCGCCTACGCGCTTGAGCTCTCGCGGCGCGGGGCCCGCGTCGTCGTAAATGACGTCTCCGAGGGACCTGCGTGCTCTGTCGTCGATGAGATCGCTTCGTCGGGTGGCGCGGCGATTCCAGTCGTCGCCGACGTCACGGACCAAGCTGCGTGCGCAGACCTCATCCTTCGGGCGACAAACGCCTTCGGCGCCATTGACGCCCTGATCTGCAACGCATCCATCAACAGCAAGCGCAAGCCTTTCACGGCGCTCACAGTAGCTGATTTGCGCGCAATGCTGGATGTCAACGTGCTGGGCGCATGGATGTTGCTGCAGGCCGCTTGGCCGCATCTTTCCGCGCACGCGCGCGGGCGCATATTGATCACCACGTCCCAGGCTGGCCTCTACGGAATGCCGCAACTGGCCGAATATGCGGTCGCCAAAGCCGCGCTCGTCGGTCTGGTTCGAACGCTGGCGCACGAGGGGGCGCCGGCGGGTGTGAAGGTGAACGCGATCGCACCAGCCGCCGTCACGCGCTTGACCGAGGAAACCGTGAAGGACGAGCGCGTGCTCGCCATGCTTCGCGAACTGCAACCGCCGGAGCTGGTCGCGCCCGTTGCGGCGCTGCTTGTGCACGATGCGTGCCCGTTCAGCGGCGAGATGTTTGTTGCTGGCGGCGCCCATATGGGCCGCGTGTTCATCGGTGAGACGAAAGGCGTAACGCTGCCCAAAGCCGAATTCACAAGCGAGGCGCTGTTTGATCGCCTCGAATCAGTCTGCGACGAAGCTGGCTACAAGACGCCGCGTGATATCTCAGAGACGGGCGACGCCAAGCAAAAAAGCGAAATCTTCCGACGCCTGCGTGAGCTGGGCCTCGTTTCCTAAGTTCTAGGATTCCGCGCAGCCGGATGCGTGCGCCGCCACTTCGGTGACCGCAGCGCGCAAGGCATCGACGTTCGTCTGCATGCGGTCAGATGGCGCGCCGATCGTGAGCGCTGCGAGAATCTCTCCGTTCGGGCCAAACACCGGCGCGGCGATCGCGGCGGAATCTTCGATCGACTCACCGATGCTCAGCCAATAGCCGTCACGCCGGACCTCCTCGAGCTGCGCCGCGAGCTTCTTCGCGTCGGTCGTTGTTCGCGAGGTGAAAGCGGCGAGCTTCGCCGACTTCAGAAACGACGCCTGATATTCGGGCGATTGATGCGCGAGCAGAACGCGCCCCGCCGCCGTCGAATGTAGCGGACCGCTCATGCCGATTTTCAGTGCGTAGCGCACCGGGCGCGCGCTCTCGATAACGTCTACGTAGACGGAACGGCGCATGTCGGCGTCCAAAACGGCGAGCCCCACGCTCTCGCCGCTGCGCTCCGCTAGCGTGCGCAGATAGCCCCGCAGCGTGCGCGGCAATGACCATGCCGAGCTGATTTGCGCAGCAAGCCGAAAGGCGCGCGGCCCCAGCCGGTAGAGATTGCCTTCGGCGACGAGGAAGTCGTCCGCCGCCAGGGGTTTCAGCGTGGCGAGCAATGTGCTCTTTGCCGTATTGAGCGCGGAAGCGAGATCCGTCAGCGACAAGCCTTCCGGGGCCGTCGCCAGCACGCTGAGAAGCTTGAGTACGCGCGACATGGCGCGCGGTCCGGCGCCTTCTTCCTTGTCAGAGCGTTCGCCGTTGTTGACCATCAGCGACCGCCATACCCAGGTGCGGGGACTGAGGCAAGCGGCGGGCCTCTAGACCGGCGCGGCCTGCGCGGAAAGATCGGCGCCGCGCGAAAGCAGCTTCGCAGCGCGCAGCAGATGCCAAACGGCCCAGAGGCTCAGGAATACGAAGATGCCCAGAGCGTAGCGCAAGGAATCCGCGCCGAATTGAGGGCGGAGCAAATCGCTCAGAACACCGCCGACCATTGGCCCGACGCCGAAACCGAGCAGGTTCGAAAGCACCTGCAAAACGGCGCCCGTGGTGCCGCGCAGATGCGGCGGGCTCATGTTCATGGAAAGCGCATAGCCGGGCGTGCTGACGCACATGTGGCAGAAGAGATGGATGCAGAAGCCCAAAAGCATGATGTAGGGCCCGCTGCTCACCGCAAGCAGGATCGCGGGGATGTAGAGGAAGGCGAGCATCGCCATGAGCCGAATCAGGCCGGCCGGGCGGCGAGCGCCCATTTTCTCAGCGACAATTCCGGCCAGCAGCGTGCCGACGATGCCGACCGGCGCGGTGACGAAGCCTATGGCCATGCCGGTCCAACCGATGTCGGCGCCGCCGCTGCGCATCAAGAGCGAAGGCAGCCACAGGGATATGCCGGGTGCAACGACATTGACGATCGTCGTCGCGGCGATCAGATGCACGAGCACGGGGTTGGCGCCGATCTGCTTGACGCCTTGCACCAACGAAGCCTTCACGTACGCCGCTTGCCGCGGCGGTTCGCGCACCGTGAGAAGCAACAGAAGGATCAGGAAGAAGCCGGGCAATCCCGCAGTCAGCAAGCCTGCGCGCCATCCGTAATGCGCCGCAACAATGCCAGTGACCGCGAACCCGACAAGCGTGCCGATTTGCGATCCCATCAGATAAATGCCGATGGCGGTGGAGCGCTTGGTCTGGAAGTAATCGCTGATGAGCGACAGATTGGTCGGCGTGCTGCCTGATTCCGCGACGCCGATGCCGACGCGGACGAGAAGAAGCTGAAGCAGCGATGTGGAGAACGAGGCCATCGCGGTCAGCCCGCTCCAGACCGCGATGATGAAGGAGAGCAGCGGGATTCGACGCGTGCGGTCGGCGAGATGGCCGACTGGCAGTCCGGCGATGCCGAAGGCGATGGCGAATACTGTTCCGGACACGAGCGCGAGTTCGCTGTCGCTGAGATGGAATTCCTTCTTGATCGGCTCCTGCAGCAGCGAGAACACGACGCGATCGAGATGGTGCGTCATGTAAACGCAAACGAGGATGGCGAGGACGTACCAGCGATAGCCAGAAGTTCTCCCGTCGGGGCGCTCCGTCACGCGCTTCTCCTTGTTGCAGTGCAATATGCCAGCTGTCCGCGATCAGCCTTTCGCAATATGACCTTTCCCGCGCGCATGGGCTTGTCCGCAAGATGTTCATCGCAGCGGCGATGTTTCCTCTTCCGGGACGGATGCGCGTCCAGCGTCCGAGGCCGTCGCTTGCGCGAGCTGCGCCGCGGACGAACAATGCGCCCGAAGGAGAAGCCATGCAGCGCGAACTCGACAATCGCGTCACCATCATCACCGGCGCGGCGTCCGGCATCGGACGCGGCGCCGTGGACGTCTTCGCGCGCGAAGGCGCAAAGCTCGTGCTGGCGGACGTGAACGACAAGGACGGCGAGGCCGCCGCCCGGGCCGTGCGCGAGATGGGTGGCGAGGCGATCTATCGTCATTGCGACGTGTCGAAGGAAGCGGAGGTCTCCGCGCTGATCGCCGCGGGGTTGGCGGCGTTCGGTCGGATCGACTGCGCCTTTAACAATGCTGGCGCCGGTCCGCCGCTCAAGCCGTTGGTGGAGCATACGGAGGAGGAGTGGCGACGCGTGTACGAGATCGATCTCCTGAGCGTGTTCCTCTGCATGAAGCATCAGCTGCCCGCCATGGAGCGCGCAGGCGGCGGTTCGATCGTCAACGTGAGTTCCAATTCAGCGCTGCGCGCCGTCCCCACCATCGCTCCCTATAGCGCCATGAAGGCCGGTATCTTGGGGCTGACGCGGACGGCCGCAGCCGAGGGAGCGCCGAAGAACATCCGCGTGAATGCAATCAGTCCTGGCCTCATCGGCGTCAAGCCGGGGCGGGTCTTTGAAAAAGGCGCGCTGAAAATGCCGCTGCAGCGGCCGGGTGAGTGGGCCGAGGTCGGAGAAGTTGCGGCGTTCTTGCTGTCGCCGCGTGCGTCTTACGTCACAGGGCAGACTTGGTGCGTCGACGGCGGCGCGACCGCCGTCTAGCGCTTTGGCATCACGTAGTTGAGCGCCAGGCGTCCGCCATCGGCGTAGATCGTTTGCCCGGTGACGTAGCCTGAATCTTCCGTGGCCAGGAACAGGGCGACGCCCGCCATTTCCTCCGCCTTGCCGAAGCGGCCGAGCGGCGTGCGCGAGATCATCATCTCGCGGGCGGCTTCCGGCAAATGCGCGGTCATTGGCGAGTCCGTGGGGCCAGGACCAATGGCGTTGACGCGCACGCCGTGCGGCGCGAGTGCGAGCGCCATCGTTTTGGTGAGCATGTCGAGCCCAGCCTTGCTTGTGCAGTAAGGCCATGACTCGGCGACGCCCAGCTGGCCGCCGACGGAAGACACATTAATGATCGCGCCCGTTCGCTTCGCCGCCACCATGCGTGCTGCGACCGCCTTGCCGATCAGAAACGGACCGATGAGGTTCACCCGCAGCGTTTTTTCGAAGACGCTGGCGTCAGTTGCATAGAAGGGGCCTGGCGCCCCCGAGATCCCAGCGGAGCAGACGAGAATGTCGATCACGCCGATCGAACGCTCGATCTCCGCGACGACATCGCCGACGTTGCTCTCGTCTCCGGCGTCGAGGCGCAGGAAGGTTGCTTTGTGACCGCCGTCCCGCAACAGGCTCGCTTCGCGCTCGCCGTTTTCCGCAAGAAGATCGAGGATCACAACATGGGCGCCCTCGGCGGCGTAGCGCTGTGCAATGGCGAGGCCAATGCCGCCCGCGCCGCCGGTGATCGCTGCGACTTTTCCGGCAAGCCTCATGACACAGTCTCCTCGGTTTCTCGCATGCATCGCCGCAGCTGGCTGACGAGCGCGGGGACGTCGGCCATCGATCGCAGCACGTCATTCAGGTGCGTGCACCCAAGGACGCCGGGAAGGCGCTCGATCGCCGCCGTGCGGAATGTGGCTAAGGGCGCGCCGATCAGGCGGGTGACGTTGGATGCTGCGCCCGGACATTCGGCAAAGGGGAGAACGTGCGGTGTGGCTTCGATCCAGCGCAGCTCGAAGCCATCGGCAGAAGCTGTGGCGCGAACACGATATTCATGCACTGCGACGCGATCCGGGGAATTTGTCGATGTCGCGCTGTCCTGGAAATGGATGTCGATCTGGACGTCGCCGTCGATCCAGACATCCGTTCGCCGCGCGCGTCGTGAAGCCACGCCAGATTGTGCGCGGATTTCGTGCCATCCGTCCGGATCATCTTGGTGAGGCAGCGGCGGCACGATTGCGCTGCTCTGCAGCGACACCGGCGCGCCGTCCGGGGTCAGCGCCGACGAACCGGGACGGAAGCCCGAACAAATTCCTTGGAAACGTCCGTGGCGTCCCGCCGGCGTGGGGCCATGCTCGGCGATGTGCTTGATCCAGTCGCCGCCTCCCCGTGACCAGGCCCATGTCGCGACCAAGCTCGCGCCGGCATGATCGTCGAGCAGCAGATGAAGCCCTGTCGTCTCCGCGTGTTCGGCTGGCATGGCGCGTTCGATCGCTGCGCGCATACGGCTGCCCGCGCGCACGCCGACGAGGTGCCGTGCGGCGGTCTTTTCACGGCTCACGTCTATGGCGACGATTTCGCGTTGGAACGAAACCAACGCGTCGCTCCAATCTTCGGCGATCGTTTGAGGCGTCGCGCTCGTCATCGATGTGTAGGCATCGCGAACCGCCCCTTGCATGCGCATGGGCTTTCCAAGCCCCTCCGGCCACGTTGTGTCGATCGTGGATGTCCGGCGAATGGATCGTGCGCCACGCCGCGGCGACGGACCGGCTGGGGACGCGGGCGCGCGAGGAAGAGCGTCGGCCAAGGCTCAGCCGTTCGGCTTTCTGTCCCAAAACGCGCCGCCGTCGATGCGAAGATTGGCGCCCGTCGTGTAAGACGAAGCGTCGCTGGCGAGATAGAGCGCGGCGCCGACGATCTCCTCCGCGTCGCCCCAACGCTCCAGGGCGGTGACGGCGCGCGCTTCTTCGGGCGTCGCCCATTCCTTGGCGACATCGGTGAGAAAACCGCCTGGCGAGATCACATTGACCCGAACCTTCGGCGCATATTCTTGCGCGAAGGCTAGCGATATGGCGTTGAGCGCGGCCTTTGCGCCGGAATAGGGGGTGACGCTGGGATTGGGCTTCAGCGCGCCGATGCTGCTCACATTGATGATACTGCCGCCGTCGCCCGCGGCCATACGCGATCCCACCAGCGCCGTCAGGCGGAATGGGCCTTTGAAATTCACGCCGACAATCTTGTCGAACAGGTCTTCGCTCGTCTCCAGGCTCGACGGCGCGAGCGGCGACATGCCGGCATTGTTGACGAGCACGTCGATGCGTCCGAAGGCGGCGTACGATTCTTCAACAAGCCTCGTGATGTCGTCCCATCGCCCGACATGGGCGGCGATCGGCGCGGCGCGCCGGCCGAGCGCCTCGATCTCGCGCGCGACGTCCTTGCAGGCGTCGAGCTTGCGACTGGAGACGATAACGTTTGCGCCCGCGCTGGCGAGACCAAGCGCAATCGCACGGCCCAATCCACGGCTTCCGCCAGTGACGAGCGCGACTTTCCCGCTGAGATCGATCGCGTAGCTCATGCCGCTAATCCAGTGCGTCGGGGTGGCGCTTCAACGCCTGCGCGCGGCGCGTCGGGAGATGTTCCGTCGGATTAGGGCCTTCCGCGGCCTTGTATTGCCGCGCCACCAGCCGCCCGACAACGGAGCGGTGCACTTCCGTGGGGCCGTCCGCAAGGCCAAGCATGGCCGCCGTCATGAGCATATGAGCGAACGGCATCTCGTTTGAAACGCCGAGCGATCCGTGCAGATGCATCGCCCGCCAAACCACGTCCTTGGCGATATTGGCGGTCGCCACCTTCAAGCCTGAGATGGCCAAGCGCAATTCATCTTCGCGACCCTGGTCGACAAGCCACGACACGTAAAGCACGTGCAGACGGAATTGCTGCAGCGCGATCCAGGTGTCGGCGATGTCGTATTGCACGCCTTGGATCTTCGAGAGCGGACCTTGGCGCAGAACCCGGCTCTGAGAGCGCTCGCCCATCATGTCGAGGCATTTCTGCACGAGGCCGATGGTGCGCATGGCGTGGTGAATGCGTCCTCCGCCAAGACGCGATTGCGCAACCATGAAGCCCTTGCCTCGCGGGCCGAGCATCGCCGAATTCGGCACCCGCACCTTATTGTAGCGCAGGTATGGGTGACCGCCCTTGGCGTCGGGGGTCTCGGTGAACACGCCGGTTTCGCGCACGAACTCGATTCCCGGCGTTGTGGCCGGCACGATGAACATGCTGGCGCGCTCGTAAGGCGGCGCCTGCGGATCGGAGACCGCCATGACGATCAGGAAGTCGCAGAAATTGGCGTGCGACGAGTACCACTTCTCGCCGTCGATAATCCAATCGTCGCCGTCTTGGGTTGCACGGCAGGTGAAGAGCGTGGGGTCGGCGCCGCCTTCGGGCTCCGTCATCGAAAAGCAGGAATATTGCTCACCCGCGAGCAGCGGCTTCAGATATTTCCGCTTTTGCTCTTCACTGCCAAAACGGGCGAGAATTTCGGAATTGCCGCTATCCGGTCCCTGACAGCCGAACACGACCGGCCCCCAATTCGTGCGTCCGAGAATCTCGTTGATGTAAACGAGCTTGACTTGGCCATAGCCTGGCCCGCCGAGTTCGTGATCGAGGTGGCACGCCCATAGCCCTTGTCGGCGCACTTCGTCCTGCAGCGGCTTGAGGATGGCGCGCGCCTTCTTCAGCGAGCGGTCATAGGGCGCGGTCGGATCGGGCCAAAGATGATCGAGCGGCTCGACCTTTTTGTGCACGAAGGCGCGCGCCCAATCCACTTTAGCCTGAAATTCCGGATCTAAGGAAAAATCGATCATATCATCACCCTCAAGCCTCGCCGCGCGCCATGGCGTAGGCTTTGCCGATCAGCCGCACCACGAAGGCGCCCGCGTCGCCGGCGACATCCACGGTTTGACGACCATTCAGGATGCGCGCGTATTGGCGTTCCATGATCACGCCCAATTTGAACTGCGCGAGCACCATGTAATAGGTGAGATGTTCGATCGATCGTCCTGTCCGCTCGGCGTAATAAGCGGCGAGTTCCTCGCGGTAAGGAAAATCGCTGGCGTCGAAATAGCCCGCTGGCGGCGTGCGTTCATTGCGGCCACGATAGGCGTAAAGCACCCAGCCGAGATCCAAGAGCGGATCGCCGATTGTCGCCAACTCCCAATCGATCATCGCCGCAAGCCGCGCCGGCGCGCCGTGATGGAACATGGCGTTCGCAAGGCTGTAATCGCCGTGGATGACGCCGGCTTTTGACATCGGCGGCGTGTTGGCCTTCAGCCAATCGGCGACGTAAGCGAGTCCGGGAATGTCGCGCTGCTCGTAGCCTTCGCTCTCCTTGTAGGAAGCGAGCTGAGACATCCAGCGCGAAGCCTGGCGCTCGAGAAAGCCCTCTGGCTTGCCGAAGCCGTCGAGCCCGACGGCCTTGTAGTCCACATTCGCGAGCCGGGCGATGCCGTCCACCAAGGCGAAGGCGAGACTTTGTCGCG
Source organism: Caulobacterales bacterium (assembly GCA_035548735.1). Lineage (GTDB taxonomy): Bacteria > Pseudomonadota > Alphaproteobacteria > Caulobacterales > Aquidulcibacteraceae > Vitreimonas. The sequence goes on along the minus strand of DASZSK010000251.1, from coordinate 34,222 downwards.
CTGCGCCCGGTTGGTCGTAGGGCGCTGGCAAATTCTCGAGCGGATAGCCCAGGAATCCGTCCACCATGTCCATGACATAGAACGGCGCCCCGATCACAGACGCGTCTTCGCAATAGAAGCGGAACCGCGGATGCGGCACATCCGTGTTCTTGAGGGCCGCAAGCACCTGCGCTTCGCGCGCGATGATCTTGGTGCTGTCGGGCCTGGGGGTCTTCGGCGGGCGGCGCAGCACGAGCGGCCCGCTGTCGCGCCAAATCTGCAGCACGATATTGCTGGCGCCGCCAGCGAGCACTTTGTGCTTCACAGGGCCAGCGCCGAACGCCGGCAGATGAACATCGGCCCAGGCCGCAAATTGCGCGGGCTCGAACGCGGCGGCTCCGGCTTGGGCCATTCTAGATTTCCAGGAACAGGCGCGGTTCGCCGGCGATCGTTTCGACGTGGCCGCGCGCGTCGAGCGGCGTGCGTTGGAAGACGGCTTGGCGCGGCAGCCTATTGGAAATGCGGAGGCGCCCGCCGTCGGATTCGAACGACCATTGCCGATGATCAAAACGGGCGCCGCCGCCATCAGCCGGATCGACAGCGATAATCGGCCCAAGCCAGTGCAGGCGCCATGGCGCCAGCCCTGCGTCGCGCAATCGGGACCATGCCGTCCCGAGTGCGACGAGGCGCTGCACTTTGCCGAAAACGGTCGCCAGTTTGTGTCCGCCGCCTTCGAGGCCGTCGAGCGCTTCGGGCGTAATCCCGAACGCGAACTTCATCGGAAACAGGCGGCAGTACATCTCAAGACGGTACGCGTCCCATTGCGTCGGCATGCCAGTCGCCAGCTTCGCTCCGCGCTCGAAGCCTGCGCGGAGCCACGGCCAAGTGTGTCCGGAGCGCGAATAGATATAGGAAAAGAACGCAAGGTCGCCGCGGCCGACGCCCGCGAGATCCATCATCTCGTTGGCCCACGCCTCGTCGTTGGCGATGTCGCTCCACGAGATCGGATAGTCGGTCGGCCCTTCCGCCGTCTCCGCGCAGCCAACCGCCCAAATGTCGGACGCATTCGGAACAGCTGGGTTCTTGCGTTGGCCCTTGTTGTACCCTGCAAGCAAGGCGAGCGTCTCGGGAGAGGCGTCGCTGGGCGCGCCGCCGATCAATCCGTAGTGTGGGGATGTGGTCATTGCTTAGCAGTCCGCGGGATTTTGTGCGGAGGGCCGAATTTGACGATCTCAGCGTTGGGCATGAGTTCGACATTGGGACGCAGGCCAGTGGCCTTTTCCACGGCGAGCGCAACGCGCCGCGCCAGGTCGCCAAGATCGGGACTTCCGTCATAGCCGACGCGCAGCTTCAGTTCGGGGACTTCGCGCTGCGGCCGGATGATTTGGAATAGGCCGGAGGCGGTTTCGGGCACGCTTTCGACGGCGTTCCAGATGTCGGTCGGCATGACGCTGCGGCCATTGACAAGGGTCTCATCGCCGGCGCGTCCAAGCGGCCAATAGCGTGCATGCGTGCGGCCGCACGCGCACCGCTCGTTCGTCCAACGCACCAAATCGCCTGAGCGAAAGCGGATCAGGGGATCGACTTTGTCAACGAGAGCGGTGCACACCATTTCGCCGCGTCCGCCCGATGGGACCATTTCGCCGGTGACGGGGTCCACGACCTCGAAGAGCACGAGATCTTCCCAGGCGTGAAATCCGTCGCGCGCCTGACATTCCCAGGCCGTGCCGCAATCGCCGAGACTGGTGAACTGGAACACCGGCACGCCCCAGCGCTCCAGCAGATCGCTGTTATGGCGTCCCATCGGCTCGCCGCCATAGATCACGCCTCTGAACGAAGAGAAGACGTCGCGCAGATCGATTTTCTTTTCCGCCTCTAGCCGTTCGAGTGCGTAGATCAGCGGAGAGCTGATGTGGAACATCCAGGTCGGGCGGTACTTCAAGCAGGCCCTGACCATGCGCGCCACGTCGCTGGCGTCGTGGTGAAAGAAGATCGGGGTCGCCCCCATATCTTGGAAATAGAGACGCCCGATCGAGCGGATCACCATCTGGACGTCGATGAGATAATCGCCGGGACGCAGGCCGGTGTCCCAGATCTCGCGCGGCGTAAACACCATTTCGCCGCGCGCTGTCCAACTTTCCGCGAACAAGGTGGGGTCGCCGGTCGTGCCCGAACTGGTGCCGTAAAGCGTTACTTCCGACGGGTCGCCAGCGAGCACGCCGCCCATCGGGTCGCCGGTTTCACTGCGAAACCGTTGAATTGTCGCTTTCTCAATGAAGGGGGCGTTCCGCGTGAAGTCGCTGACCGAGCGGATGTCCGCAGGCTTCAGTCCGACCCGGTCCCATTCGGAGCGGATCAGGGCGGACCGGCTATAGACATGCTGCGCCTGCTCAATAAGGCGCTGAAGTTGACGCCTTTCGATCTCATCGCGCGGCGCGACCTCGATTGGATCAAAATACCGGCGCTCCAAGCTCGCTATCCTTCCCATGAGATGACGACCACTTGTCCAAGCGTCGGGCGGAAAGGCCAAGGCGATCAAGGCATCCATCGCACCGGCGATGACGATGCATCGCGCCCGCGATACTGCCGTTCGGCATATTGAAAACTTCCCCGGTAAAGAAGAGCGTCTGCCCTCAGGCGCGAAATTACGCACGCCGTTCGGAAATTGAGGTCGGACGGGGATAGGGGAAGGAAGTAGACATGAAAATGGGTGCAAAGCGGGCGCTGCTTTGGGCGTCGACGGTGCTGTCCTTGGCGGTGCCGGCTGTGGCTGAAGCTCAGACCGCGGCAAACAGCGACGAAGTCATCGTCACGGCGCGCCGGCGCGAGGAATCGCAACAGGACGTTCCCCTCGCCGTGTCGGCGCTGAATACCGATCAATTGGCGCGGGCCAATGTGACGGACATCAACTCGCTGCAAGGCACGGTGCCCAACCTGGTCATCAGCCCCGGCCAGGGCTCAGGCGGGAGCACGCCGGTGTTCGCGATCCGCGGTTTGAGCCAGCAGGATCTGACGCACCTCTCCGACCCATCGGTCTCGCTCTATATCAACGATGTTGTCATTCCGCGTCCGATCGGCGGCAATATCGGCTTCTTCGACGTCGCCAGCGTTCAGGTTCTGCGCGGACCTCAAGGCACGCTGTTCGGCCGCAACACGCCGGGGGGCGCGGTGGTCGTGACGACGCAGATGCCGACCCAACGCTTCGAAGGATACGTCTCGGAAACCGTGGCGAATTTCGGCTCGACGAACACAGAAGCCGCGATCAACATTCCCATGGGCGACGCCTTGAGCGTGCGCGTCGCAGGCATGAAGCGCGATAGCGACGGCTACATCACGGATGTCGTCAACGGCAATAAGATCAACACGATCGATGAAGGCGCCTTGCGCGTTACGGCGGACTTCCATCCGACCAACACGTTCAGCTCTGTGCTCATCGTCGATTCCGCGACGTCCGATAATGGCGGCACGGGCTCGATCGCTTTGCCGGGCTCGAGCGGGGGCGCTGCGCAAGCGCTGCGCGACCATTATCATACGGCAAGCGGCATTCCGCAGCACAGCGACGTGGACATCTTCTCGATTACCGATCGCACCACGCTCAATCTCAGCGACCACCTGACGCTGCGCAACATCGCGGCCTATCGCGAGCTGCAGAACAACACGCTGGAAGACACCGACGGCAGCGGCAACTTCATCCTGCCCATTCAGCGCATCACCTCGCAGAATCAGTTCTCGGAAGAACTGCAGTTGTTGGGCGAGCAGAGCTGGGGCGACTGGATCGCCGGCGCCTATTACTTCAAGGAATCCGGCGACGACCAAGGCCTGAGCGCCGGCGCCTTCGCCGGTTGCGGCGGATCGGAAAACCTCACCTATCAGAATCTCAATCAATACAGCTGCTATTCCAACACGTGGAGCACGGCCAGAAATACGAGCTACGCCGTGTTCGCGCAGGCGGACTTCAAGCTCGACAGTCTGATCCAGGGTTTGAGCGCGACGGTCGGCGTGCGGCAAAACTGGGACCAACGCGAGGCGGTGATCAAGAACCGCACCGCCACCGCTTGCCGCTTCACGCTCGACACGGACAACAATCCGGCGACGCCGGAAGTGAATCCGGGCCTCGCTGGCTGCGCTCTGCCGCTTAGCAAGGACTTCGACGAGCCCACCTACAACATCAGCTTGCAGTATCAGGCGAACGACGACGTGCTGTTCTACCTCGCACATCGTCACGGCTATCGCACCGGCGGCTTCGGCGCGCGCGCGTCCACGCAGGTCGGCTTGAGCCGCAACTTCTTGCCTGAAACGGTGAACGACATCGAACTCGGCATGAAGGCGGATTGGCATCCCGCCAATACCTTCCTGCGCACCAACCTCGCGGTCTTCTACGAAGACTATACCGACATTCAACGTCTGCTCACCGACCCGACGACGTTGCCTGTCACCACCGTGACGGCCAACGCCGGCGGCGCGAAAATCAAGGGCGCTGAACTGGAGTGGCTGTTCCGGCCGACCTCCTGGTTCGAGTTCTCCGGGTTCTGGGCGTACACCGACGCCTCGTTCACGGACTTCCAAAATCCGTTCAATCCGGCGGACCACTCGCTCTCGAACGCGCCATTCGCGCGTGCGCCGAAGAACATCGAAAGCGCCAGCGCCCGCGTCGATCTGCCGGTGCCCGCGAGCGTCGGCGACGCCAATATCGGCGTGAGCTACTTCCACCAGGATCGTTACAGCGCCAACGACACGTTCAACGCCGCCTATAGTTGGCAGGAGGCGTATGATTTGGTGAACGTGAACGGCGAGTGGAACCACGTGTTCGGGTCGAACGTCGATCTGCTGTTCTTCGTGAACAATGCGTTCGACAACACGTACACGACGGCGCTGCTGCAGATCACGCCGACGGTCAATTCCGCGATCCCGTCCGAACCCCGTACGTACGGCGTGCGCCTGCGCTACAATTTCGGCCAATAAGAGGGACTGACACATCATGTCGCCGCCGCCGTGCTTTCATAAGCGCGGCGGCGGTTTCCTTTTGCGAACGGCGAGGACATGACGAAGAGCGGCGAAGGGTTGGAAGTGTCGCGTCGAACCGCTTTGGCGGGCGCCATCGCGTTGGGCGGAGCAGCGGCTTCGAGCACAACCGCGCAAGCGAGCGAAGCCCGCCAATTCCACGGACGCATCGCGCCAACCTTTGCGCAGTCTACTCCTGACTTCGCTCAGCAGCCCCAAGCACGCGCCGGCGCGCCTAATATCATCGTGATTGTCCTCGACGACGTTGGGTTTGCCGACCTTGGGTGTTATGGCGGCGAGATCAGTACGCCCGCTATCGATGGATTGGCCGCCGCCGGTCTTCGCTACACGAACTTCAGGACCACGGCTGTCTGTTCATCGACGCGGGCGAGCCTGTTGACCGGGCTCAATCCGCACAGCGCCGGAATGGGGTGGCTGACGTTCGCCGACGAGGGTTATCCCGGCTATCGCGGTGATCTGGCGGCGGATGCAGTCACTTTGCCCGAGACGCTGAACGCAAACGGCTATCTCTGCTATCACGTGGGAAAGTGGCACGTGAACGCCGATGCGGCGTCCACGGCGGTCGGGCCGTTCGAAAATTGGCCGCTACAGCGCGGCTACCATCGAGCCCACTGGTTTCAGGGGCACTCGCTACATTATTTTCGACCGGGCAATGTCTGGGACGGCAATCAACGCGTCGAGATTGACGACGAGCGCTACTACGCCAGCGACGACTTCACGAACAACGCCATTCGCTATCTCCGCGAGCACGCTGCGCAGGCTGAGGGGCGTCCGTTCTTCCTGTCGCTTGCCTACAGCGCGGCGCATTCGCCGTTGCACGCGCCGCCTGACGACATAGCCGCGCAACGCGGGCGCTACGCTATGGGTTGGGACCGCCTGCGCGAGCAAAGGCTGGCGCGGCAAATCGAACTCGGCGTTGTGCCGCCAGGCACGCAATTGCCGCCGCGAAATCGCGGCGTGCTTCCGTGGGACACCTTATCGGACGACCAGCGGCGGCTCTTTAGTCGGTATATGGAAATCTACGCTGCAGTCGTCGCTGGCGTCGACGCGCATATTGCTCGTCTCCTGACGGCTGTGGACGAACTCGGCCTTCGGGACGACACGCTCGTGCTTCTCCTCTCCGACAATGGCGGCTCCCCGGACGGAGGCGTTATCGGCACGCCGAATCTCTTTGCTTCGGGCGTTGGCGGCGTGACGCTGCCCGAGGCGCTGGCGATGTTCGACGATCTCGGCGGGCCCGACACGTATCCCATGTATCCGATGGGATGGGCGATGGCCTCGAATACGCCGTTCAAACTGTACAAACACGACACGCATCTCGGCGGTGTCGCTGATCCTCTGGTGGTGCGCTGGCCCAACGGGTTCGCGCCGCGCGGGGAAGTGCGGAGGCAATATGCGCACGTATGCGACCTCATGCCGACCTTGCTTGCTTGCGCCGGCGTGCGGCCGCTGCGTGAGAGAAAGGGGCGGCCCGCCAAAGCGCTGCAGGGTGTCGACTTCAGCGCCACGTTCGTGCGCGGGGACGCGCCGGAGACGCGCCGTGAGCAGTATTTCGAAATGAACGGCACACGCGCGCTCTACGCTGATGGATGGCGTCTGGTTTCGAAGGGGCGCTTTCACGAGGCGGACGATGGCTGGGAACTCTATGATCTCTCGAAAGCGTGCAACGAATTGGAGGACGTCGCGGCCGTCAATCCGGTTAAAGTGGCGCAGCTTGATCGTCGTTGGACGGAGATTGCGCATCAACACGATGTCTTTCCGATCGACACACGTTCGCTGAAGGAAAAGTCCTGGGCGCCGCTCTTTGCCGGCGGGGGAAGATCGAAGTGGGAATTGACGGCGCCTTTGGATCTCATTCCGGAGGATGGCGCGCCGCCGCTGATCGGTCGCGCGCACACGATCGAGATCACCCTCGCCCAGCCGCTTCGATCGAGCGATACAGGCGTTCTCTTCGCCTTCGGAAATATGTTTCTTGGCTGTGTGTTGTACCTTAAGGACGGACAACTCATCCATGAATTCGCCTGCGCGCCGCGCCTGATCCGCACTGAGGGCGCTGTCCCTGTCGGCGCGACGCGCATCGGCATTCAGCAGACTTTTCTGTCGCGTCCATGGCGAGGCGCGCTTGAGCTTTTAGCCGATGGAAGACGCGTCGCGTTCGCCCAGATTGATCCGCTGCTTTTCGGGCGGCCGGTCCAGGGTTTTCAACTCGGCCGCAATGCCGCCGTTCCTGTGAGCCGCGCTTACCCGCGGCCCTTCAATTTCACGGGCGCCATAGCCTCGGCGACAGTCGAAGTCGACACATCGCCCTACACGGCGGAGGAGGCCGCGGCCGCGCTGCAGCCTCCGCCAAGAGCTGCGCGATGATCCGCTTCGACGGGCAGGTGGCGCTTGTAACGGGTGCGGGCGGAGGCATGGGCCGCGCTTACGCGCTTGAGTTGGCGAAGCGTGGCGCGCGTGTGCTCGTTAATGATTATGGCGGAGACATGTTTGGTCGCGAGCCGGGCAAGGCGCCTCTGGCCGAAAGCGTCGCGGCGCAGATTCGCGCCGAAGGCGGCGATGCGATCGCCAGCAGCGTTCCCGTCGGAAGCGCGGATGCAGCGCGTGAAATCGTCGGCCAAGCGCTCGAAGCATTCGGTCGGGTTGACGTGCTCATCAACAATGCCGGCGTGTCGGCATCGGGCGCGCTCGACGCCGTCAGCGACGAGCGCGTCGAAAACGCCTATCGCGCCAATCTCATAGGCGCGCACCATCTGATGCGCGCGGTCTGGAGCGGCATGGCGGCCCGAAAGTACGGCCGCATTCTCAACATCGCGTCCAATGCGGCTCTGGGCATGGGCGGCACTTCGGCCTACGCCGCCAGTAAATCCGGCCTGATTGGCCTGACGTTCGACGCCGCCAGGGAAGGCGCGGCCGCAGGTATTTTGGTCAATGCTCTCATGCCGACAGCGTACAGCCGCATGATCGAGGCGGTGCCGGACCGGCTCTTTGTCGAGTGGATGCGCGAACAATTGCCGCCGGAAGCCGTAGCAGCCGTGGCCGTCTATCTCGTCAGCGCCGCCGCGAATGTGTCGGGCGCGCTATTCAGCACAGGAGGCGGCCGATTGGCGCGCGTCACCTGGATGGAGGCGCAGGGCGTGCTAGACAAGGCGATCACGCCTGAACGCGTGGCGGAGCTGATCGATCCTGCTTCGGAAATGTCGCATGCCTTCTGCGCCGATAGCCAGCAAAGCGAAATCGGACTCTATATGCGCGCCTTTCCGATGAAGGATGGACGGACGGCGAAGACCTTGCCGGCCGAAGCCTTTTCAAGGCCGCAGACGCGCAGGGATTAGGAGATGTTGTCCGTGCCGGCTGACGTTCGTCTCGATGGCCAATGCGTGCTCTCGATCGCCATTGGCCGTGACCTGTCACGGTCCGTCGTCGATGGTCTCGCCGACCTGGGGGCAATGGTCTTTCGCACCGGGCCCAAACTTGATCTGTCTTCGCGTGCGAGCGTCGCGTCCGGCGTAGACGAGGCGATCAGAGCACACGGACTTCCTGATCTGGTGCTGCTCAATGTCGTTCCAGAAGTGGCGATGAATCCGCAGCCGATTGCGGCTTTGCCGGAGGGGGAGTGGCGCTCTGCGCTGATGGAGGGGCTACGCACGACGGTGCGGCTGCTTCAAGCATTGGCGCCGCATGTGAAATCCAAAGGCGCCGCCATCGTGTTCGTCGCACCTTCGCTGTCCCTGGTGGGAACGCCTGACATGGTCGCGCTCTCCGCCCTGCTTGAGGGGCAGCGTGGATTGATGAAGTCCGTGGCGCGTCAGTGGGGCGGGAGCGGCGTGACTCTGAACTGGATTGCGACCGCGCCGCGCGCTCTTGCGCCCTTCGAAGGCGTTGCTTTGGCGGCGAAGCCCGACGCGGTCAGCCTCGCGCTGGGGCGCGCCCCGGATCCGCGCTCGGAGATTGCGCCGGCTGTGGCGTTTTTGGCAAGCAAAGCGGGCCGCGCGATGACAGGGGCGACATTGATGCTGGATGGCGGCGAATGGATGGTCCCGTGAGCGCTTTTGATTGGAGCCACACGCGCGGCTTGCTGGCTGGCCGCGTCGCGATCGTCACCGGCGCCGGCGGCGGCATCGGCCGAGGATTAGCCTGCGCGCTCGGGCTCGCGGGGGCGAAGGTCGTCGTCGCCGCACGCCGCATGTCCACTGGCGAGGAGACGGCCGCGCTGGTGCGCGCCGATGGCGGAGAAGCGCTTGTCTCCGAGACGGATGTCGGAAAGCGCGCAGCGGTCGATGCGATGGTGGCCGCCGCGATTGCCGCCTATGGCGGCGTCGACATCGTCATTCACAACGCCTCAAGCGCGCTCTCGGGCAAGGCGTTCGCCCTCGAAGATGTGAACGACGCCGACTGGGATGAGCAGTGTGACACGGCGCTCGCCGCGCCGTTCCATCTCGCTCAGGCGACATTCGATTCTCTGCGCCGGAGCGGCCGGGGTCGCTTCATCATCTTCACGTCGTCGCAAGGTCTTCACGGCGGCGCGATGAATCCGGTCTATGCGGCCACCAAGAACGCGCAACGCGGGTTCGCCAAGGCGTTGGCGCGCGAATGGGGCCCCCACGGGATCGTGGTCAACGCCGTCGCGCCGGCGGCTCTGACTGATGGCGCGCGTGATTATCTCGCCCGCGATCCGGAGCGCAGCCGAAAGGCGATTGCGAGTTTCCCGCTCGGCCGCATGGGCGACATGCGCGACGACATTGGCGCGGCCGTGGTCGCCATGTGCAGTGATCATTGGCGCTATGTCACGGGTCAGGTCATCAATGTCGACGGCGGGTATTATACAGCGCTCTAAGACCCGCATCGCGTTGGCGATGAATAAGCGAGGCTAATCCCTGCGGGTCTCGTTGGGACTAAGGTGCCCAGCATCGCCGCGAGGGTTTTCTCATGAAGGTCCGCTATCCGAAGATGGACTTCTCCCAGGTCCGTCCGCATTGGGCCCCGCACATCGAGTTCGCCCAGCGCGCCAACGCCAGCTCGACCATTCCATCCTATGTCGAGCCGTATCTTGTGAAGGTTATGCTCAAAGCGAAGGCGGCTCTCGATCCGGCCGAGAAGGAATTGCACGAAGAGCTCGCGATCTTCATTAAGCAGGAGGCGCAACACTGCAAACAGCACAACGCGTTCAACGAACGTCTGCGCGCCTCGGGTTATCCCGAGCTGGAGCGTCACGAAAAGCAGCTTGACGCCGACCTCAATCGCTTCCTCGAAACCAAATCGCTGAAGTTCAATCTGGCCTATTCGGACGGCTTCGAGGCCATGGGCGCGCTCGGGGCTGTGATGTGGTTCGACGCCTACAACAAATATCTCGCCGGCGCCGATCCGGATGTCGTGGACCTATGGCGTTGGCACATGGCCGAGGAATACGAGCATCGCGAAGTGGCGTTCAAGATTTACCAGAAGCTCTATGGCCGCAACGACCTGTTCAACGGCTGGCTCTATCGTGTGTACGGGTTCCTGTTCGCGGTCTTCCACCTGATGGGCTATGGCAAGCGCGTCGGGAAATATTTGCTGGACAAGGATCGCGAAGGCATGACGCCGGAGCAGCGCGAAGCTTCGCTTGCGCGCGAAAAGGAATTCGCGAAAACGACAGGCAAGAAAGCGCTGCCCGAACTCTTCAAGGTGCTGTCGCCATTCTACAATCCGGCGCGAACGAAGGCGCCGGACGGCGTGGGGCCGTATCTCACGCAATACGAAACGGAAACGGTTTGAGATGAGCACACTTCCCTCAGCCAGGGCGATGATGAACGCCGCTGAGAGCGCGACGGGTCTCTCCGATTGGGGACGCGATCTGTTTCGACGCCCCTTCGAGGTGCTGATCGACGATCTGAACACGACGGCGCGTCTGAACGATGTGGGGGCGAAGCGCGCGCACCGGCGCTTGTTCGATAATCTCTGCACCCGATTGCAAGTGACGGCCGACCGGAAGAAATTTCCAAACATCACTCAGGAAAAGATCGAGCGGCCCATCTTCGTAATCGGCCTGCCCCGTGCGGGCACGACGTTCTTCCATAATCTGTTGAGTGCGGACCCGGTCAATCGTTCGCCGCTCACGTGGGAGATCATGTTTCCTTCGCCGCCTCCGGAAGAGGCGACCTATGACTCCGATCCTCGGATTGCGCGCGCCGCGGAGGCGATGGCGTTCGAAGGCTTTATGGCGCCGGACCTCCTCGCCATCCATCCGTTCGATGCCCGCCGGCCTGAGGAGTGCAACTTCTTTTGGGAGTTGTCCTTCCTCACCGTAAATTACTCCGCTTGGTGGGATGTGCCGAACTACAACCGGCTGCTTTACAGCGCGGACTTTCGAGACGTGTACGCCGAGGAGCGCGAGCTGCTGCAATTGCTCCAATCGCGCCGCCGGCGCGACCGCTGGGTGCTGAAGACGCCGGCGCACATCGCCTGGATGGATGCTTTGGTGGATGTGTTTCCTGACGCGTTGTTCGTGCAGTGTCACCGCGATCCGGCCAAGATCATTCCATCGCTCTCGAATAATCTGACGGTTTGGCGGCGCACCTTCTCTGATGATGTGAAGCCCAGCGATTTCGGGATGATGGAGCACCAGGCCGACGGCTTGCGGAAGCTCGCCGCCTTGCGAAAGCGGCCCGGCATGGCGGAGCGCTTCTACGACGCCCATTATCTCGACGTGCAGGCCGATCCGATTGGCGTGCTGCGCGGTTGTTACCAGCACTTCGGGGTCGGTTTCAGCGGCGAGCGCGAGGCGGCGGTGCGCGCATGGATGGAGGCCGATCGCGCCTCGCACGCCAAAGGACCGAAGCACGCCTACGCGCTGGAGGATTTCAATCTCGATCTCGGCAAGATCGACAAGGTCTATGCGGAGTATTTCGATGCTTTCAGAGTGGTGAAGGAGCGCTGAGTGGCGACGCCGCCTTTATCGGGGCGCTGCGCCTTGGTGACGGGCGGAAGAGGCATAGGCGCCGGGATTGCGGCGTGTCTGGCGCGTGACGGCGCCGATGTGGCGATCGTGTTTCGCAAGGATCGCGCGGCTGCGGAGGCGACAGCGGGCGCCGTGCGATCGCACGGGCGGAGAGCCGCGGTCGTGCAAGCCGATTTGCGTCGGCGCGAGCACTGCTTCAACGCGGCGAAACAGGCGAGGCAGGCCTTCGGCTTCATCGATATTCTAGTGGCGAATGCGGGCACGGCCACAAGCGGCGCTCTCGTGTGCGAGGCGAGCGAGGAGGAATTCGCGGAAGCGTTCGCTGTGCATTGCATGGCCGCGGCATGGTTGGCGCAGGCGCTTGTTCCGGACATGCGTGAGCGCGGACGCGGCGATGTTTGCGTGGTGACCAGCGCAATTCCCAGCGGCGGCGCGCCGCGCATCGGGCCGTACCATATGGCGAAGGCGGCTGCGGAGGCGTTGGTTCATACGTTGGCGCACGAAGAGCGTGCGCATGGCGTGCGCGTGAACGCGGTGCGCCCGGGGTTCACCGAGACGGAGATGGCGCGTCGGCTGGCCGATGCGATGACAGGATCGAACGACCTGCGCGCCTGGGACGCGGACGCTCCATTTGGGCGGATCGAGCGGCCGGAGGATATCGGCAATGTCATCGCCTTTCTGTGCTCGGAGGGCGGCGGCTACATCACCAACCAGGTGATTTGCGTCGATGGCGGACAGGCGACGATTGGCGGCGCACCAGCCGCGATGGCCAAGCGCGGGCGCGGCTGAGCGATGCGAGTCTGATGTTTCGCTAACGCGCGAACTTCGCGGGGTTGAGGACAGGCGCGGCGATATGCTGGCCGCCATCGGCGTAAACAACTTGCCCATTCACGAACGCCGCGTCCTCCGACGCGAGAAAGAGAGCCGCGCCGCCAATATCCTCGACAGGATCGCCGGCGCGTTGAAGCGCCGTTTGACCGACAAACAGATCGATGATCTTGGGCCGCGTGGCGCGCGCTGCGCGCAGTTCTGCGGTGTCGGCGAATGGGAGAAGCAGGTTGGTGGTGACGCCCCATCTGCCCCATTCGACAGCGGCTGTGCGCATCAGCCCGATCAGGGCGAAAGATGCGGTGTTGTAGGGGCCAATGCCTTCGCTCACGCTTTCGCCGTAACGATGGCCGATCAGGATGATGCGGCCGCCTCCGCGATCGCGCATGCCCGGCGCCGCCGCCCGCATCAGCGCCGCGGCGAATGCGACACGCTGCAACGCCGCCGTGAACGCCGCGTCGTCCTGAGACGCTAGAGGCGCCACTGCGGGCGGCCCGAGCACATTCACGACGACGACATCGCACGCGACGACCGCTTCTGAATCGATGGCGTCTGCAATCGACACAGCTGCGCCCGCGCGGGCAAAACGCTTGGCGATGCCGCAGCCGATATCATCAGCGCCGACAACCAGCGCGACCTTGTTCGTAAGCGCGCTCACGGCCTTCTCTCCTTGCTGTGCGGATCGTAGCCGGGTCCATGCAATTGCGGCAGTCCCAGCAGGTTCTGGCCGCCGTCGACGAACAGCGCTTGTCCTGTGATGAAGCGGGCGTCGTCCGAACAAAGCCCGGCGACCGCCGCGCCGATGTCTTCCTCGGGCCGACCATGTCGTCGCATCGGAATGGCGTTTGCCGACGCTTCGGCGCGTTTCGCATCGCCCTCGAAAAAGGCCGTGTAGGAGGGGCTGAGCCCCGATGGCAGAACCGTGTTCACGGTGATGCCGTACTGGCCCCACTCATTCGCGAGCGTTCGGGTCAGGCCTTGGATCGCTTCTTTGGTGACATTGTACGCGGCCCCGTATTTCGCGCCGAATACGGCGTTAATAGACGCGAAATTCACGATGCGTCCGCGGCCCGCGGCGCGCAGGTGCGGAAACGCCGCCTGCGACGTCCAGAGCGAAGCATAGAGGCCGGCGCGCAACGTCTCGTCGAAGTACGCGCCAGTTTCGGGCTTTTCCGCTTCCACGTGCGCGGACTGCGCCTGCGCATTGTTGATCAGGAAATCGATGCGACCGAAACGCGCGAGGGCCATATCGACGACGGATTGAGCGCGCGATTTCTCTGATAGGTCCGCTTGGACATAGATCGCCTCGGCGCCGAGCCGCCGCAGCCTTTCGAGCACAGCTTCGCCCTTGGTCGCCGAGCGGCCGTTGACGACGACGCGCGCGCCTTCGCGGGCGAAGCGCGTCGCGATGCCTTCGCCGAGGCCCTGCGTCGAGCCGGTGACAATCGCCACCTTTCCTTCGAACCGTTTCACGATGCTTCCCGTTGGCGTGGAGACGACATCGAGTTTAGTCGCTACGCTGGCGGCGCGAGCCCGCGGCGGCGCTTATCGTATGCACGATGCCGTGCGGTTCGTGCTGATTCATTGCGCCATTGGCCTAAGGTGGGCTGAACGTAACGAAAGGGCGCCAAGTGGACCTCTCGCCGAAGCCGCAAGCCGTCACGGATGCTGCGCAGCGTGTCTGGGAAGACTATCTCAAGACCATCGACGAGGCGCGCGCGCTCGCGCTTAATTCCCGTTGGGCCGCGGATCCGGTCGCCTGCGGACAAGCGCAATATCTGATCCAGATGCTGCAGGCTTTCGGTTTCAGCGTCTATATGGCGCCGCGCCAGCGCTATCCGCACTTTTACATGCAGACGATCTTTCTGCCGTTCGAGTCAGGCTTCGGCGCGCCGTGCCCCGACTTCCATTATCGGTGGACGTTCATCGACGGTTCGAAATCCTACCGCATCTGGGGCAAGCTCGGAAATACGCGCTGGCTTGAGCTGCAAGCGCAGCGCGGATTCTGGGGCGACGCCAATCAGTCGATGCTGGGCACATGGGATTTCGACGCCTTCAAGGTCGCGCCGGACGGGAGCTTCGAGATCATCGCCTCGCCCAATCGTCATGACGGCAATTGGATCGAGCTCGATCCGGCGGCGGCGAACATCACGGTGATGCTGCGCGAAGCTTGGTATGATTGGGAGAACGAAACTGGCGTCGATATCCATATCGAATGCCTAGACCGCGCAGCCGATGAGCCGGTGTCACTGAGCCAGGCCGAGGTGGAAAGACGCCTCAAGGCGATCGGCTCTCTCACCAGGTTTTCGGTCGATTTCTTCTTGAAGCTCGTTGATCGCATGATTTCGGAGGGCGGCGGCGAGAATAAGTTCTGGGCCGAGAACATGGCGGAGATGAAAAACGTCGGCGGCAATCCGCGCGCGGTCTATCCAAAGATGCTGTTTGCTCTTGAAGACGACGAAGCCATCATCTGCGAAAGCGAAATACCCAATGCGCGCTTCTGGAGCGTCCAGGTCGCCGATCCGTTCTTCCAGACCGTCGACTACGCATACCACCAAAGTTCGCTAAACGGCGGCCAGATCCGCCTCGATGGCGACGGCAAGGCGCGCATTGTCATTGCGCGCAGGGACCCTGGCGTGCCGAATTGGATTGACCCGGTCGACAACAAGGTCGGCGTATTCCAATGGCGCTGGTACGTTTCGGATCGTCATCCGATGCCTACCGCGAAGAAGGTGAAGCTTGCCGATCTGCGCGAGCATCTGCCGGCCGATACGCCCGTGGTCACCGTGGATCAACGTCGCGACACTATTGCCCGACGCGCGAAAGCCGTGCGGCGCCGGTTCGGCATTTGAGGAGAGCAATGTCTACCATCGACGTTCGCCCTTTTCGGATCGATGTCCCGCAAGCGCGCATTGATCACATCCGGAGCAAACTCGCTGCCGCGGATTTCACATACGCGCCGGCCGATGACGCGCAATGGAAGTACGGCGCTGACGTCGCGTACTTGCGGCGCTTCGTCGAGCATTGGCTGACGGAATACGATTGGCGCGCTGCGGAGGCGGAACTCAATCGTTTCCCGCAATTCAAGGCCGAGATCGACGGACTCGACGTGCATTTCCACCATGTTCGTGGAAACGGCCCCGCGCCGCTGCCGCTTGTGCTCACGCATGGCTGGCCCGGCTCCACCTACGAGTTCTTCGGCGTGATTGAGCGTCTCACGGATCCGGTGCGGTTCGGCGGCGATGCGCGGGATGCATTCGATGTCGTCATCCCGTCTTTGCCCGGCTATGGGCCGTCGCAGCGGCCGCAATTGCCGATGGGGCCGCGCGCCACCGCTGCGCTTTGGCGCAGGCTCATGGTCGATGCGCTCGGTTATAAGCGCTTCGTGGCTCAGGGCGGCGATTGGGGAAGTGCGGTCACGTCCTGGTTGGGCGCGACCGCGCCTGAGGTTGCCGGCATTCATCTCAATTTGTGTGTGCCGCCAGCGGCGCCGCCCGAACAGATGAGCGCCGAGGAACGCACGTGGCGCGCGCGTTTCGAGGCCGTGCAGCGGCAAGCTTCGGCTTACATGATGCTGCACATGACCAAGCCGCAGACGATCGCCCTTGCGCTGTCCGACACGCCGATGGGATATGCGGCTTGGGTGCTGGAGAAATTTCACGGCTGGGGCGATACGCACGGCGACATCGAGAGCCGGTTCAGCAAAGATCAACTGATCACAAATTTGATGATCCATCTGACCAACGACGCGGTCACGTCGATGATCTGGTCCTATGTGGGCGCGGCGATGGAAGTGCGGCGCGGCGAGCATGCGGGCTTGAGGGTCGAGGCGCCGACCGCGGTCGCGCTGTATCCCGCCGAATTTCTTCCGCCGCCGCCGCGCAGCGTGGCCGAACGGGTCTGGAACGTGACGCGTTGGGTGGAGATGCCGGCCGGCGGGCACTTCGCCGCCATGGAAGAGCCGGAAGCGTTCGCCGCAGATGTCACGGCGGCGTTCCGCGCGCTGCGCTAGCGCGCGCGCACGATTGGCGGCGGCTTGTATGCAAGGCTCAGCACCTCCGCATCGGGCCAGTAAAGGCGCCCAACGACCTGGAAGCCCTTGCGCGGAATCGGCAGCCAATTGGCCATCTGCCCGGGCGCCGGGGGATCATTTTGCAGATAGAGCGTCAGCGAGCCATCTTCTCCGCGCACCATGTCGCGGTCGCGATCGCCGCGCTTGTAGCGTCCGCTCGGATGCGGAGAAAGCAGGCGGGTTTCCGCGTCATAGACGGTGAAGGACCAAAAGCCACGCGCAGGAACCGGTCCATCGAAACGCAAGGTGTAGCGGTCCTCAGCGCCGTTGAGCGGCGCCCCGTCCGCATCGACGTCGCAATTCATGTAAACGACTTCTTCCGCAGGCGGACCCCAAATCGCATATTTGGCCAGCACGGCGCGCCGCAGGAAGGCGTCCTGGTTTCCCGCCAGAACATCTCGCCCGCCGCGCAGATCAAGCGGGTAGGTCCAGCCGTTGATCGGATCGCCAAGATGGGCGAGACGCGCGCCGATGCGCTGGCGCGCTCTGTCGACGCCGCGTTGGATGGCCGCTTGCCGCGCTGGCGTCAGCGCTTTTTCGTCGAACGCAGCTCCGGGCGCTATGCCGATACTGGAAAAGCCCGCGAAAAGTTCTTGCTCACTGGGATGGATCGCCGCCATCGCCATGATGGCGTTCAGCGCGCGGATGAAGGCAGGCGTTGGGCATTCGTAGAAGGGGCCGACAAACAACTCGCGTTCCGGAGGAGGTAGGGCAAGTGGAGCGCTGGTCTGTGGCGCCGTTGCGAGATCGGCGCTGAGGGGCCGCAGCCGGTATTGGTCTTGCAGCGCGTGAATGGCGGCGACGTCGCCGTCGTTCTCGACCACCACACGCACAAAAAGCTTCACGATCCAACTTTCGGCGACGATCACTTCATCCACGAATGCGGGCTTCTCGCCCTTCCAATCGGGACCCGCGATCAGATAGGTGCGCGAACTGTTGCCAACATCACGCGTGCCGCGCGTGAAGAAGCACATCGTGTACCAGTCGTTCGCCTGAATGTCGTGGAAGCGATGCGGTTCGAATTCGGGATTGGTGAGTAGGAATGGCTCGACCCGCAGGTCGAGCCAGACCGCGGAATAGAGGGTGTCGGTATTCACCCACGGAATGGTGTTGTTCAGTGTCGGGCTGGCGAGTTCGCGGAAGTGCGTGAAACGGTTGAGCGCTTGTCGCTCCGGCGCCGCCGGCCCGGCGACCTGACGATGAAAGAAGCCGTAGGCGATGAGCAGAGGGCAGGCATAGAGATACGCTTCTTCGGCAAGCGCCGCGACTTCGTCATCGGAAAGCGTCGGATCGATCTGCGTGGTCATGATTTCTTCGCCGCGCCTCATGATGCGTATCTGTGCCGATAGAAGTCGAAGCGAGAGCGGAGCGAGGCGATATCGAGGCCGACATCCTCCGGCGCGTATTCATGCTTGCCGTGCTTGTTCTGCCGGTTGGCGACGATCCATTCGGACATGCATTGTTCCGCCTCGGCGCTGAGAGTATCGCCCGCCGCCGCGTAAATTCGCTTCACGGAACCGATTTGATCCGCCCGGAACTCGTCGAAGGGAAGATCGATAAAGGTCTGCGTGAGATTGGAGCGGTCGTCTTCCCCCTTACGCAACAATCGTTCGACGATGTCGACCATGTTGCGGCCAATGAAGTGCGGATTGGGGTGATCGAAATAGCGCCGCTGTCCGCAGCACGTCATGTTCGCGAGCGAGATCACCGCGTCGGTCGGGTCACGATGGGTCTGAACCAGAATGGCGTCGGGAAACGCTGTCACGAGCGCCCTGAGGTGTTCGAGGTGCTGCGGCGCCTTGAGCACCCAGCGCGAGGATCCGGGCCGCAGAAATTGCGACGTTTGCAGCACGCGCTTGAACCACTGATAGCCGATCGTGTGATCGCTTGCGCGATACCACTGGACGTAAGTCGGGACGACATAACTCCATTCAAATTGCTTGGACGCGAAGCCATGGACGAGTTGCAGGATGTCTTCATCCGGTTCGCCCACGGTGATCTCGTGCGCTTGCACGAACTCGGGGGCTAAGGTGTAGAGCGTGTCGATCGAAGCTTGGGCCAAGGCAATGCGGGGGTCGGGCGCGTCTGCCGGCGCGTCGCCGATCGGCAACGGCATGATCTGCTCCCAGAAAGGGGAGCGGCGACGCATCGGATCCTGTCCCAGCAATTTGTGCAAAATCGTCGTGCCGCTGCGCGGCAGACCGATGATAATGATCGGTCGCTCCACCGGCAGCGTCAGAATTTCAGGATGGCGCTTCCACAAGTCGACCAGACGCAGTCGGGTGGCCAACAAACCCAGCAACTGGCGGTGCGCGTAGAGCGCGCCCAAAGCGTGCAGTTCCATTTCCTCGGTCAGCGATCGGCAGAGCAGATCGAGAGGAATATCGAGCGGCGCTTCCCCGAAGTCGCTGAGTCCGGTCTGCGTTTGCGCGGCGCCGATCAGCGCGTCCGCCGCCAAAATCGGGCGCGGCGTTTGCTTGGCTGCGTCGAGGATGTGTTGGGCCGCATCCGAGAATGTCGGATAGGCGTTCGCGCGTGCGCGTGGTGTCAGCACATTCGGCGGAGGCGCCGGCACGCCGCGCAGCATCAGGCGTCTCCGAGCAGGCGGTTCACGATAAATTCGGCCGCGTCCGCAGGGGCAGTCTCAGTCGTATCGATGCGGACTTCCGGATTTTCCGGCGCCTCGTACGGACTGCTGACGCCGGTGAAGTTCATGAGCTGTCCAGTGCGCGCCTTCTTATAGAGCCCTTTGACGTCGCGCCGCTCCGCTTCCTCAAGAGGCGTGTCGACGAACACTTCGAAGAACTCGCCCTCGTGCATCATCTCGCGCGCCAGCTGCCGTTCGGCGCGGAACGGAGAGATGAAGGAGACGAGCACGATCAGGCCCGCATCCGTCATCAGCTTGGCGACCTCGGCGACGCGGCGGATGTTCTCGACACGGTCGGCGTCGGTGAAGCCGAGATCGCGATTGAGTCCGTGACGGATATTGTCGCCATCGAGCAGAATGGTGTGGCGCCCCATTGCGCTGAGCTTGCGATCGACAAGGTTCGCGATGGTCGATTTACCGGCGCCCGAAAGGCCCGTGAACCATAGGACCGCCGGTTTTTGGCCCTTGAGGGCGGCGCGCGACTCACGCGTGACGTCGAGCGCTTGCCAATGAATGTTTTGAGCCCTGCGCAGGGCGAAGTGAATAAGCCCGGCGCCGACCGTCGCATTGCTCATGCGGTCAATCAGAATGAAACCGCCGAGATCGGGTGTTTCACTGAAGGGCTCGAACGGGACCGCTTGATCGAGGCTGATGTTGCAGACTGCGATTTCGTTGAGCTCCAGCACCTTGCCGGCCAAGTGCTCAAGCGTGTTCACGTTGATCTTGTACTTGATGTCCGTGATTTGAGCGGGAACGGTTTTGGCGCCGAGCTTCAGAAGATAGGGCCGTCCCGGCAGGAGATGCTCATCGGCCATCCAGATGATGGTCGCTTCGAATTGATCGGCGGCTTCGACAGGCGCATCCGCCGCCGCGATTACATCGCCGCGCGAGCAATCGACTTCGTCGGTCAATGTCAGGGTCACCGACTGACCGGCCACGGCTTCGGCGAGATCGCCGTCCTTGGTGACGATGCGGGCGATGGTGCTGGTGCGTCCCGAAGGCGCGACGCGTACGCGATCGCCCGGTTTCGCGCAGCCGCTGGCGATCATTCCTGAGAAGCCGCGGAAATCAAGATTGGGACGGTTGACCCACTGCACAGGCATGCGCAGCGCACCGCGTGCGCGGCGCTCCTCATCGATTTCGACCGTCTCCAAGATTTCCATCAGTGCGGGCCCGTCGTACCAGGGCGCTGCGGCGCTGCGCGCGGCGATATTGTCGCCGTTCAGGCCCGAAATCGGAACAACGCGATAATCCCTGAGGCCGATCTGCGCGGCGAAATCCGCATATTCGCTGACGATGGCGTCAAAAATCTCCTGCGACCAACCGACCAGGTCCATCTTGTTCACGGCGAGAACGACGTGACGGATGCCCATCAGCGAAACGAGATAGGAATGCCGGCGCGTCTGCGTCAGCACGCCATTGCGCGCATCAATGAGGATGACGGCGAGATCGGCTGTCGAGGCGCCCGTCACCATGTTACGGGTGTATTGTTCGTGACCGGGGGTGTCGGCGACGATGAATTTGCGCTTGTCCGTGGAGAAGAAGCGGTAGGCGACGTCGATGGTGATGCCCTGCTCGCGCTCGGCCGCAAGGCCATCCACCAGCAACGCAAAGTCGATCGCCTCGCCTTGCGTGCCGACCTTCTTTGAATCCGCTTCGAGCGCCGCCATCTGATCTTCGAAGATCATCTTCGAATCGTAGAGCAGGCGCCCGATGAGCGTCGACTTTCCGTCGTCGACGCTCCCGCACGTGATGAAGCGCAGCAGCGATTTGTGCTGATGCTGGTGCAAGTAGGCTTCGATGTCGGAAGCGATGAGGTCGGAGACGTGAGCCATTTAGAAGTAGCCCTCCTGCTTCTTCTTCTCCATGCTCGCCGCCTGATCGTGATCGATGACGCGGCCTTGGCGTTCGCTCGTCGTCGTCAGCAACATCTCCTGAATGATCGCCGGCAGCGTGTCGGCGTCGCTCTCGACTGCGCCTGTCAGCGGATAGCAGCCCAAGGTGCGGAAGCGAATCTTGCGCATGGTCGGCTGTTCGCCCGGCTTAAGCGGCATGCGCTCGTCGTCGACCATGATGAGCGCGCCGTCGCGCTCGACCACCGGGCGCGGCGCCGAGAAATAGAGTGGCACGATAGGGATGTTCTCAAGGTGGATGTATTGCCACACGTCGAGTTCGGTCCAATTGGAGATCGGGAAGACGCGGATCGATTCACGCTTGTGCTTCCTGGCGTTGTAGAGCCGCCACAGTTCAGGGCGCTGGTTCTTGGGGTCCCAGCGGTGATTGGCTGAGCGGAAAGAGAAAATGCGCTCCTTGGCGCGGCTTTTTTCTTCGTCGCGGCGCGCGCCGCCGAACGCGGCGTCGAAGCCATGCTTGTCCAGCGCCTGCTTCAACCCCTCCGTCTTCCACATGTCGGTATGCAGCGCTGAGCCGTGATCGAATGGATTGATGCCGCGCGCCTCCGCCTCGGGATTCTTGTACACGATGAGCTGGAAACCCAGTTCGCGCGCCATGCGTTCGCGCATCTCATACATGGCCTTGAACTTCCAGGTCGTGTCGACATGCAGCAGAGGGAAGGGCGGCGGCGATGGATGGAACGCCTTGGCCGCCAGATGCAGCATGACGGCGCTATCCTTGCCGATCGAATAGAGCATCACCGGATTTTCGGTTTCAGCGACGACCTCGCGCATGATGTGGATGCTCTCGGCTTCGAGCCGCTGCAAATGGGTGAGGCGCGCCGCGCTGGACTTGGAAGGGGAAAGAGTGCTGGCGTCCATGGTGGCGCTACTCACGCTTGAAAGGGATCGAAACGGCCCGACGCAACGAACCAGGGATTGGCGTAGTCGACATCCGACGACTGGTTGCGCTTACCGTAGTTCAGCGCTTGGCCATCCATCGTGCAGACGCGTCCGCCCGCGGCGCGCAGCACGGCGTCGCCAGCGGCCGTGTCCCATTCCATCGTCCGGCCCAGCCGCGGATAGAGGTCGGCTTCCCCCGTGGCCACGCGGCAGAATTTGAGCGACGAGCCCGCCGACACCATGTCGGAGATTTGAAAGCGATCGATGAAGCGCTGAGTCTCGTCGGACATGTGCGAACGGCTGGCGACCACAGCGAGTCCCTCGGCGCTAGGTCTGCGCACGGTGATCTTGCGCCATGCGCCGATTGCGCCGTTTGTCACCGTCGCCATGTGGGCGCCGACGCCGCACTCGCCGGCGAAGATCACCCCGTGCGCCGGCGCATAAACCACGCCGCAGGACGGCTGGCCGTCTTTGATCAAGGCGATATTGACCGTGAAGTCGCCATTGCGATTCAGGAATTCCTTGGTGCCGTCGAGTGGATCGACCAGGAAGAAACGTCGCGCCGTCGCCGGAATTCGACCAGCCGCGGCCTCTTCCTCCGCCACCACGGGCGTCTGAGGCTCCAGCACGCGCAAGCGCTCAAGGATAAGCGCCTCCGCCGCTCCATCCGCCTCCGTGACCGGCGAGCCGTCAGCCTTTGCGCGTGCGGCGAAATCTTCGCGTTCGTAGACGCGAAGGATCAACGCGCCCGCTTCCAGCGCGATCCTCACTAGCCCGTCAAGCATGGCGTTCCCGCTAATTAGTTTCCAAGTTAAGTAATATCCGGAAGGCGGCGGAGTCAATGCGCGGGCGCACGGTCGAAACCGACCATCGCGTGCTCGATCCTGCCGGAAATCAGCCGTCTTTTTCGAGCGTTGGCCGCACCGCGCGCATCAGGTCGCCCAGCGCCGTGTGGATGCGTCGGCGATCGGCGATCGGCATGGCGGCGATCGCCGAGAACATGCGGTCTTGCGGGCGCCGCTCCAGCTTCGTGAACATGGCGTGAGCCTTGCGCGTCAATCTTACAAACGTCCGCCGCCGATCTTGCGCATCGACCTCGCGCTCAATCAGTCCCTGTTCTTCGAGCCGTGCGAGTTGCTTCATAAGACCGGGCAGCGAAACCCAGTGCACGCGTAGGAGGTCGCTTGGCGTGCTCTGGTGCGGCGGGCCCATGCGCTTGAGCGCGCCCAGGATGACCAATTCCCCGGTATTGAGTCCGTTCTCGGCGGCCATGCGGCCGATTTCAGTGTCGATCGCCCGCGAGAGGGCGAATAGGCGCGCTTGGATCGAGGCGGTCAGCGGATCGGTCGGCGGCCAAAGGGGATCGGGCTCTTGCGGGGTGGACATGGGACGCAAACTACCAATCTGCGCCATCTCCGCTAGCCGATCCGCGTCGCGCGTCCCGCCCAATAACGATCGCGAAGGCTTTTCTTGTACAGTTTGCCGGTGTCCGTCCGCGGCAGTTCGCGTTCGAAGTCGTAGGAGCGCGGACATTTGATCGGCGAGAGGTGCTGACGGCAGTAGAGGTCCAGTTCTTCCGCAAGCGCCTCGCCCGCCTCGTTCCAGTCCGTCGGCGCGACGACCGCCTTCACTTCTTCGCCGAACTCATCGTTCGGGACGCCGAACACGGCGATATCGGCGACTTTCGGATGCGTGGCGAGAAGGTTCTCGGCTTCTTGCGGATAGATGTTCACGCCGCCGCTGACGATCATGAAATCCTTGCGATCGGTCAGATAGAGATAGCCGTCCTCGTCCAGATAGCCGATGTCGCCGAGCGTGGCCCAGTTGGGCTTGCCCGCAAGACGAGCGGAGGCGGTTTTTTCCGGCGCGTTGTGGTAGGAAAAGTCCGCGCTGCTTTCGAAATAGATCTGCCCTTCTTGGCGGGGCCCAAGCTCTTGGCCGCTTGCGTCCAGGATGTGCGGGACGCCGACAACTGGCTTTCCCACCGAGCCCGGCTTCCGTAGCGCTTCCTCGGAATTGATCATCGTGACGCCGACGCCCTCGGTGCCGGAGTAATATTCCTGCACGATCGGACCCCACCATGCGATCATCGCCTGTTTCACAGAGATCGGGCAGGGCGCGGCGGCATGGAGGGCGACGCGATGGCTGCTGAGATCGTATCGCGTGCGCACGTCCTGCGGCAGCTTCAGCATCCGAATGAACATGGTCGGCGCCCATTGCGAGTGCGTGACGCCGCAGCGCTCGATCAAACGGAGCGCGGCTTCCGGATCGAATTTGTCCATCACAACGGCTGTGCCGCCGCTTCGCTGGATGAACATGCAATAGCTGATGGGTGCGGCATGATAGAGCGGCGCCGGCGAGAGGTAGATCGTATCGTCGCCAAAGCCGAACACGTTTTTGACGAACTCGGAATAGGGGTGCGCCGCCGTCGCCGGTTCGTCCTTGAGCGCGTAACGAACGCCTTTGGGACGCCCCGTCGTTCCCGATGAGTAGAACATGGGCGAGCCCGCCCGCTCGTCGCCGATCGGCGTGGAGGGCATTGTCGCTCGCTTCACTTCCCAGCATGGGATGTCCTCGACAGACGCGCCGACGCTGAAGGCGACGACTCGATCGGTCAGCGCACGGACAACGGGAACGGCCGCGTCGCGCAAAGACGCTGAGAAGACGAGCGCTTTGGCGCCGCTGTCCTCGACGATGTACTGCAATTCCTCCGCTGTTAGCCGCGACGAGACGGGCGTGAAATAGAGCCCCGCGCGTTGCGCACCCCAGCAAATCTCGAAGTACGGAAGTTCGTTCTCCATGAAGATGGCGACGCAATCGCCGGCCTTCAGCCCCAACGCGCGAAACACGTGGGCTGCTTGATTGGCGCGGGATTCGAGTTGCCCATAGGTCAGCGTTTCGCCGCTCTGCATGACGACGGCGGGCCGCTGCGGCGAGCGATCGGCGAACAGACGGGGATGCATGCCTTCCTCTCCTTCGCCGGGCGGGGGTCATCGCGCTCGTGATCAATAAGGCTGGATCCGCTTGGGCGATTGACCAGCGGTGTCTGAATGGGTCACGCATAGCATGACGTCCCAACGGGCGTTTCCTCCCTAAGTCACTTGCGGCGGGCCCAGCGATGGGCCCGCCAATTTTGCTACCCGTGGCTGAGCAGCTTCACGTCGAAATACGCTTGCAGCCCTTCGATCCCGCCCTCTTGCCCGTGGCCGCTTTCCTTCACGCCGCCGAACGGCGTCTCAGGGTGTGAAACCGCGAAGCTGTTGACGCCGACCATGCCGGCCTTCAGCGCGCGGCCAATCTCCAGCGCGCGCTGATTTGAAGTCGTGAACGCATACGCCGCGAGCCCAAAAGGCAGGCCGTTGGCGCGCCCCACGACATCATCCTCGCTGCGGAAGCGCGCGATCGGCGCGATGGGGCCGAACGGCTCTTCGCGCATGACGAGCGCTTCATCGGGCGTGTCGGCCAAAACAGTCGGATCGAAGAAATAGCCCTGATTGCCCTTGCGGGCGCCGCCAGCGGCGATCTTCACGTCGAGCCTGCGCGCATCTTCCACCATGCGTTCCATGGCCTCGACGCGGCGCGCATTGGCGAGCGGGCCCATTTGCACGCCTTCGTCCATGCCGTCGCCGACGACAAGCGCCCGCGCCGCTTCAGCGAAACGCGTGGCGAAGCGATGGTAGATGGCTTCCTGCACATAGAAGCGCGTCGGCGCGATGCACACCTGGCCCGCATTGCGGAACTTCGCGGCGACGCACGCCTCGGCGACCTTTTCCGCATCGACATCGTCGAAGATCACGACGGGCGCGTGCCCGCCGAGCTCCATCGTCGTCCGTTTCATGTGCTTGGCGGAGAGTTCCATCAAGTGACGTCCGACGGGAACAGAGCCGGTGAAGCTCACTTTCCGCGACAGCGGCGAAGCGATCAGGTGCTGCGAAACTTCGGCGGGAGCGCCGAAGACGATGTTAAGCACGCCTTTGGGCAAGCCGGCGTCGATGAAAGCGCGCGCGAACTCCAACGCTGTCGCCGGCGTTTCTTCGGCGGGCTTGAGCACCAGCGCGCACCCCGCAGCCAGCGCGCCGCCCATCTTGCGCGCCGGCGTCAGCGCCGGGAAATTCCAGGGCGTGAACGCGACCGCGACGCCCACGGGCTCTTGCTCGACCATCAGGCGCAGACCGGGGACGCGGCTGGGAATGATGCGTCCATAGGCGCGGCGACCTTCTTCGGCGTACCATTCGATGACATCGGCGGCATAGGCGATTTCCCCACGCGATTCGGCCAAAGGCTTGCCTTGCTCCAGCGTCATGGCGGTGGCGATACGCTCGCAACGCTCGCGGATCAGGTCCGCGGCGCGCTTGATGATCTTGCCGCGCTCCGCCGCCGTGACTTGGCGCCAGACGGCGAAACCGCGCGCGGCGGCCTCCAGCGCTGCATCGAGATCGCCCGCGTTTGCATGCGGCAAGTCGGCGAGCGCGCGGCCAGTGGCGGGATTGATCACGGGTTCAGTCGTGCGGGTTCCCGCGTCAACGAAGGCGCCGTCGATCAGAAGCTGGAGAGCGGGGTAGGTCATGAGCGTCCGTTGATCAGGCTGCCTGCCGGTTTGCCGCGTTTGCGTCTTCGATGATCATGTGCGCCGCCTTCTCGCCGATCATGACAATGGCGGCGTGGGTGTTGCCGGAGATGACGAACGGCATGACGGAGCCGTCCACGACGCGCAATCCGTCAAGGCCGCGCACGCGCAGGCGCGCATCGACGACGGCGTCGGCATCCTGGCCCATGCGCGTCGTGCATGTCGGGTGATAAAGCGATGAGCCGGTTTGGCGGCAATAGGCGAGGATGTCCGCATCAGTCGCGATTGCCGGACCGGGCTCGCGCTCTGCTTTCACGAACGTGCGCATGGCGTCTCCATGCATGATCGCCCTGAGCAGTTTGACGCCCGCGACAGTGGTGAGCCGGTCGAACTCTGTCCCCAGATAGTTCGGATCGATCGCCGGGGCTTCGAACGGATCGGGGCTTTTGAGACGCACGTAGCCGCGGCTTGATGGGCGCAATTGGCAGGACGAAGCGGTGAAGCCGGAAAAGCGATGCAGCGCGTCGCCCATCTTGGTCGTGCTGAAATTGATGAAGTGCACTTGGATGTCGGGCGAAGCCAACCTCGGATCGGTGCGGAAAAATCCGCCGGCATATCCTGCGCTGACGGTCAGCGGACCTTTGCGTTCAAACGCATAGCGCAAACCGACCAGAAGCGTGCGAAAGGGGTTCTTCAGATCGTCGTTGAACGTGATCGGACGGGTGCACTGGTACACCAAGCGCACCTGCAGATGGTCCTGCAAGTTCTCGCCCACGCCGGGGATGTCGTGCAGCGGTGCAATTCCACGCGATCGCAACAGCTCGGCGGCGCCCACGCCGGAAAGCTGCAGAAGATGCGGCGTGCCGATGGCGCCTGCGCTGAGGATGATTTCGCCGTCGGCATGCGCCGTGAATTGTTCGCCGCCGCGTCGCCAGTTGACACCCCGCGCTCTGCGGCCGTCGAAGACGACGCCCGTCGCGTGCGCTTCGGTGGCGATCATCAGATTATGACGGCGCTTCGCCGGGTTGAGATAGGCGACGGCCGCGCTGACCCGCATTCCGCCGCGTGACGTCGTCTGATAATAGCCCGCGCCTTCTTGCGTTCGTCCATTGAAGTCGTCGTTGCGCGGATGTCCGGCTTCTTCAGCGGCCGCGATGAACGCGTCGCACAGGGGGTGCGGCTCTGACTGATCTGAGACAGGCAGCGGCCCGTCGGCGCCATGGTAGGCGTCGGCGCCTCTGCATTGACGCTCGGCTTTGCGGAAGAAAGGCAAGACATCGTCATACCCCCAGCCGGCTGCGCCCATCTGGCGCCACTGATCGTAATCCTCGCGCTGACCCCGCATATAGACGAGCCCGTTGATCGAACTCGATCCGCCGAGCACTTTGCCGCGCGGTTGAAGAATGCGACGCTGATTGAGTTCGGCCTGCGGCTCGGTCTCGAACATCCAGTTGACGCTCCGGTCGCGGAAGAGCTTGCCGTAGCCGAGCGGCACGTGGATCCAGGGATTGAGATCCTGTCCGCCGGCTTCCAGCAGGAGCACTTTGCGCCGTCCGGACTCGCTTAAGCGATTGGCCAGCACGCAGCCTGCCGAACCGGCGCCGACGATGATGTAGTCGAAGCGCCCCAGGTCACGCATCGAAGCTCTCCGCGGCAAGGGCCGCCACGTAGTCGGCGATCGCCAAGGAGGCGGTGAGGCCGGGCGATTCAATGCCAAGCAAATTGATCAGTCCGGCCGCGCCGTGTGTGGCTGGCCCTTCGATCACGAAATCGCTTGCCGGCTCGCCGGGGCCTCTCAGTTTCGGACGAATGCCGGAATAGGCCGGCGTCAGCGCGCCGTCGCGCAAGCCCGGCCAGTAGGATCGCACGGCGGCGTAGAATTTGTCTGCGCGCTTGGGATCGACCTCGTAATTGGGCGTGCTGATCCACTCCACGTCAGGCCCAAATCGCGCCTGACCGGCGAGATCAAGCGTCAGATGGACGCCCAATCCCCCGGGCTCCGGCGCCGGATAGACAAGACGGGAAAACGGCGCTCGGCCAGTGAGCGTGAAGTAGCTGCCTTTGGCGTAATAGCTTGACCGGGCGTATTCGGGCCGCAGGCCCTCGATTTTGTGGGTGAGCGGCGCAGCATCCAATCCCGCTGCGTTCACCACCAAGCGCGCGCGCAAAGACGGCGCCTGCTCGTCTTCCAGCGTAATGACGACGCCGTCGACGCCGACGCGCATCGACGCGACATTTGTTTGAAAAGCGATGGCCCCGCCGTGCGCTTCAGTATCGCCGAGCAGGTTCAGCATGAACGTGTGAGAATCGAGAATGCCTGTGGACGGGGAGTGCAGCGCCGCCAGACAGCGAAGCTGCGGCTCGCGCGCCTTGGCGTCCTCGGCGGAGATTTGCTCGAGATCGACGACGCCATTGCGACGCGCCGCCGCGGCGATGCTGTCCAGTTCAGCGATCTGTTCCGGCGTCGTGGCGACGATGAGCTTGCCGCAGCGCCGATGCGGGATGTCGCGCTCGGCGCAATAGGCGTAGAGCCGCTCGCGGCCTTCCACGCAAAGGCGCGCCTTTAGCGAATCCGCCGGATAATAGATGCCGGCGTGAATGACTTCGCTGTTGCGTGAACTGACGCCTGAGCCGATCGCGCCTTCGCGTTCGAGGATGATCACGTCGCGTCCAGCCGTCGCCAGCGCGCGCGCGACCGCTAAGCCGATGACGCCGGCGCCGATGACCACACATTCCACCTCGTCCATGAGGCGTGCGCCCTTTCGAAATCGGTTGTCGTTATCAATCTCCGCGCCCGCCCGCTCCAGCCGCGGCTGCACACTGATCGCAGGTGCGAAATGACTATTCTAAGTGATGCAGCAGCTCCTTGGAGAACGCTCGGCGGTCCGCCAGGCGGCCCTCCTTTACCTTGAGCGCCCATTCAGGATCAGCGAGCAGCGCCCGTCCGACGGCGACCAGGTCAAACTCGCCGCGCTCCAGCAATTCCTCCACCTTCTCGATCCCATCGAGCGGCGCGTCGGCGAAGTTGATGGTGGTGTTGTCAACGTGCGTCGGCGATGTCTTCGCCGTCGACGCGACACCGCCCAACCCGACGCTGCCGACCGCGATCGTGGGCTTGCCGGTCACCTTCTTGGTCCAGCCGGCTAACGTCATTGGCGAAAGGTCCTTGAAAGCGGGCTCCCAATAACGGCGCGCGGAGGCGTGGAAGATGTCGACCCCGGCGTCGACCAACGGTCGCAGCACTTGCTCAAGCTCTTGCGGCGTGTGCGCGAGTTTGGCGCGATAATCCTGCTGCTTGAATTGCGACCATCGGAAGGAAATCGGAAAGCTTGTACCGACGGCGCGGCGCATCGCCTTGACCACTTCGGCGCCGAAGCGCGTCCGCTGGCCGATGTCGCCGCCCCATTGGTCGGTGCGGCGATTGGTTTCCGCCCAGAAGAAGCTGTCGATCAGGTAGCCGTGCGCGCCATGGATTTCGACGCCATCGAAGCCGAGGTCCTGCGCCGACTTCGCCGCTTTGGCGTATGCGGCGACGACGTCCTCGATGTCGCGCTCGGTCATCGCCTTGGTGCGATGGGTCGTGTGTTCGAACGTGTTTAGGTTTTCGGATGCGTCGAAGCCCGGCACGGTTGGGTCGGGATGCATGCCGAGTTCGCGGAAGCTGCCGGTGTGCCAGAGCTGCGGAAACATGCGCCCGCCCTCGCGATGCACCGCCTCCACCACGTTGCGCCATCCCGCGAGCGCGGCTTCTCCATACAAGACAGGTACGTTCTCGTAAGAATGCGCCGAGGGATGGGGAATGTAGGTGGCCTCGCTGATGATGAGGCCCACGCCCGCCGCGGCGCGCCGCCGGTAATATTCGACGACCCCTGCATGGGGTATCTCCTCAGGGCAGAAATAGCGCGACATCGGCGCCATGACGATGCGGTTCGCGAGGCGCAGGTCGCCCGCTTGAAAGGGCCGGAACAATGGACTGAGCGCGGCGTCCTGGGCGGGTGCGGGGGAGGGCATGTCCTCACCTTGGCCGAGCCGGCCCCGCCGTCAAACCACACCCGGGGTCGCCGTCAGCAGGCATCGCGTGCGCGATTGCCGGGACGCTCTCAATTGAGCTGAACGAGCTGCACCAGGGCGCCGCCAAGGCGTTCGTCATGTAGAAATATCCAGCGTGCGCGCGGCGCCGATCCTTCGCCAACCACGGCGACGCCCTTCGCCTCCGCCTTGGCG
The DNA here is from genome assembly GCA_035548735.1 of Caulobacterales bacterium. Taxonomy (GTDB): domain Bacteria; phylum Pseudomonadota; class Alphaproteobacteria; order Caulobacterales; family Aquidulcibacteraceae; genus Vitreimonas. Next base: position 3,154 of record DASZSK010000251.1, on the reverse strand, counting down.
CGCTCAGCCGCTAGGTCATCCACGAGGAAGGCGACATGCGAGACACCCTCGCGTCCACCCATCACGCAGTCATCGATCGGCGCCCCTTCCAGGTATTGCACCAGCTCGATCTCCACGCCGTCGCCGGTCTTTCCATGCGTGACGCGGCTGCGAGTCACTTGGCCGCCCACGCCGTCCCGCGGCAGCGCGTACTCGGCGACCGCGTCCCATTCGATGCCAAACAGGTCGTCATAGGCTTGCATCGTGCGTTCGATGTCGTGAACCCTGAAACCAAAATGGAGCAAGCGCATCGCAGTCATTTGCTTCTCTATTCAGATGTGCGCCACAAACACGTGAGCAGCCGGTTGGGCGGCGTGCAGCGCTTGTACGACATCCGCGCGGCGCGCCAGCACGATGCGCGACGCCGCGGCGCCCTTATCAGTCAGTTCGCCGTTATCGAACGAGGGCGATTCAGCCTCGAGTGTGAGGCGGGCGATCCGTTCACTGGCGCCGTGCGCTTCCGCCGCAAGTGCGTTCAGACGCGCCTGCACCCACTCGCGCAGCTTTGGGTGGGCAAGCGTTTCCGCTTCGCCAAAATCCCCGCCGACAATGTCGCGCGCTACAGCCATATCTGGAAAGCCGATGACGCCAACTTCGCTCTTGCCGTGCCCGGTGATCACCGCGTCCTTCATGAGCGGCGCGAAAGCGGCGAGCGCGCTCGTCCGCAGCGCCACCGCCTGCACCCATGTGCCGGACGAGAGCTTGAAATTTTCCGATATGCGGCCGTCGAACAGCAAGCCTTGGGCGAAATCGCCGGCAACGAGCGGCTTCACCGCGTCGCCAGTCTTGAAGAAGCCTTCGTCGTCGAAAGCGGCGGCGGTGAGGTCCGGCCGGCGCCAATAGCCGGGCGTCACGCAGGCGCCGCGCAGGCGCAGCTCCCAGGTGTCTTGGGTCGGAACCAGCTTGGCTTCAACGCCGGGAAGCGGCAGGCCCGCTTCGGGCTTGCGATGCTGCTCCCATGTGCTTTGCACCGGCGTCGGTCCGCATTCGGTGGAACCGAGCCCCGAGACCATCAGAACACGCTGACCGATCGTCGCGACCGCGATCTCGTCAATCGCCCGCCAGACGTGCTGCGCAAGCAATGCGCCGCCATATTGCAGCAATTGCAGGCGCGAGAAGAAGCGGGCGGCGAAGTCAGAATCGCTGCGGAGATAAGGCAATAGCGCTTCGAACGCCCCCGGTGTGTTGATGTAGAAGGTGGGCGGGTTAGCGCGCAGCAATTCGACGGTTCGACCGATGCCGGCGGGCGTCGGTCCGCCATCGTCGATGTGGAGTGCGCCGCCGCACCACAGCACTTGCCCGAAATTGTTGTTGCCGCCGAACGTATGGTGCCAGGGCAGCCAATCGACCATGACGGGGGGAGCGTCATTCAGGAATTTGTAGACTTGCGCGCATTGCTGGCGATTCACGGCAAGCATGCGATGCGGCTGGATGACGGGCTTGGGCGCGCTGCTGGAGCCGGACGTGAACATGATCTTGCCGATCGTGTCGCCCGTCACCGCGGCATTCGCATCGATCACCGCGGCGCCCGCTGTGGTCGCCTTCAGGGCATGCAAGGCGATGCTCGCTCGGGCGTCCACGGGCGCGCCGCCAGACACAATCTGGCAGCGCGCCGGCGCAGCGGCGCGCAGGGCCGCGCCGTAGCGCGCGCCATCGGCTACGTAGAGCGCGCCCGGCGCCAGCGCCTCCATGACAGCCGTGAGCTTCGCGAAGTCCGTCGCTTTGAGCGCATAGGCCGGCGAAAGCGGCGACGCTGGAACGCCGATCCACAGTGCGGCCAGCGTCACCAGCGCGCAGTCGATGCTGTTTTCCGCCAGGATCGCCAGCGGACGCGTCTGCCCAAGGTCAAGCGCCAGAAGTCCTTGGCCGATGGATTGCACGGCGCGCAATGTTTCGCCGTAACTGATCGCCCGTCGGCCTCCCGCGCCATCAGGCTCTGTCAGGAAGACGCGATCCGGCGCCTCTTGGGCCCACAGCGCCAGGCGCGCGTTCCAACTCTCCGGATAGGGGGCGAGGGCTTCGGTCGACGTGATGAGCACCGCGCCATCGGATCGGGTCTCGACACGCGCGGTCTTGCCGGCCAGATGCACTGGCCGGGTCGCCGCCGCGGCGCTGGGGTCCTCCGCCTCACTCGCAATCATGCCAGCGGATCGAAAGTTCGTGACACGTCCGAGCGCAATGCCCTGGACAGCTGGAAGCCCCCGATATCTCATGTGCGATTGAAAACGTCAGCAGTTGAATTCTCAGTTCAACTGGGATGTTCAGGGTGCGTCGGTCGAATTGACGGAGATGAGGATGCCGAGCCGGCGAACCGTGGTCGTGACCGGGGCGAACGGCGCGCTGGGCCGAGCCGTCGCCGCCGCCGCGGAGGCGTCCGGCGCGGCCGTCGCCCGCATCGACGTCGCGGCTCTTCCGGAGGTCGCAAGCGGACTCAATTTCGGCGGCGTCGACCTCGCGGATTTCGCCGCGGTGCAGAACACGATGGCGCAAATCAAGTCGCGCGCCGGGGGTGTTGACGCGCTCATCAACATCGCCGGCGGCTTCAAATGGCAAACGCTGGCGGAGGGCGATCTCGACGTTTGGGATGCGCTCTATCGGCTCAATCTGAAGACGGCCGCCACAGCCTGCAAGGCGGCGCTGCCCTTCTTGCTGGAAAGCCCTTCGGCTCGCATCGTCAATATCGGCGCATTTGGCGCGACCAAGGCCGCGGCCGGCATGGGCGCCTACGCGGCGTCAAAAGCCGGCGTCGCTAAGCTCACCGAAGGTTTGGCGGAAGAGTTGAAGGGGCGCGTCGCGGTCAACGCCGTACTGCCTTCCATCATCGATACGCCGGCCAACCGCGCGGATATGCCGAACGCGGATTTCTCGAAATGGGTGGCGCCGAGCGAACTGGCGGCGGTGATCTTGTTCCTCGCCTCGCCCGAAGCCAGCGCCGTCACCGGCGCGCTCGTCCCGGTCGTTGGGCGGGTCTAGAGCGAAACCGCCGGCCGGACCTCGGCTTGGGTCGATGGTCTGGCGGAGAGGGTGGGATTCGAACCCACGGTACCCTTGCGAGTACTCCGCATTTCGAGTGCGGTGCGATCGACCACTCTGCCACCTCTCCGTCCCGCGCGCG
>DASZSK010000250.1:0-5730 GCA_035548735.1 Caulobacterales bacterium | reverse complement strand
GTCGTTGCTCCGGCTGGCGCGTCGGGAATGATGGCGACGCCGTCCGGCCCGGTCTTGGCCGCGTAGGGCGTGTCGACGACATAGATGAACGCCGACATCTGGTCGTGGATGTTGCAGCCGATGGCGATGACGCCGACGTTGCGGAACGTCACCGAGCGCGTTTCGTCGTGCCCGTAGAGCCGCAGTTCAAACGGTCCCGGTTGCGAGAACGAATAGACCTGGTGGCGCACGTCATCGAGGTTGGGGAACGCCACTATGGCGCCGGCCGGGGCGATCAGCACGAAGGGGTCAAATTGCATGTTGTGCTGCGCGATGCGCATCGGCCAGGCGAAGTGGATCGGGCCCGTGTGCGGCGCATCGAGTGTCGCGACCGCGTCCGCCACCGGCCGTCCTTCCGGTGTCAGAACAACGACGCGCAAGGGTCCCGCCAGTGCAGGAGAGGCGACGAGAAGTGCGCAGAGGAGAACGAGGACGCGCGCGAGCATCGGCGCACGATAAAAAGCGCCGCTAAAGCGAGCGTTAACCGTTCGCTTGAATCGCCTGCCCTCGGGGCATAATGTTAGCGCTCACACGATCCGCCTGCACGGACGGGCGGACGCCATAAGGGGAGGCGGATATGCGCGCGCTTCGCATGTATGCGGCGGCCGGTTTGGCTTTGGCGATGAGCGCGTGCGCAACCCCGCCCGCCCCGCCGCCGCCGGCGCCGCCGAGCCTTGGACTCTTCAGCGCTCAGGGCGACATCGGCGCGACTGCGATCGCAGGAGCGGGAAGCTTCGAGAACGGCCGCTACACCGTCACCGGCGGCGGCGCCAACATCTGGGGCGATGTCGACGCCTTCCACTATGTGTACACGCAACGCTCCGGCGATTTGCACGTCGCGGCGGACATTGGCTTCGTCGGCCAGGGCGTTGAGGAGCACCGCAAGGCGGGGCTGATGATCCGCCAGAACCTGACGCCCGGTTCGCCTTATGTCGATGTCATGGTGCACGGCAACGGGCTGACGGCGCTGCAATATCGCGAAGTGCAGGACGGGCCGACGCATCAGATCATGTCCAATGTCAGCGGTCCCGCCCGCGTGCGCTTGGAGCGCGAAGGCAATTACGCCTTCTTCTCGGTGTCGGGCGCGGATGGGCAATTGCACCATGCGGGCGGCAATTTCCGCATCGCTTTCCAGGAGCCGTATTATGTCGGCCTCGCGGTCTCCGGTCACAACAACACGCTGAGCGAAACGGCGACCTTCTCCAACGTCGAGATGAGCGTGCCGCACTTGGCGGACGTTCCCGATACGGGCTATCCCGCCGCGGTGGAAAGCACGCTCGAAGTGCTGGACATGAGCGGCGGCGACATGGGCGATCGGCGCATCGTCCGCCACTTCACCGGCGTGAAAATCGAGGCGCCGAACTGGAGCCGCGATGGGCGCTCGCTCATCTACAACAGCGGCGGCCACCTTTGGAGCATTCCTGTCGCCGGCGGCGAGCCCACGATGGTCAACACCGGCGACCGCGTGAAGCTCAACAATGATCACGGCCTCTCGCCGGACGGCTCTCAACTCGTAATCAGCGATCAGACCGAGGCGGACAATCTCTCGCGCATCTACACATTGCCGACCACCGGCGCCGATCATCCGCGGCTCGTCGTGCAATATCCGAACGGCCGCTCCTACTGGCACGCTTGGTCGCCGGATGGCCGCACGCTGATCTACGTCGCGGTGCGCGACAACAACACCTATTACGATCTTCACGCGGTGGACGTCAGCGGACGGCATGACCGACGTCTCACGCGCGCGCCCGGCGTCGATGACGGGCCGGAATATACGCCCGACGGACATTGGGTCTATTTCAACTCGATGCGCACCGGCGCCATGCAGATCTGGCGCATGCGCCCGGATGGAAGCGGCGCCGAACAGATCACCAATGACGCCGCTTATCGCGACTGGTTTCCGCATATCTCGCCGGACGGCCAGCGCATGGCGTTCGTCTCCTTCGGAACTGACGTGCCGCTCAACGACCATCCGCCCAATCGCGACGTCATAATCCGCGTGCAGCCGATGGATCGCAGCGCCCCGCCGGTGATCGTCACCAAGCTGTTCGGCGGGCAGGGCACGATGAACGTGCCGTCATGGTCGCCGGACGGGCAATATCTCGCGTTCGTGAGTTATCGTTTGGTGCGCTGAATCCTTCTCCCCTTGTGGGAGAAGGTGGTCGTGCGCAACGAGACCGGATGAGGGGCGCCATGCACTGCCCGCAGAGCTTGCGCTCTCACCCCTCATCCATCGCTCACTCTCGTTCGCGACGCCTTCTCCCACAGGGGGAGAAGGAACTAAGGCACGAGCACGGCGGCTCCTTGCAGGCGGCCGTTGCGGAGATCGTCGAGCGCTTGGTTGGCGTGTTCGAGCGGATAGGGCGTCGTCGTCGTGTGTATGCCCGCAGCGCGCGCGATCGGCATGAATTCGTGCGCGTCGGCGCGCGTGAGATTGGCGACGGAGACGATCTCGCGCTCGTTCCACAGGATATCATACGGAAAGCTTGGAATGTCGCTCATATGGATGCCCGCGCAGACGGCGCGCCCGCCTTTGCGCAGCGCGCGCAACGCCGCCGGCACAAGCGCGCCGACCGGCGCATAAATGATCGCAGCGTCAAGCTCGACCGGCGGCTTCTCTTCGGAAGCGCCGGCCCACGCCGACCCGAGCTCGCGCGCGAATTTCTGTGACGCGTCATCGCCAGCGCGCGTGAAGGCGTACACCTCGCGGCCCTGATAAATCGCCACTTGCGCGATAATGTGCGCGGCTGCGCCGAAGCCGTAGAGTCCGAGCCGCTTCGCATCGCCCGCTTTCTTCAGCGAACGCCAGCCGATCAGCCCGGCGCACATCAGCGGCGCATCGGCGACATCATCGCCCTCCGGGGGCAGCGGCACAGCGAAATCGGCGTCCACGACGACGTGCGAAGCGAAGCCGCCAGGGCGCGTATAGCCGGTGAAGCCGGGCGTATCGCAGAGATTTTCCATGGCGTGCGTGCAATAGAAGCAATGCCCGCAGACGTGACCGAGCCAGGGCGCGCCCACCCGTTGGCCAAGCGCGAAGCCTTTGACGTCGGCGCCGAGCGCATCGACGCGGCCGATGATTTCGTGACCCGGAATGATCGGCGGGCGCTCATCGGGAAGTTCGCCGTCGACCACGTGCAGGTCCGTGCGGCAGACACCGCAGGCGCCGATCTTGATGCGGATTTGGCTCGCGGCCGGCGCGGGGTCCGGCAGCTCTCGCAGCTCCAACGGCTTGCCGATCGCGGTGAGCACCATGGCGCGCATGGTGTGAGACTATAGCGCGTTTGCGGCGACGAGCAGGCGGTCGATCAGCGCATCGAGATAAGCTTTGTCCTTGGCGCTTAAGCTCTCCACCAGCCGCCGCTCGCATTCGAGCGCGACCGGGGCGATTTGTGCGTGAACCGCGGCGCCGGCGGCTGTCAGCGAAAGGATTTGCCTGCGCGCATCGCCTCTGTCGGTGGCGGCGGAGACGCGGCGCTTCTTCATCAGCCGCGCCACGGCGCGCGATATGGCGACCTTGTCCATGTCCGTCGCCTCGCAAATCTCGGTGGCGGTGAGGCCCGGCCTGCGCCCGAGGACGGCGATGACCCGCCATTCGGGGATGGTGAGGTCGAAGGTTTCGGCGTAGCGCGCGGCGATGGCCCGGCTCACGCGGTTGGAGAGGATGGACAGCCGGTAAGGCAGGAAGTCTTCCAGCACCAGAAGTTCCGTGGCGGGCTTGCGGGAGCGGACGCTTGTCATTAGTTACAGATGAAACTAATGCGCTGCGCAAGGCAAGTCGGAAGGTGTGGAAATGACCGATCTGTTCGACAATCCGATTGGAACCGACGGGTTCGAGTTTGTGGAATTCACCGGGCCGGAGCCGGAGCTCCTGGCGCGCTATTTCGAGCAGATCGGCTTTACGGCGGTTGGCAAGCACCGTTCCAAGAACGTGCTCCACTACAAGCAGAACGACATCAATTTCATCCTCAACATGGAGGATAAGGGGCAGGTCGCGGAGTTTCGCGCGGCGCACGGTCCCAGCGCCAATGCGATGGCGTTTCGCGTGCGCGACGCCGCCAAGGCGTTGGAGGAGGCGGTGAAGCGCGGCGCCGAGCCGGTGGTCGGTCCGGTCGGGCCGATGGAGCTCAATATCCCTGCGATCAAGGGCATTGGCGGCGCCAACGTCTATCTGGTGGATCGTTACGGCGCGCAATCGATCTACGACATCGACTTTCGTCCGATCGAAGGCGCGGATTGGAAGAAGAACGCGATCGGGCTCACTTATCTCGATCACCTCACGCACAACGTCTTCCGTGGTAACATGAAGACGTGGGCGGACTATTACGAGCGCATCTTCAGCTTCCGCGAAATTCGCTATTTCGACATCGAAGGCAAAGTCACGGGCCTTTTCTCCAAGGCGATGACGAGCCCGGACGGCAAGATCCGCATTCCGCTCAACGAATCGAAGGGCGAGCCCGGAAAGGTCGATCAGATCGAGGAATATCTGCAGCGTTATCGGGGCGAAGGCATCCAGCACCTCGCGTTCGGCACAGACAATCTCTACGCCGTCGTCGACAGGCTGCGTGCGCGCGGCGTCGCGCTGCAGGACACGATCGAGACCTATTTCGATCTCATCGATAAGCGCTTGCCCGGCCATGGCGAGCCGGTCGAGGAATTGCGCAAGCGCCGCATTCTGCTGGATGGCGCACCGAGCGAGGGGCAGGGCCTTCTGCTGCAAATCTTCGGCAAGGATGCGATCGGGCCGATCTTCTTCGAGTTCATCCAGCGCAAGGGCAATGAAGGCTTTGGCGAAGGCAATTTCAAAGCGCTGTTCGAGTCGATCGAGCTGGACCAGATCCGCCGCGGCGTGCTGAAGGACGCAAGCTAAAGGAGGCGCGCCATGGCGCTCAAAGGCATTCATCACGTCGCTTATCGCTGCAAGGATGCGAAAGAGACGGTCGAGTTCTATCGCGATCTGCTGGGCACGGAATTCAACGTCGCCTTTGCCGAAGATCATGTGCCCTCGACCGGCGCTTACGACCCGTACATGCACGTCTTTCTCGATGTGGGCGGCGGCAATGTGCTCGCCTTCTTCGAATTGCCGGAGCAGAAGACGATGGGCCGCGACGAGAACACGCCGGCCTGGGTGCAGCACATCGCCTTCAGGGTCGACAGCATCGACGATCTGATGGCCGCGAAAGCGCGCGCCGAAGCGAAGGGGCTGGATGTGGTCGGCCCGACCGATCACGGCATTTTCAAGTCGATCTATTTCTTTGACCCCAACGGCCATCGCCTCGAACTCACCGCCGATACGGGAACGGAGGCCGAGCTTGCCGAACTGAAACGCGTCGCCCCCTTGATGCTGGAGGAGTGGAGCCGTACCAAGAAGGCGCCGCAGCACGCCGCCTGGCTGCACGAAAAGGCGCGCGCGGCGCATGCCAAGGCTCGCCTCGGAGAATAGCGCTTGCGCAAAGGGGAAGGGCAGACTCGCGTCGTGATCCGCGTTGCGCTCGACCCGCTGCATTGGCGGGCTGAGAACAAAGCGGGTTGGGCGATGCAGCTGGCCGCGGCGGCTGAAGCGGGCGCGCCGCACCTGCTGGAAATCGAAAGCTACGAAATTACCGACACCTTGGTTCACATCCGCATGCGTTCGGACGCGCATGTGCGCGCTTTGCGCAGGCGGCTTCGCGACGACGACGCGATCAAGCG
>DASZSK010000249.1:0-6422 GCA_035548735.1 Caulobacterales bacterium | reverse complement strand
GCCGCCTCGCGGATCGCCTCGGCGTTCTCGCCCAAATCGAAGCTGAAACTCGAAAACTGGCTCATCGGCGGCCTGGCGCTCCCAACTTGCGCTCCCACTTGGCCGACCTGTCTAATTCATTTGTCCGGTGAATTTAAATTGAAGATAGCCAACACAACTTATAGGCATAAACTATGGATCGCTATTTATTGCGGTATTTCCTCGCCGTGGCGGAGTTGGGCTCGTTTTCAAAGGCGGCGGGCCGGGTCTCGGTGACCCAACCCACGCTGTCCGCGGGCATCGCCAAGCTCGAGGAGCAAGTGGGCGCGCGCCTGTTCGAACGAACGACGCGGCGCGTTTCCCTGACACCGGCGGGAAGCCGGTTCCTCGGGCACGCCCGCCGCATCGTGCAGGAATTCGAGGCCGCGATGCGCGCTGTATCGGAAGCGCCGCGCCCCAAACGGGTGCGCGCCGGCTTTCTTTCCACCATCCCGGCGCAGGATTTTTCTCGCGTTATCGCCGCGCACAGCAGGCTTGCGTCCGAAGAGGCGCTCGAAGTCCTCGACAGCTCGGAGCGCGACATCGCCAACCGCTTGAGCGACGGGCGCCTCGACGCGGCGATCACCATCGTGCGCCCCGGGCTGGACAGCTTCGCGGTGCGTACGCTGCGGCGCGAGCCGTATGTCCTCTTCGTGGGCGCTGATCATAGGCTTGCCGGCGCGGCGAGCATCGACGGGGGCGCACTCGCGGGCGAGACGATGATCGTACGTCGTCAATGCGAAGCATTGCCGGAGATCAGCCGCTATTTCACCGGCCGGGACGTGCGCCCTTCCTTCAGCCTGCGCACGCTGAATGACGATCGCGCCATGAGTATGGTGGCGGCGGGCCTCGGCATTACGGTGGCGCCATCGAGCTTCCAGCAACCGGGCTTGGCGCACGTCAGACTGACCGGCTTCGATCTCTGCCGTGATGTCGGCTTGGTGTTGTCCGATCGCATCAGCGACGCAAGCGCGCTTGGCGCGTTCGCGGACGCCGTCGACCTCGCCTATGTCCCCAGCGAGGCCGGCGCTTAAACCATCTCCGAGAGCAGCGAGTTGAGATCGACCATCGCGAACGCCACCGAACTGTCGGCGATGGCGAAGGGGACGAACAGGCTCGCGCCGTGTTTCATCACGCCGCACGTATAGACAACATTGGGCACGTAGCCTTCGCGCGTTTCTGTGGATGGGGAAAGGAAGGGCGCGGGCAGACGCCCAAGCACCCTGCGCGGATCGTTCTTGTCCAACAGGATCGCGCCGATCGAGTACTTGCGCATGGCGCCGACGCCGTGCGTGATCAGCAGCCACCCCTCATCCAACTCGACCGGCGAGCCGCAATTGCCGAGCTGGATCAGTTCCCACGAGAACTTCGGCTTCATCACCAGATCGCCGCCGTCCCAGCGACGCAAATCGTTCGACTGAAGGAAGAAGATGCTTTCGTTATCCTGCCGGCCGATCATGGCGTAGGCGCCGTTCACGCGGCGCGGAAACAGCGCCATGCCCTTGGCCGCAGCCGCGTCGCCGCGGAATGGCTCCAGACGAAACGTGTTGAAATCCTCGGTCGCCAGCAGCTCGGAGGCGATAGCGGCGCCCGAGAACGCGGTGTACGTACCGTAATAGGTCGAACGGCCGTCATCTTCACGAAACTGCACCAGCCGCAGATCCTCCAAGCCGTTGCGCTGCGCATGGGTGAACGGAAAGATCACCGTGCCCGAGATCGGCACATGCGCCGAGCGCACGGCGGTGACATCGCCCGATGACGCGACATCGGTCGCCTCCGCGGCGATGGAGAAAGCGGGCTGAGGCCACAGCGTGAGTTCTCCGTCCGCCGCCAAGATGCCTTCGCGAAACGCAATCGAGGAAATATGCCCCTCGCCCACGGTTCGCACCGAAAGGATGAAGCGCTGATCGCCTGGCCGCAGACCCGACTGGTCGACGTGCGGCACCACGCTTGGATTCATGATCGCGGCAGCGGCGTACGAATATTCGTGACAGAAGTAGGCGCCGATGAGTTCTTTGCGTTCGTCGCTCAGATCGCGATCGAGGTTCATCTGTTGAGCGATGTGCTGATAACGCGAAAGATAGACGGTCTTCGTCTGCCAATGTCGCGCGGTGAAATCAGCGTCGACCAACGCCAGCTCTCGCTTGCACTCATCGTCCGACATTTCGAGCACGGCCGAGACGATGCGGCGCGCCCGGCGGCCCAGCGTCTGGCCGACGTCATGCGGTTCCGGCGCCAAATGAAACGGCCGGATCACGACTTTGGCCGGCTCGGCTTGGAGCCGCAGGGCGTAATAGTGCAAATTGACCATGCTGAAGATCGCGCGGGACCTCGGGGCGGGTCGAAAATCTCAAACTCAGATCAAAGGCGTTTTCAAATGGAATTGCCGGTTCCCTCGCGCCGCTGCCTGCGGCGGCGCGCGAACATCAGAAGAGCAGCGACGAGGACGTGCGGCGCGCGCGTTCGCGCATTCGCATAACGCATGTCGCATATTGGAACGCGAGAATGGATTCCGCCCCCTGATTCGGATTGATCCCGCCTGAAGCGATGCCGTCATAGCAACCTCCGCCACTCGTCGCCATGCGCACGCCAGCGTCGTTTTCACCAAGATACCAGGCGTAGGCGCGCTGCGCTTCTTCCGCCCAAGCCGCTTCTCCCGTCACGTCGAAGGCGGCCCAATTGGCGTCGATCGCCGCCGCCGCTTCAAGCGGCTGCTGGTCGTACGGCGCCGGGCGTTGATAGGGGCGGCCAAAGCTCTGCGAACCAATCGGACGGAACACGCCAGATGGCGCAACGTGCAGGGCGTTCAGCCAAGCCAGGGTCTCTAAACCAACAGCCTTCAATCCATCATCATGCAAGACTTGGTGCGCACGCAGCAGCAGCTGCGGCAAACGATGGTTATCGTAGCCCAGTGCGGGCTCGAACCAAGTCCAGTCAGGGCGGCGCGTTTCAGTGAGACCAGCGATCACCTTGTCAGCGCACGCGCGCAGCGCCTCGTGCAATTCGGTTCGCGCCGGCTGGGCGGCGCAAAACGCGGTGAGACCCAAGCCGACGAAGGTCTGCGAGCGCAGCGGCGTCCACGCCTTGGCGTGCGGGAACACGCGGTCCGCCAGCCCCAGCGCCCAGCGCCGCAGCTCCTCATCCTCGGCGTGCAGCGCGGTGTCGCAGACTGACCAGAAGGCGCGCCCGCAACTGTCTTCGGACCCAGCCTCCTCCAACCAGCGGCGATCGAAGCTCATGAAATTGCGGAACCGGCCGTTGTCCGGGTTCCATGCATATTCGACGAAGGCGGCGTAGGCGTGGGCTAGCTTGGCGATGTGCGGCGCGCGCAGACCCGCAGCGTTGGCGCGATGCACCAACATCAGGGCCCGTGCATTGTCGTCAACGCAATAGCCGTGGCGCCGGTCCGGCACCGAATGGCGAGCATGCTGAAGCATGCCGCACTGGTCGCTCATCCGCTCCACGGCGGCGAAGTTCGGCGTCGGCGTGCTGGGACGGCGCGCGGGGCGCATGCGCGCTTCATGGCGAGCCGCCTCGAAGCAGCGAAGATAGCGTTGACCCACGCGCGCCCAGACCATTTCACGGCCCTTAGCGTAGGCGCGCCGACGGAGCGACTCGCGCGCCGCCGGATCGACGAGGAGCTTGGCGATGGCCCTGCCCATCGCGGCGGAATCGCCGAACGGCGTCAGGACGCCGGCGCCGTCGGCAAACAAATCCTGCGCATGCCAATAAGGCGTGGAAACGATCGCCTTGCCGAGCGCCACGGCGTAAGTCAGCGTGCCCGACGTGATCTGCGCTTCGTGCAGGTAAGGCGTCACGTACACATCAGCCGCCGCCAGATAGGCGAGCAGTTCGTCCGTCTCCACATACGTGTTGACGAAGCGCACGTTGTCCGCGACGCCGAGGTCCTCCGCCATGGCCAGCAACCGCTCGCGATAAGCCTCGCCTTCCCGCGCCACCATCGCCGGATGCGTCGCTCCGAGAACGACATAGAGAGCGTTGGGCCGCGCCCGCACGATCTCAGGCATGGCGCGAATGACATTCTCAAGCCCCTTATTGGGAGAGAGCAGTCCAAACGTCAGCAGCACGTCGCGACCCTGGAATCCGAATCGCTCCTTGAACGGCTCGGTATCCACCATCGGAAAATCGGGGGCGCCATGGGGAATGACCTCGATCTTGCGCGCCGACGTTCCATGCACGCGCATCAGAATCTCACGCCCCTTCTCGCTCATCACGACGACGCGACCGGAACGGCGGAGCAATTCGTTCAACACCCGGGCCTGATCCGCATTGGGCGTCTCGAGCGCGGTGTGCAACGTGGTGACGACCGGGCAATTCAGCCCGCGCACGAGGTCAAGCAGATATTCGCCGGCCGCACCGCCGAAGATGCCGTATTCGTGCTGCACGCAAACAAGTTCGACGCCGTCACCATTCAGCGCGCCCGCCGCTGCCGCGTAGTCGTCGCGATGATCCTGGCGAACCGAGAGCTTCACCGCGTCTTCATAACAATAATCACCCTGCGGATCGGTCATGGCGACGATATCGCAGGCGAGATTGGGATCCGCGCTGAGGATCGCCGCGCGCAAATCACTGGTGAATGTCGCGATGCCGCAGCGCCGGGGCGGGAAATTGCCGAGCAACGCGATATGACGCAGGCGGCTCTGACGCGTCTTTGCCTCTGAATGCGGCCGGTTATCCGCAGTTTTCTTTTCCGCCGCGTCCGAAACGTCGTACATTGTGTCCGCCTGAGAGCCACCCCAAAAGTCCGCATGTGCAATGCACAAGACGGAACTTTGTTTCCCCTCCCTGTCTAGAAATGGACATCGCGATAAGGACGGGGCAGAACACCGTCCCCAGTCGTGGGAACTTTAGCGGAACGGCGGAAATATGCAGCGCTTCGCGCAATGTCTTGTCGGCGTGGCCGCACTCAGCTTAGCGGGTTGCGATCGCGCTTCAGCGCCTGCGGCGAACACGACATCGACAGCATCTGACATCTCAGCGGTGACGACGACAGCGACAGCGGCTGCATCGCCGGCGGTATGGTTCATCTGCGACGCCATCGACGCGCCGTCTGTGTTCGTGCTGCGCAAGGATGCGAGCGGCCAGCATGCAAGCATCATGGAATACGACAAACAGCGCAGCGCGGAAGTCGCGACGACCGAATTCGAGCTTGGGCAGCCCGAAGGCGCCGCGGGCAGCGTCTATACGCCGCTCATGCATGACGGCCAGCAGACGGGCTTCGTGCGCGCCATCAATCCGGGCATGCTGGAGACGCCGAGCGCGGCCTACACGCAGCCCTTCACGTCAATAGGCATCGGCGACCGGCGCATCGCCTGCCGCTGGCTCGCGCGCTCCCGATTGATCGGCTTCACCGCGCGGCGCAGCTTCGCCATCACCGAAGACGCTGACGGCGATCTCATCTACACGACGTTCAACTTCGACGATGCAACGACGCACAGCGCTATCGATCTGTCCGACGCCCAGCGCAGCACCCGCTTCTCGCTCGAAGTCCGCGGCGGCGAAGAAACGACGACGCCGCAGGGATCGGAATTCCGCTTCAGCAATCACGGTTATAGCTACGTGGTCAGCGCCCCGCGCGAGGGCGAGGCGTCGCTCCGCGTGCTGCGCAGCGGCTCGACCGTCCAAAATGAGCCGATCCTGGCGACTGAGGCAGGTTCAGGCGCCTGACGCGAAGGCGCCGCGTTGTCAGCCTAGGGTCCGCCCGGTAAGACCGTGACATGAGCATGCCTTTCGCGAGTTACGAGAAAAACGGCCGCATCGCCGTCCTGACCCTCAGCCGGCCGGAGAGCCGCAACGCCATCGCCCGCATCGAGGATTGCCGCGAGGTGGTGGAGGCGCTCAATCGCGCCAATGACGATCCTGAAGTCAGCGTGCTGATCCTGACCGGCGCGGGGCCGGCCTTTTCCTCGGGCGGCGACCTTAAATCCATCCGCGAACGCAACGGCATCGGCCCGCGTCAAACCGGCGGCCCCGCCGAGACGCGCGCCAATTATCGCCGCGGCGTGCAAAGCATCATCCGCACGCTGGCGGATCTGGAAATCGCCACCATCGCCGCGATCAACGGCCCGGCGATCGGCTTGGGGCTCGACCTCGCCGCCATTTGCGACATGCGCGTCTGCGCGCAATCGGCCAAACTCGCCTCGAGCTTCCTGAAGGTCGGGATCATTCCCGGCGACGGCGGCGCCTGGATTCTCTCTAAGACGATCGGCTATGCGCGCGCCGCAGAGATGATCCTCACCGGCGACCAGATCACCGCCGATGAGGCCTTGAAGCTTGGCCTGGTCAACAAGGTCGTCGGCGACGACAAGCTGATGGACGAAACCCGCGCACTGGCCGAGCGTGTCGCCGTCAATCCGCCGCGCGCGGTGCGCCTTTCGAAGCGG
>DASZSK010000248.1:0-2620 GCA_035548735.1 Caulobacterales bacterium | reverse complement strand
GTCGCCGTATCGCGCCGCTGATGCGGCGTCGCGTCATGCTTGGCTTGCGCCGCGCATTTGCGCTTCATGTCGCCGCTTGACGTATCGACACGCGCCATCAGCGTGTCGTCCTGCGTGTCCGGCGGATCGGTCAGCGAGTCGAGCGCGAGGGCGTTAGGCGCGGCCAGCAGGCCGAACGCACCGACCAGAATCCAAAGCTTCATGGCCTCCCTCTCTTGCTGTCTGCAAACGCCCGAACCTCGCTTAGCATGGTTCAGACATCACCGTCTTGAGCTGCACGGTCAGCGACCAACGCCCCCGAACCACTGCACGCGGCGGCGCGCTCCTGACGCAGCGCACCCAAATCCCCAGACGCACCCTGCGCTGCGACATTCGCCACGGCCGTGCGCGCCTGCTCGACCGTCGCCGTCGACTGGCGCCGAGACTCAACATTGAGCCGCAACTGCACGAGGCCGAGATCGCGATCCTGGCCGGCGAATTGCGGCAGGCTGTCATAAGCCGCGCACCGCACTGCGCTGACAAATTCATTGCTTTGCATCTGTGGCGCCGTCGCCGACGCCACCACTGGGGCCGCCGCGACCATCGCCGCCGCCGTAACTAGAGAAGCGAACCGCATCTCACCCTCCAAATTTCGCTGTCCTTACGGGAGATGCCGCCGCCCCTTGGATCGGATGCGCCGCCCGCCTCATTTCCAATGCTTATCGAAATACGATAATCCGCATCGAATGTCAATACGTCCTTATTGTTTTTCGATGCGCACGTAGAACGGGTATTTGCCGGCGCGGATGGAGCGCGGCTAGCTCGACGCGGTGAACCCGTCCCCGCCCCCTTCAACGCCCTGCATCAAGCTCTGCGCCGTGAACGGACAGACCGGCCTCTGCATCGGATGCGGCCGGACGCTGAAGGAGATCGCCGCGTGGGGACGGCTCAGCGAGCCGGAGCGACTGGCGATCATGGCCACGCTGCGCGACCGGCTCGCGCAGGCGGGGACGAATGGCCCAATGTGAGACTCAGCGGAGGGCGTTGCGCAGCAGGTTGAACGCGGTCAGCGCCAGAAAGACCGCGAACGCGCGGCGCAACAAACGTTGGTCCAAGCGATGCGCGAGGCGAGCCCCGAGCGGCGCCGTGATCGCCGTGAGCAGGCCCAATAGGACAAAACCGGGCGTGTTGACGAAGCCGAGCGAGCCCAACGGCAGACCCGGATGGCCCCAGCCGGTGATCACGAAGCCCAACGTCGCCGGCAGCGCGATCGCCGCGCCAAAACCGGACGCCGTTGCGACGGCTTGGTGGATAGGACGGCCCATGAGCGTCATCATCGGCACGCCGAACGTGCCTCCGCCTATGCCCATCGCGGCCGAACAGGCGCCGAGGATCGTCGCGATCAGCGCGCGCGCCGCGCCGCGCGGCAAGTCCGCGACGAGCCGCCAATTGGGATTGCCGAACCCCAACTGCGCCGCCGCGATCAGCAACCCGACGCCGAAATAGATCACCAAGCTTTGCGTCGACGCCGCGCTCGCCAGCGCCGAGCCGATCACGGCGCCAAGCGCGATCCATGGTCCCCAGGTTTTCAGGACGTTGAAATCGACGGCGCCGCTTTTGGCGTGCGTTGAAAGCGAGCGCCACGACGTGGAGATGATCGTCGAGATCGAGGTGGCGACCGCCACATGCATGCGCACATGCTCATCGACGTTGAGCGCCGAAAAGATGAGGTAAAGCGCCGGAACCAGCACGATCCCGCCGCCGACGCCGAACAGCCCGCCGATGAAGCCGGCGAATAAGCCTGCGGCCACGAGCGCGGCCATGAACCAGACGAATTCTGGACTCATACGGCGAGACGTGCGGGACGCGCCACCGCATCGAGCGCCTTCTTGATCACCTCAACACCGGCGCCGGCGCGTACGCCCTCTTCCGAAAGCACGCGCCGCCACAAGCGCCCGCCGGGTTGCGCGTGGAACAGCCCAAGCATGTGGCGCGTCATGGCGTGAAGCGGCGCACCCTCGGCAAGACGCGCCGCTACATAGGGCAGATAGGCTTCGACGGCGGCCTCGCGGCTCCGCGCCGGTGAAGCGGCGCCGAACATCGCCCGATCGACATCCAGCAGCACCGAAGGGTTCTGATAAGCGGCGCGCCCCAGCATCACGCCGTCGAGCCCCGCGCTCTCCGCGCGCGCGTGTTCGATGTCGCGCAGGCCGCCATTGAGGACGATCTCCAAGGAAGGGCGCGCACGCTTGAGTTCACGCACCAATTCATAGTCCAGCGGCGGGATTTCGCGATTGTCCTTCGGCGAGAGGCCAGAAAGCCAAGCTTTGCGCGCATGTACGATGAAAGTCCGGCAGCCGGCGGCGGCGACGCGATCGATAAGCTCGAACAGCGCCTCGCGCGGCTCCTGCTCATCGACGCCGATGCGCGATTTGATCGTCACCGGCGTCTCGGGCGCCGCCTCTTGCATGGCGCTCCAGAGACCGGCGACGAGCGCCGGCTCGCGCATGAGGCAGGCGCCAAATCGGCCGGCCTGCACGCGATCCGACGGGCAGCCGACATTGAGGTTGATTTCGTCATAGCCGAACGCGGCGCCGATGCGCGCCGCCTCCGCAAGCTTCTTGGGTTCGCTGCCGCCGAG
>DASZSK010000247.1:0-3329 GCA_035548735.1 Caulobacterales bacterium | reverse complement strand
GCGTCAACGCCCGACGAACGGATGTCGTAGTTGAGTTCGGTAATGCCGCCGACGAAGTAATAGTCGGAGCCCGGCATCTGTCCGGCATTGATGCGGCGCACATTGTTGGTCGCATAGCCCGGCGCGCCGCCATCATTCAGGAGGCGGCTGTTTGCGTAGCGGAGTTCGAGTTCGGTGACTGACGTGTCGAAGCGCTCAACCAAGCGCGCGCCGGCCTTTGCGAACGCTGAGATCGCCATCAGGGAGGCGCCTTGCGTGATTTCGCGGCCGCCGTCTTGGGAAACCGCGCCGGTGTAATCGAGGATGCGGCCAACGGCGATCCGCGGCGCGGCGGCGCCGTGCGAGAGATTGGCGAGGCACGTGAGCGCCGGCGTGTAAGCCGTCGGATTCGCGGTGACGGGCGCGTCGCCGATCGGCACGGCGTACATGCCGTCATGGCCGGCGTTCGGCGTCGCGCACGCGGTCAAGGCGGCGCTCGTGGCGAGAGCGATGAGCTTCTTCAGCGCGGGCATTATTGGTCTCCTGCTGTCATGTCGGCGCTGACATCGCCGGTGTCGTTTGGGTTGGTGATCTGCTGCGTGGTGTCGATGGTGACGGTGCGGCCGTCGTTCAGCGTGACGACGACGAAGCGGCCTTGGCCGACCACTTGGTAGGAGCCGGGGCTTTGCGATGAATCCATGAGCCCGCCCGAGAGCGTGCCTTCGAGTGGGGAGGGGCCCAAGATGCGCTGACCGTTGGCGTCGCGCGTCGAGGGATCGATCGGGTTGGCGAAGCTTTCGTCCATGCCATAGGCGCGCGAGAAATCGCCGCCGTCGCGCGACCAGCCGTCGGCGAGGGCCGGCGTTGCGAGCGCTGCGAGCGCCAATGAACCAAGAATGAAGCGCTTCACGCGCGTCTCCCGAAAGCGAGCAGAAAATTCGTCTCGGGAGCGAGAAAGCAATGCGCGTGCCAACCAGCCGGCGAAAGGTGCGCGACGGAATCGCACTTAACGCGAACCCGCTTTGGCTCCATATCGAAAAACAGGGGCGCCGAAATGGCGCAGGGAGTTCAGTCTTGAGCGACGTTCAGTATGAAAGGCGCCCGCACATTCCGTTCGTGGTGTGGCTCTTGGCGCTCGCCATGGTGGCGTCGTTCGGTTTGACCGGCCAATACGATCCTGACGGCCATCAATGGGTTTATTACCAGTTCGGCATCTTCTCCGAACGCTTCTACCCGTCGAGCCCGGATCATTATCAGAGCATTGACCAAGCGATTGCGCCGATCCTCGGCCACATGTTCGTGCACTTCGGTTGGCCCCACATCATCATGAACATGATCGCCTATCTGCAGGCTGCGCCGTTCGTGGCGCATCGCATCGGCGGCGCGCGGTTTCTGCTGTTGTTCTTGCTGTCGGGCCTGGGATCGGCCGCGGGCTTCATTCTGCTCGCGCCGCATGCGGGGCCTGCGGTCGGAGCATCGGGCGCGATTTGCGGCGTCTTTGGCGCATATTTCCTTGCTGTTCGTCCAACGCCGCAGGCCGCGCTCGCCGACCCGCAGGTGCGCAACGCCATGCTTACATTCTTGGGCGTCAACGTGCTTCTGTTCGCCTTTCTGCCGATCGGCATCGCCTGGCAAGCGCACCTCGGCGGCTTCATCGTCGGCGCGCTGGTCTATCCGTTGCTGGCGCCGCGTTGGCGACCAAGCGGCCCGTGGGGCTAGAGCCCGCGCTACAGATCGCGCGCTTGGCTAATTGCTTTGTAAGATAGCGCTGACATCGGCGCTTCGCGCTTGCTGGTGCGCGAAAGCGGGCGCACGCTCCTGAGCAACAAAAACACTCGGGAGGTACGCTCATGCTGATCGCCCACGTGATCCGCGATAAGGGCGGGGCCGTGCACACGCTGCCCGCCGACGCCACGCTTGAACAGGCCGCTAAGGAGCTGCACGCGCGCAAAGTTGGCGCGCTGGTGGTGATGAGCGACGACGGGGCGCTGATGGGCGTGCTGTCGGAACGCGACATTATCCGCGAAGTCGCCCGCCGCGGCGCGTCCTGCCTGGCCGAAAGGGTCGGCGCCGCAATGACGCGCGACGTCATCACCGCGGAGCCGCACGAGACAGTCGACGACGGCCTTGGGCGCATGACGGATCGTCGGATCCGCCATTTGCCCATCGTTTCGGAAGGAAAGCTGTGCGGGATCGTTTCGATCGGCGATCTGGTCAAACACCGGATCGCGGCGGTCGAGATGGAGGCGGCGGCGATGGTCGCCTACATCTCCGCCCAATAGCGCGCGCTGTTAACACTTCCCCAACCAATTTGGGCGCCGGATTCGCTTGAAGCCCAGGAGGGGAATCAATATATTCGGCGGCTTGCGGCCCGATGAGGCCGGCGCCGAACGCGCCTGGCTCCATCCTTCGCGACTTTCATCTTGTTTTTTCGAGCTTTTTTGGCCCGAAACGGCATGATGAAAATTGCGCAAAAAGGCCGTTGACAGGTACGAGGCCGGCGAATAGAAACCGCGCCTTCCGCTGGAACGAGGTGACTGGTTCCGGCCCGCACAAACGGGCTTCGGCTCGCTGTCGCGGCAGGTCTTTGACATTGTGATTTGGAGAAGGGAAACGCAGGCGGCGGCGTGCTGCGGGTCAGGCTCGACCTGACCAAGCGACGCTGACGGTATGCGTTTTCTGGAACTATAACTGACTTACAGACCGGTCTTTGGCCTTCGGGCTTCAGATCGGAATGTGCGTCGGTTCCCGTTACAATTACGCATACGCCAAATACGGCCATGTGCGGCTGGCATTAGCAGCCGGTCGCGCATTCAGTCAGAAGTCAACCTCAACCTGAGAGTTTGATTCTGGCTCAGAACGAACGCTGGCGGCAGGCTTAACACATGCAAGTCGAACGCCCCGCAAGGGGAGTGGCAGACGGGTGAGTAACGCGTGGGAACGTGCCCTAAGGTACGGAATAAGCCGGCGAAAGCTGGTCTAATGCCGTATGTGACCGAGAGGTGAAAGATTTATCGCCTTAGGATCGGCCCGCGTTGGATTAGCTAGTTGGTGGGGTAATGGCCTACCAAGGCGACGATCCATAGCTGTTCTGAGAGGAAGATCAGCCACACTGGGACTGAGACACGGCCCAGACTCCTACGGGAGGCAGCAGTGGGGAATCTTGGACAATGGGCGCAAGCCTGATCCAGCCATGCCGCGTGAGTGACGAAGGCCTTAGGGTTGTAAAACTCTTTCGCCGAGGACGATAATGACGGTACTCGGAGAAGAAGCTCCGGCTAACTTCGTGCCAGCAGCCGCGGTAATACGAAGGGGGCTAGCGTTGTTCGGATTTACTGGGCGTAAAGCGC
>DASZSK010000246.1:0-16069 GCA_035548735.1 Caulobacterales bacterium | reverse complement strand
CCTATGCGACGTATCCGTCCCTGAAAGACTTGCCCGTCGTCATCACCGGCGGCGCCTCCGGCATCGGCATGGCCATGGTGCGCGCGTTCGCCGCGCAGGGGGCCAAGGTGGGCTTCCTCGATTTCGATGTCGCGCGTGGCGAAGCGCTGGCGGCGGAGCTGGGCGGCGCGGCGCGCTTTGCTTCTTGCGATCTGCGCGACATCGATGCGCTGAAAGCCGCGTTCGCCGATCTCGCCAAGGCGCACGGGCCGACGCTGGCGCTCGTCAACAACGCCGCGCGCGACGATCGCCACACGCTCAGCGAAGTGACGCCGGACTATTTCGACGAACGCGTCGCCACCAATCTCCGTCACATGCTGTTCGCGATCCAGGCGGTGGCGCCGGGCATGATCGCCGCGAGCAAGGGCTCGATCATCAATCTCGGCTCGGATTCATGGTGGCGCTCGATCGGCGGCTTTCCGGTCTACACCACGTGCAAAGCCGCCGTGCACGGATTGACGCGCGGCATGGCGCGCGAGCTCGGGCAGCATCGCATTCGCGTCAACACGTTGGTGCCCGGCTGGACCATGACGGAACGGCAGAAGACGCTGTGGGTGACGCCCGAGGGCATCGAGTCGCAACTCAAGGATCAGTGCATCCCGGTGCTGATCGAGCCGGAATATATCGCCAACATGGCGCTCTTCCTCGCGGCCGACGATTCAGCATTGTGCACGGCGCAAACCTTCTTCGTCGAAGGCGGCGCCGTCTAGCGCGCGCTTCAAATGCCTTGCCGGCGCAGGATTTCGGGATTGGCGCCCAGTTCCTGCAGATATTGCCGCCGCTCGACGCTGCCGTGCGGCAGCGTCGCCAGATGCGCCGTCTGTTCCTGCGTCAGGCCAAAGCGATGGAAGCCGTTTTCGACGAGGCAGGCGTCGATGATGTCGTGGCGCTGCTGATTGTCTTCGCGCCGCATCTCAAGCTCGGTGTCGACGACGGCGTCGAGCACGGTGAGCGGCGCTTCGGTGATCAGCGCCGGCTGCTGCGTCACGGTGATGGAGCGGGTCGCGTTGATGGCGTTGGTGGGCGCGTCGACATGGGTCGGCGAGAGCACGCCGCGCGTCGTGCACTCCCACACCACCGCCGTGTAATCCTTGAAGTTCACATTGGCCTTGCCCCACGAATAGGAGGCGTAGCCATGCAAATTGGTGTTGCGGTTCATGTTGCGGCTCTGCGCCGTCGCCGCGCAGCCCGCGAGCAGAACGGCCGCCGCCAACATGGTCGTGCGCGATGCGTTCATATCAACTCCCCAATTGCTGACGGCGAAGCACGTTCGGATTGGAGCCCAAGGCGTAGAGATAATGCTGGCGCTCTTCGCTGCCGCGCGGCAGCGTATCGAGCCGGGCCAATTGCCGGTCGGTCAGGCCGAAGCGCCGAAAGCCGAACGCGACGAGGCAATTGTCGATGATCTGATGGCGCTGGCGCATCTGGTCGCGCTGCTGCGCCGCCTCCACCTGCGCCGCGCTTTGAATCATCTGGTCGATGCTTCCGGCCGTGTCCACGTCGAATTGCGGACGCGCCTCGGTCGGCGACAGCACGCCGGCGGACGTGCATTGGAACACCGCTTCGCGATAATCCTCGAACGAGACGCCGGCCTTGCCCCAGCTATAGGAGCGATAGCCGTGCCGGTCGGTTTCCCGATTCAGGTTGCGCATCTGGCCGGGGCTCGCGCAGGCCGCGAGCCCGATCGCTACAACCGTCAGGACTACCGCACCACGCAAGACGCACCTCCGCCAGCAAGGGTTGAAAAGTATCGACGACTGCGCGGGCTGGTCAATCGCGTCCGGCTTCGGACGGATCGTAACCGGCCGTAAGCCAAAGCGGGCGTAGGGTAGTCGCGTGCGTCAGAAATGGGTCGATAATTCCGCCTATATGGGCCCGGACCGCCGCCGTGTTTCGACCGGCCGGCGCTGGAAGGAGCGTCGCCACGCCGACGAGGCGGGCGATCCGCCGGCGCTGGGCGCGTTGCTGCGGCGCATCCGCGTGGCCATGCTGTCGCTGCAGGAGAAGGCGAACCGGGATCGCGCCTTGTTGCTGACGCGCGCCGCCGCCGATTCCGCCGAGCGCCTGCAGTTCGCCGCATGCGCCGCCAAGGTGCGCGAGGCCGGCCGGCTTATCGCGGTTGTCGACGCCAAGGATCTCCGCGCCGTGGCGCGCGCCGACGCGATGATCGTCGAGGCGATGGCGCTGATCCCCTAAACTATTTGCGGCGCGGCTTCGGCGCGCTCAGTTCGGCGGCGATGCGCTGCGCCAGCTTCTTCGCCACTTCGGCTTTAGCCATCAGCGGCCAGCTTTCCGCGCCCTTGCGGGTGATCAGGTGCACTTGATTGGCGTCGCCGCCCATGACGTCGCCGGAGACATCGTTGGCGACGATCCAGTCGCAGCCCTTCGACGCCAGCTTGGCGCGCGCATAAGCTTCGACCTGGTCGGTCTCGGCGGCGAAGCCGATCACCAGCTTGGGACGCTTCTTGATCTTGGAAAGCGTCGCCAGGATGTCGGGATTTTCCGCCAGCGTGATCGCCGGCGCGGCGCCCAGCTTGTTCTTCTTGAGCTTCGAGGTCGCCGGTTTCTCGGGACGCCAATCGGCGACGGCGGCGACGCACACCGCCGCGTCGACTGGAAGCGCCGCTTCGCACGCCGCCAGCATCTCGCGCGCGCTCTCGACATCGATGCGCTTCACGCCGAGCGGCGCGCTCAAGCTGGTCGGGCCCGACACCAACGTCACGTCCGCGCCGAGATCGGCGAGCGCGGCGGCGATCGCGTAGCCTTGCTTGCCGGATGAGCGGTTGGCGATGAAGCGCACCGGATCGATGGCTTCGTAGGTCGGACCGGCCGTCACCAACACCGTCTTGCCCTTAAGCGGGCCGTTGTTGAGCAACGCCAGCGCCGCCTCGCGAATGGCGTCGGGTTCGGCCATGCGTCCGACGCCGCGCTCGCCGCGCTCGGCCATCTCGCCTTCGGCAGGGCCGACGAAACTTCGACCGTCGGCTTGCAGCATCGCGAGATTGCGTCGGGTCGCCGGGTTCGCCCACATGCGCGGGTTCATCGCCGGCGCCAGCAGCACCGGCTTGTCGGTCGCGAGCAGCACAGCGGAGGCGAGGTCATTCGCCAGCCCGTTCGCGAGCTTCGCCATCAGGTCCGCCGTCGCCGGCGCGACGACGATGAGATCGCACTCGCGCGCCAGCCGGATGTGGCCGACATCGAATTCCTGCGCCTGATCGAACAGATCGGTGAACACGCGCTCGCCCGCGAGCGCGCCGGCCGCCAGCGGCGTGACGAAACGCTGCGCGGCGTCGGTCATCACCACGCGCACCGCGAGGCCGCGCTCCTTCAGGCGCCGGATGAGGTCGAGGCTTTTGTAAGCGGCGATGCCGCCGCCGATGATGAGGAGCACGCGCTTGGTCATGGGCGCTGCGCCTCATGCGTCGATGTCGTCGTGGCGCTCGTGGTCGTCGTGTCCGACGCCGGCGGAATCGGCACGGTCACCGATGTGCCCGAAGGCTGCGGCGCCGCCGGCGCGAGTTGGGTCGCCGCTGGTTTCGGCGGGGGCGGCGGCGGTGGTTTTTGGCCGCCGGACACGACAATCAGCAGCACCACCGCGCCCACGGCGAAGCCGATCCAGAAGCTGGTCCAGCTGAAGCGCTGCCGCTCGCGTTCCGGTTCGGTGGCGGTGAAGCTCTTGGCGGCGACTTCGAGAGCGGCCAGCGTTTGCGGCAAGCGACGCAGGCTGGCGAAGCCGCTGGCGGCCTCGTCGATCGCGCGTTTCGTCACGCCTTCGGCGCCCAGTTCGCGTTTCACCCAGCGCTCGACGATCGGGCGCGACGCGGCCCACATGTCGTGCTGCGGATCGAGCGCGCGCGAGACGCCTTCGACCTGGACCATCGTCTTCTGCAAAAGCACCAGTTCGGGTCGCAAGTGCATGCCGAACAGATGGGTGACGTCGAACAGTTGCAAAAGCAGCCGCGACATGGAAATGCTTTCGGCGGTCTTGCCGAAGATCGGCTCGCCGATGGCCCGGAGCGCCTGCGCGAATTCCTCGACCGTGAACTTGTCAGGCACGTAGCCCGCTTCTTGGTGCACTTCGGCGACGCGGCGATAGTCGCGCCGCAGGAAGCCATAGAGGATTTCGGCGAGATAGCGCCGCTCCTTGTGGCCGATGCGGCCCATGATGCCGAAGTCGACGACCCAGAGCTTGCCGTCCTTGCCGTAGATGAGATTCCCCTCATGCATGTCGGCGTGGAAGAAACCGTAATCGAGCGCGGCCGCGAGGAAGCCGCGCGTGATGGCGATGGCGAGCGCGCCGCGATCGGCGCCGGCGCGGTCGAGCGCGGCCATGTCGGTGAGCGGAATGCCGTCGATCCAGTCGAGCGTCATCACGCGCTTGGCCGAACGCTGCCAATCGATCTGCGGCACGGTGAGATAGCCGTCCTTCTCCGCGACATCGCGGAATTCAGCCGCGGCGCCGGCCTCCAGACGCAGGTCGAGTTCGCGCTCCATCGCGCTCGCCACCGTGTCGATGAACACGACGGGTTCGAGCCGCCGCGAGTTCGGCGAGAATAGTTCGATCGCTTGCGCCGCGAACCGGAGCGCCGCCATCTCTTTGGCGAGTTTCCGCTCGATGCGCGGGCGCAGCACCTTGATGGCGACGATGCCGCGTCGCGGCAGGATCGCCTGGTGCACTTGCGCGATCGACGCCGCGCCGACCGCTTCGGAGATTTGCCCGAACAATTGCTCGGTCGAACCCAGCTCGGCGTTGATGGTGTCGAGCGCGGCGGTGCGCGAGAAGGGCGGCAGGCGATCCTTGAGCCGCGCCAGATCCTGCGCCGCGGTGACGCCGATCATGTCGGGCCGCGTCGCCAGAAATTGCCCGACCTTCACATAAGCCGGCCCGAGTTTCTCAAGCGCCTTCGCCAGCCGCGCGCCGACGGTGCGGCCGCGGCGCCGGCGCATGATCGGGATCGTCAGCGTGCGGATCGACTGCACCCAGATCGGGTAGCGCTCGTAATATTCGCCCGGGAACAGCACGTCGTAGCGCGCCAGCGTCACCGCGACACGCATCAAGCGCCAGCTATGCCCGATCCAGGAGAACAAACTAAATCACCCAACCCCAATGCAGCGCGCAAACGCCGCCGGCCATGTTGCGATAGCCAACGCGCGCAAAGCCGGCGTCGCGGATCATCGCAGCAAACCGTTCCTGATCCGGAAACCGACGGATGGATTCCACCAGATAACGATAAGAATCTTCATCATTGGCGAGCCATTTGCCCAGCGCCGGGATCGCCTTAAAGGAATAGAAATCATAAACCGGCTCGAGCCCGCCCAGAGCGAGGCGCGAAAACTCCAGGCAGTAGAAGCGCCCGCCGGGCTTCAGCACGCGCCGCGCTTCGCGCAGCACCGCATCGAGATCGGTGCAGTTCCTGATGCCGAAAGAGATAATGTAGGCGTCGGCGAAGGCGTCCGGGAAGGGCAGATGCTCCGCGTCGCCCTGCCGCCAGAGGAGCCCGTCCTCGCCGCGCTTCATGCCGGCGTCGAGCATCTCTTGGTTAACGTCGACAACATGAATTTCCGGCGGCGCGAGCCCTCGGCGCTTCGCCGCCGCGTCGCCCAGCTTCTTCAAGCGCCGTGCGATGTCGCCGGTGCCGCCGGCCACGTCGAGGATCACTTCGCCCGGCTGCGGATTGAGCTTCGCCGCCGCCGCATCCTTCCACAGCCGGTGCAGCCCGCCGGACATGGCGTCGTTCATCAGGTCGTAGCGCGAGGCGACGCGGTCGAACACCGCACGAACCAGCGGCGCCTTTTCGGCTTTTGGCACGTCGTCGAAGCCGAAGGAGGCGGTGTCGTCGGTGGAGAAATTGGACATGGGCAGCGGTATAGCGGGGCAGGGCGCGGGACGCTATGTGACTGTACGCCATGGCGAAAACCTCCATTGCCTTCGCGTCCGGCTTTGACCGCCCGGCGCCCGCCGAAGCGAAGGCCCACGGCCTCACGCATCGCTTCGCCGTCATCCAGGAAACCTATCGGCCCGATAGCGCCGACATGGTGTTCGACGCGCCGCTCTACCGCGCGCTCGTTGCGTTCGCTGAAGCGTATGAGCCGGATGTGCGCGTGAGCATCGATGGTGCGCCCGAAGGTGGCGAGGACGAGCCGGCCGCTCACATAGTCGCGCGGCGCGCCGACGACATCGTCTTGTGGATCGAGACCGAGTTCTGGCACGCGGTCGGCGGTCCCGCGCCCTACCACGATTCCTACACCTACGCCGTCTACGCGCGCGACGAGGTCGGCGCGCGCCTGCGTCAGTATTTGGCGGCGCATGAAGCCAGCGCGGGCTGGACGCTCGCGTCCGATGTGATCGCGCACGCGGCGACGCCGCCGCCATCGGTTCTGCAGCGTCTTTTCGGCAAGCGCCGCGATGCCTGAGCTGCCTGAAGTCGAAACCGTGCGGCGCGGGCTTGCGCCGGCTCTGGTCGGGCGGCGCATCGTCAAAGCCGAAACGCGGCGCGGCGATCTGCGTTTTCCGTTCCCCAAGCGCTTTGCCGCGCGCTTGACCGGCCGCCGTGTCGATACGCTGGAGCGGCGCGCGAAATATCTGCTCGCCTATCTGGACGATGGAAATGTCTGGACCACGCATCTCGGCATGACCGGCCGCTGGTCCGTGATCGGCGCGAAAAAACAGCCCGGTGATTTCTACTACGCCGAGCCGCCCGATCCCACGCACACACATGTCGTGCTGCAAACCGACAAAGGCGTGCGTCTCGAATTCAACGATCCGCGCCGTTTCGGCTACATGGATCTGATCCGGGCCGATGAACTCGATGCGCATCCCTGGTTCAAGGGGTTGGGCCCCGAACCGCTCGGCAATCAATTTCACATCGCGCATTTGAAGAGTGCGTTCGCCGGCAAGAAGACCAGCGTCAAAGCGGCGTTGCTCGATCAGCGCGTCGTCGCGGGTCTCGGCAACATCTATGTGGTGGAGGCGCTCTATCGCGCGCACATCGCGCCGCAGCGCGAAGCGGGGCGGCTTTCATCAGTTCGTCGCGAGCGCTTGTTTCATGCGATCCGGGCCGTGCTCGAGGAAGCGATCGAAGCGGGCGGTTCGACGCTCTCCGACTATGCCGCGGTCGACGGCGCCGAAGGCGGATTTCAACATCGCTTCCGCGTTTACGATCGCGAGGGCCAGGCCTGCATGACGCCTGATTGTCCGGGGACAATCCGACGCGTCGTGCAAGGCGGACGTTCCACATTCTGGTGCCCGCGTTGCCAACGCTGAGATTGCAAATGTGAATGTCGCGGGATCGAATTGACGGGCGCTTCAGGGGGGTCTATACGCCGCGCCTTCGTCTCAACTGCACAAATCTCGACGACTGGAATTTCCGCCCATGGCGAACACGAAGTCCGCGAAGAAGGCCAACCGCAAGATCATCCGCCGCACGGCGGTGAACAAGTCGCGTCGGTCCAAGGTCCGGACCACCTGGCGCGCCGTGGAAGAAGCTCTCGCCGCGGGCGACGCCAAGGCCGCGGGGACTGCCCTCGCCGCCGCCGAATCTGAGACGATGCGCGCCGTCACCAAGGGCGTGCTGCACAAGAACACCGGTTCGCGCAAAGTCGCGCGCCTGACCCACCGCGTGAAGGCCCTCGCAAAGGCCTGAGCGGTCCGTTTCAGGGTGTCCGTTGACGCCCGAAAGCCGTCCAAAATCTCTCAAAAACGGTGCGCTTTCACGGCCTTGATAAGCTGTGGAGATCATCCGCATTCGGCCTATCTGAGGCGTTCCGTTTTGGTTTCCCGCTGTCACGATTTTCCGTTATTTTTCAATCGTGTAAGTGGTTTTTTCACCGAAACGTCGCTTAACTTTTTGTATAGCCCTTTTTGACGATTGACGCGGTCTGAAAGTGCGAGCACAGTTCGCGTCACCGGCGTAACACATCGTTCGCAGACGTCCAAAAAAGCGACGCGACAGCGTCGGGCCAAGCAGGGCTGCTTGGCTCGAGCAGAGAAGGTGTGTCTCCGCCGGTGGGCTGATGGAACCAGGGCTCGGGGGTACGATGAATTACGGTGAAGAGACCGCTCGCCGTATGGCGGGAGTTGGCGCCGCGCGCGCCTATGAGCTGGTCCGGCGTGAGCTGTTGACCGAGTTCGGGGCGGATTTCTTTCGCTCATATATCGATCCGATGCGTCTGCTGGCCGAGCGGGACGGCGTGGTGCTGTTCCGGGCGGGTTCGGCGGTCGCCCAGGAGCGATTGAAGCAGCAGGCGCTGCATCGCATCGAGGCGCGCCTGCGGGCGCACATGCCGGCGCTCGACCGGGTCGAGATTCTCCTGGATCGGGAAATTTCCGACGAACTCCGGGCGCTGGCGGATGTGAAGTTCGAGGAGGCTCTGCCCTCCAAGCCGGCCATCCCGGCGCTGCATCCGAACGGCTACAGCTTCGAGAGCTTCTGCGTCGACCATTCCAATTATCGCGCCTTCACAGTGGCGCAAATGATCGCCTCCGGCGCCGGCATGGCGTTTCCGATCTGGATGCTTCATTCGCCGCCGGGATGCGGCAAGACGCACCTGATCAATGCGATCGCCGCTGAAGCCGTGCGGCTGACGCCGGATCGCAAAGTCTTGCTGCTGAGCGGCCAGGAATTCTTAGAGCAATTCCAGTCCGCGCTCCACAAGAAACGCGACAGCTCCTTGTTCAAGGACATGGTGCGCGCGCCGGACCTGCTGTTGATCGACGACTTCCAGGGCATCTGCGGCAAGCGCGCCACGGAAGAGGAAGCGTTCTTCACGATCCGCAATTTGACGGAACGTGGGCGCCAAGTGGTGATCACGGCGAACCACAATGCGAACGGCCTGGGCGGGCTCGACGAGCGTCTGCGCGATACGCTGAAAGCCGCGACATCGTGCGAAATCACCGAGCCTGACGTCGGCTTGCGCCGGCAGATTCTCGATGCGCGCATGAAGCATCACGCGAGCAGGGTGCCCGGCTTCGCCGTCGCTCCCGAAGCGCTCGACATGATCGCCGAACGCATGCCGGTCACCGGGCGCGAACTCGACGGCGCCATTTCCCAACTTGTCATCGAAGCCAAAATCTCCGGAGGAACTCCAGTGTCATTGGATACCGCTGTGAATGCTCTGCAGGACAAACTGGCTGACGTCGCTCATCGCCGCGTCACCGTGCAAATGGTGCAGAAGGTCACGGCCCGGTATTACAACATGACGGTGCCGCAGCTCCTGGAGCGCACGCGGCGCAATTCGGTGGCCCGCCCGCGCCAAGTGGCGATGTTCCTCGCCACCAAGCTGACCCGCGCGTCGCTACCTTACATTGGAGAAAGGTTTGGCGGGTTCGATCACACCACCATCATGTATGCGCGCGACAAGGTCGCCGAATTGATGGTCAAGGACGCCAAATTGAAAGCCGATGTCGAGGCCATCGGCAAGCTCGCCCGCCGCGAGCCGCCGGCCGTCTGATCCTTCGTCCAAGCCGCCAAATCCTCGCCAAAAAGGCTTGGGGTTGGCGCGGCATCTGCTAACGTCCCAGCCCCCGTTGGCGCCCGAATCGGCGTCGGCGGGGGTTGATCGTTTCGGGCGCGCCAGAACGCGCGCTCCCACGGGCTCAGGATGTAGAGATGCGGCTGACCATCGAGCGCTCCGCGCTCCTCAAGGCGCTCAATCACGTGCAAAGCGTCGTCGAACGGCGCAACACCATTCCGATCCTGTCCAACGTGCTTCTGACGGCGCAGGGCGACACGCTGAAGCTGACGGCGACGGATCTCGACATTGAAATTTCGGAATCCGCGCCGGCGGAAGTGGAGCGCGCCGGGTCGACGACCGCGCCCGCGCACTACCTCTACGATTTCGTGCGCAAGCTGCCGGAAAATGCGCCGGTCAAGCTTGACGTCTCTGGCGATGATCCGCGCCTCTTCATCTCCGCCGGCAAGTCGCGCCTGCATCTGCCGATTTTGCCGGCTGGCGATTTTCCGTCGATGCCGTCCGACGGCTTCGAAACGCGCTTCGACATTCACCCGACCGAGCTTGCGCGTCTGATCGACAAGACGCGCTTCGCCATCTCCACCGAAGAGACGCGCTATTATCTGAACGGCATCTTCTTCCATACGGTGGCCAATGGTTCCGGCGCGGCGGTGCTGCGCGGCGTCGCCACCGATGGTCACCGGCTGGCGCTGGCGGAAGTGGGTGCGCCCGAGGGCGCGCAGGGCATGCCGGGCGTCATCGTTCCGCGGAAGACCATCAACGAATTGAAGCGCCTGCTGGATGATGCGTCCGATGTCGTCGAAGTGTCGGTGTCGCCGCAGAAGATCCGCTTTGCGCTCGACAACGCGGTGCTGACGTCGAAGCTGATCGACGGTTCGTTCCCGGAATATGCGCGCGTCATTCCCAAGA
Organism: Caulobacterales bacterium; assembly: GCA_035548735.1. GTDB lineage: Bacteria > Pseudomonadota > Alphaproteobacteria > Caulobacterales > Aquidulcibacteraceae > Vitreimonas. The sequence continues at coordinate 5,650 of DASZSK010000246.1, read as the reverse complement.
GCAATTCCAAGAAGCTCAAGGTCGACAACAAAACGTTCGCCGAAGCGGTGGACCGCGTCGCCACGGTTTCCGCGGAGCGCTCGCGCTCGGTGCGGCTCGCGATCGACGGCGACAAGGTCACGCTCACCGTCAACAATCCGGATGCGGGCGTCGCCACCGAGGACCTGCCGGCGGAATACGGCGACGATCCGTTGGAGATCGGCTTCAACGCCCGCTACCTCACCGACGTGACGAACCAGATCGAAGGCGAGTCCGCGCTGTTCGAGTTGCAGGATTCAGGCTCGCCCACCTTGGTGCGCGACGAAGCCGATGAGCACGCGCTCTACGTGCTGATGCCGCTTCGGGTCTAATTCCAATGCGCAAGCGCTGGATCGTGCTGGGCGCCGTCGCCGTGGCGGCCGCCGCGTTGTTTGTCGTCAACGCGTCGATGTTCGCGCATCCGGAAGGGGAGCTGACGATCCTTGCGCATCGCGGTGTGCATCAGCGCTTCTCGCTCGAAGGGCTCGGCAACGACGATTGCACCGCGACGCGCATCGAAACGCCGACAACCGAGTATCTTGAGAACACCATCCCCTCGATGCGCGCCGCCTTTGCCGCGGGCGCCACGCGGGTCGAGATCGACGCGCAGGAAACCACGGACGGCGATTTCGTCGTGTTCCACGATTGGGGTCTCGACTGCCGCACCAATGGTCATGGCGTGACGCGCGAGCACGCGATGAGCGAGATGCGCACGCTCGACGCGGGCTACGGCTACACCGCCGATGGGGGACGCACCTTTCCGTTCCGCGGCAAGGGCGTTGGCCTCATCCCCAGCCTGCGCGAGGTGCTCACTGCGTTTCCAACCGAAGGCTTCCTGATCAATTTCAAGAGCAATGACGCGAACGAAGCGGATCTGATGGTCCGCTATCTGGAAGCGACGCCGGAAGCGCACGTGGAGCGGCTCGCATTCTACGGCGCGAGGCCCGCCGATCGCATCCGCGAGCTGCGTCCGGCGTGGCGCTCGATGAGCCGCAAGAGCCTGATGTCGTGTGCGAAGGGCTATATGGCGCTTGGTTGGTCGGGCTTCATTCCAAAGGATTGCCGCCACACCATCATCTTCGCGCCGGCGAACTACGCGCAGATCGCGTGGGGCTGGCCCAATCGCTTGCTCACGCGCATGCAAAGCGTCGACACGGAAGTCTATGTGGCTGAGCCGGTGCGCGACGGCGCGCATCCCAACATTGCGGGCATCGACGATGCTGCAACTTATGCGGCCAACGTGCCGCCCGATTGGCATGGCGGCGTCTCCACCGATGCGATCGAAGTGATCGGCCCGCTCGCACGGCGGCGATGATGTGTTCGCCGTCCATCGTCCTTCTCCCCGTGTGGGAGAAGGTGTCTGAGCACGCAGTGCGAAGACGGATGAGGGGTTTGTGCGCAAGCGTCGGACACCGAGGCTCACCCCTCATCCGACCTCGCTTCGCTCGGCCACCTTCTCCCACACGGGGAGAAGGACGATGATCCGTCTCTCTGTCTCGCGCCTGTCGCTGCGCGACTTCCGCAATTATGTCGCGCTCGATCTTCAGCTGGATTCGCGGCCTGTGTGCCTGTTCGGCTCGAACGGCGCGGGCAAGACCAACATCCTCGAAGCGCTCACCATGCTCGCGCCCGGGCGCGGCTTGCGGAGCGCAAGCCTCGATGAGCTCGCGCGCGATGGCGACACGACTCGTGCGCAGCCCTGGGCCGTGTCGGCGCGCGTCGTGCGCGATGGCGAGGAGACCAATCTGGGCGTCGGGGCCGAGCGTACGCCGGACGGCGCGGTAAAGCGCGTGGCGCGCCGCGACGGACAGCCCGCGACCGCCAACGACCTTGCGGAAGCCGCGCGCATGACCTGGCTCACGCCGGCGATGGATCGTCTGTTCTCCGGGCCTGCCGGCGACCGCCGGCGCTTCTTCGACCGGCTGACGCTCGCGCGCGCCGCCGAGCACGGTCACGCCGCCGCCGCCTATGAGCGCGCCATGCGCGAACGCCAGCGCCTCATCACCGATCGCGGCGACGAAGCCTGGATTGGCGCGCTGGAGCGCGAGATGGCCGCGCATGGGGCGGCGATCGCGGCGGCGCGTGTGGAGACGCTGCATCATCTTCAGGACGCGATCGATGCGCGCCCTGACGGCGCGTTCCCGAAGGCGATCCTGTCGCTCGAAGGCGCGCTCGAAGCGCAATTCGAAGCCGGCGCGAAAAGCGCCGACGTGGAAGAGGGTTTCGCGCGCACGCTGCGCGACGTGCGCTGGCGCGATGCGGGCGCGGGCCGTGCGCTGGATGGCCCGCATCGCAGCGACCTGCTGGCGCGCCATGCGGCGAAGAACATGCCGGCGGACCAATGCTCGACGGGCGAACAGAAAGCGCTGCTGGTTGGGCTCGTGCTGGCGCAGGCGCGGGCGCTGGCGAACGATCCGGGCGCCGGTCCCGCGCTCATCCTGATCGACGAGGCCGCCGCGCATCTCGACGCCATCCGCCGCGCCGCGCTCTATGAAGAGCTGCTCGCGGGGCCCGGCCAGGCCTGGCTCACGGGCACCGACGAGAATTTGTTCGAGGCGTTCGGCGCGCGCGCGCAGATGTTCGAAGTGCGCGACGGCGGCGTCAGCGCCGCCTAGCGCAGAATGTTGAACTGCTTCAGCATCACGTAAGCGATCAGCACCACCAGCACGCAAAGGCCGGACGCTTCGAGAAAGCCCCAGGGCGTATGCGCGAACGGCACCTCGACGTTCATGCCCCAGGCGCCGACGATCAGGGTCGGCGGCATCATCAGCGTCGAAAGAATCGTCAGAGCGCGCAGCGAGCGGTTGGTGGTCGCCGTGACCTGCGATTCGATCTCTTCGTGCAGCAGACGCGAGCGTTCCAACAGATCGGCGGCGTCGCGGTCGAAGTCCTCCAGCTGCTGCGACAAGGCCGGCAGGCGCTCGCTCAAGAGATGCTGCTGCGCCTGACCGCGATGAAAAAGCGCGCGGTGAAAGGCGCTCCTGAGCGCCAGGAATTCGCGGTGCTGGCGCGACAGCTCGCGCCGGATCGGCCCGACATGCAGCCGCGAAGGATCGCCCGCATAGGCGAGCACGCGATCCTCGATGGAATCGATCTCGGCGCCGAGAACTTGCTGACGCGCTTCGGAGAGATCGATGAAGCGCTCCACCAGCATCACGAAAAGGTCCGCGCTGCTGGCGACCGGCGCGCCGGCGTCGATCGCACGCCGCACCTCGTCGACGCTCCGCAAGGCATGCCGGCGCACGGTGAACACGAAGCGCTCGTTGAGCGCGAAATAGAGCCGGCCGATATCGACCGCTTGCCCCTCGAAGTCGCGTTCGAGATCGGGCAGCACGCCGAACACCCAGCCGTCGGCCGTGTGAATCTGCAGCCGGTGCTCAGCGCCGAGCAGCATCTCGCGCATGGGCTGAGGCATGGCGAAGCGCTCGATGAAGAGCCGCCCGCGCTGATCGCTCAGGGGGAAGTGCATCCAGGCGAAGCCGCCAGCGGCGACCTCCAGGCAATCGCGCTGGGCCTGATCCGGCAGCAGCGTTCCGCGCCCGGCGTCGAACCGGAACGCCCACAAAGCGCCAATGGCGCGGTCTTCCGGAAGCGTCATGACAAGCCCGCCCAGGCGCTTGAATTGGGGGCTTCTACACCCAGGTTCGTGCGGCGTCAGCGGGGCCTCGAAAAGCGGCGTTTTGGCCTGCGGAAAAGCGAGATTTTTCGCGCGTTTATCCCTATATTGAAGCCTTGTTCCATCGACGATTCGAGCACGTATGACAGCGCCGCAGAGCGCGCCCGCTTATGGCGCGGAATCCATCAAGGTTCTCAAGGGCTTGGACGCCGTCCGCAAGCGTCCCGGGATGTATATCGGCGACACCGACGATGGGTCGGGCCTGCACCACATGGTCTACGAAGTGGTCGACAACGCCATCGACGAGGCGCTGGCCGGTCACGCCCGGAATGTGGTCGTGGTTTTGCACCCTGACGGCTCGGCCGAAATCATCGACGACGGGCGCGGCATCCCTACCGACATCCACAAGGAAGAGGGCGTCTCGGCGGCCGAGGTCATCATGACCCAGCTGCACGCCGGCGGAAAATTCGACCAGAATTCCTACAAGGTCTCGGGCGGCTTGCACGGCGTCGGCGTCTCGGTCGTCAATGCGCTCTCCGAGTGGCTCGATCTCACCATCTGGCGCGACGGCAAAGAGCACACCATGCGCTTCCGCCATGGCGACGCCGAAGCGCCGCTCAGGATGGTTGGCGACGCCGCCGGCAAGCAAGGCACCGCCGTGCGTTTCCTGCCGAGCCCCGCCACCTTCACCAAGACCGAATTTGACCGCAAAACGATCGAGCATCGTCTGCGCGAACTCGCGTTCCTCAATTCCGGCGTCAAGATCATCTTCCGCGATCTCCGCGGCGCCGAGCCGTTCGAAGAAACGCTTTTCTACGAAGGCGGCGTGAAAGCCTATGTGGCGCACCTCGATCGCTCGCGTACGCCGCTCATTCCCGAAGCCGTCTATGTGATCGGCGAGCGTGAAGGCATCACCGTCGAGGCCGCGTTGCAATGGAACGACGGCTATCATGAAAACACGCTCTGCTTCACCAACAACATCCCGCAGAAGGATGGCGGCACGCACCTCGCCGGCTTTCGCGGCGCGCTGACGCGCGTCGTCAATTCCTACATGCAAAGCTCGGGCTTGGCGAAAAAGGAAAAGGTCGAGATCACTGGCGACGATGCGCGCGAAGGCTTGACCTGCGTGCTTTCGGTGAAAGTGCCCGATCCGAAATTCTCCTCGCAGACCAAGGAAAAACTGGTGTCCTCCGAAGTGCGGCCGGTGGTCGAAGGGCTGATGTCGGAAGCGCTGACGCACTGGTTCGAGGAAAATCCCGCGCACGCCAAGACGGTGATGGGCAAGATCGTCGAAGCCGCCGCCGCGCGCGAAGCGGCGCGCAAGGCGCGCGAACTCACGCGCCGCAAGTCGGCGCTCGACGTCGCCTCACTGCCGGGCAAGCTCGCCGATTGCGAGGAGAAGGACCCGGCGAAGTCGGAACTCTTCATCGTCGAGGGTGACTCGGCGGGCGGCTCCGCCAAGCAGGGCCGCAGCCGTAAGAATCAGGCCGTGCTGCCGCTGCGCGGAAAGATTCTAAACGTGGAGCGCGCGCGCTTCGACAAGATGCTCTCGTCCGAACAGGTCGGCACCTTGATCACCGCGCTCGGCACCGGCATCGGCCGTGACGACTTCGATCTCGGCAAGCTGCGCTATCACCGCATCATCATCATGACCGACGCCGACGTCGATGGCGCGCACATCCGCACACTGCTCTTGACCTTTTTCTACCGGCAAATGCCGTCGCTGATTGATGCCGGGCACCTCTATATCGCCCAGCCGCCGCTCTATAAGGCGACGCGCGGCAAGTCCGGCCGCTATCTGAAGGATGAAGCCGAGTACGAAAGCTTCCTCATCGACGAAGGCACGTCGGGCGCGGTGCTCGAATTGCAGGACGGTTCGCAAATCGCCGGCGACGATCTGAAGCGGCTCGCGCGCGAAGCCGTCGCCGTGGAATCGCTGGTGAAGCGCCTGCATCAGCGCGGGCCGGACGCCGTGCTCGAACAGGCCGCCATCGCCGGCGCCTTCGCGCCCAACGC
>DASZSK010000245.1:0-14015 GCA_035548735.1 Caulobacterales bacterium | reverse complement strand
GCCGGGCGCGCGGGGCGCTTCAAGACAGACGGCGCGTTCGGCGAAACCGGCGAATGCGCGCCGTTCGACGAAGAAACCATCGAGCGCGTGGAAGCACACGATTTCGAAGCGGTGGAGGCCATTCACTGGCGCAGCGCCAGCCTGCGCTTTGAGTCCATCGCCGCGCTGCTGGCTTCGCTGGAGACGCCGCCGGCGGCGCCCGGGCTCACGCGCGTGCGCGGCGCCGACGACGAAGAAGCGCTGAAGATCGTCGGCGCGGAAGCCGAGGTGATCGATCGCGTGCGCTCCAGGCGCGATGTCGAGCGCTTGTGGGAAGCCTGTCAATTGCCGGATTTCCGCAAGGCGTCGCTGGACGAACATGCGCGCCTCGTCGGGCGCATCGCGCTTTATCTCCTGGACGCCAAGCGGCGCATTCCGCGCGAATGGGTGTCGCGCGAAGTGGAGAGCCTCGATCGCACCGAGGGCGATCTCGACGCCCTGCAGCAGCGCCTGGCGCAGGTGCGCACCTGGACCTATGTCGCCAACCGGGCCGATTGGCTGGACGATGCGGAAGAATTCCGCACGCGCACGCGCGAGGTGGAGGACAAGCTCTCCGATGCGCTGCACGCCGCGCTGACGCAGCGCTTCATCGACCGGCGCACCTCGGCGCTGCTGAAAGGGCTGAAGCGCGAAGACGCTTTGCTCGCGGGCGTGTCGCATGACGGCGAAGTGACGGTGGAAGGCCATTATGTCGGCCGCCTCGACGGGCTCGATTTCAAGCCCGATCCGCGTGCGCTCGATCTCGAAGGCCGCGCCGTCAGAAACGCCGCCTTGCGGGCGCTGCGGCCGGAAATCTCGCGGCGTCTGCGCGACATTGCAGACGCCAAGGACAACGAACTCGAACTGGGACGCGATGGACGCATCCGCCGTTTGCCGGATGGCGCGCCGATCGCGCGGCTGGAAAAAGGCGGGTCGCTGCTGCGGCCGCGCGTGGCGCTGATCGGCGCGGATACGGCCGCCCCACCCGAGCGCGACGCGGCGCGCGAACGCCTGCAATTCTGGCTCGCCGGCGCGGTGGCGCAGGAGCTGGCGCCGCTTGTCGCGCTGGAGGCGGCGTGGCGCGAAGGCCGGCTGCCGGCGGCGGCGCGCGGACTGGCGTTTCGTTTGGTGGAGAATGCCGGCGCGCTGGATCGCGCGGGGCAAGGCGTGGACGAATTGCCGCCGGAGGCGCGCGCGGCGCTGGCGCAATGCGGCGTGCGCATCGGTCGGCACTCGATCTACATGCCGGCGCTTGGGCGCCCGCAGGCGGCGCGGCTCGCGGCCATCCTGCAGCATTGGGCGCTGCCCGATCCGCATGGCGCGCTGTTCCTGCCGCGCGTCGGCGCGCCCTCGGCCAATCTCGACCGCCCGCGCAGCTGGGCGGAGTGCGCGGCGGCCGGCTATCGCCCGTTCGGCCGCTTCGCGGTGCGCTTTGACCGGCTGGAGCGACTCGCTTCAGCCTTGAGGCGCGCCAAGGGCGACGCGCGCGACGCGCCGCTCGAGCCGCATCTGGCCAAGCTGATCGGCCGCCCCGCGCGCGATCTGCCGAAAGTGCTGACCGCGCTCGGCTATCAGTGCGTGAAGGAGCCCGGCGAGGCCGGCCCCTCGCGCTGGCGGCTGCCGGCGGAGACCAAACCGCGGCCGCCGCGCCGCGCGCCGGAGGGTCCATTCGCGGCGCTGGCCGAGCTCTTGCCGGCGCAGAAGCGCAAGGGCCGCAAACGGTGAACGAGGAGCGGCTTCGCCTCGATGTCTGGCTGTGGCGCGCGCGGTTCGTGAAGACCCGCAGCGACGCCGCGCGCCTCGTGGCCGAAGGGGGTGTGCGGCTGATGCGCGGCGGAATGAGCCGCGCGCTCGATAAGCCGGCGACGCCGGTCGCGCCCGGGGACGTGCTGGGCTTCCCGCTCAGGGGCGAACTCAAGCTGGTGCGGATCGAAGCTCTGGGCGCACGGCGCGGCCCTGCGGCCGAAGCACGCGCGCTGTATTGCGACCTCGAAGCAGAGCCAAACGCCGATATAGGAGGGCTTGCTTGACGGATTTCCGCGCGCCCTTCATCTGAGCGCCGCGGAAGAGGCGGAAACGGGACCAATGACTTACATCGTCACCGATGCATGCGTGCGCTGCAAATTGATGGATTGTGTCGAGGTCTGCCCGGTCGATTGCTTCTACGAAGGGGAAAACTTCCTCGTTATTCACCCGGAAGAATGCATCGATTGCGGGGTTTGCGAGCCAGAATGCCCGGTCGACGCCATCCGCCCGGACAGTGGAGACGAGCCCGACGGCAAGTGGCTTAAGGTGAATACTGAGTTTTCGAAAGTATGGCCTAACATTACCCGCAAGGGAACGCCGCCAGAAGACTCGGATAAGTTCCGTAACGAGACCGGTAAATTCGAGAAATACTTTAGCCCAAATCCCGGCAAAGGCGACTGAGCCTGCGGCGCCTCTGGCGCTTCCGAAACCGTCTAACTTGTGGTATAGGTCTGTCTTCGTTTGAAGCGCGCCGGAAGCTGCGCTGCAACGCATCGGATTCAGTAACCGCGCCGGAAACGCTGCGCATTAGGGCAAAACGTCAAACCGTCCTGTTCGGACGGCAAGCGCCGTTTTGTCCCTTTTGTCACGCCTCCGCCGCGGCAGTCTGGGCCTGGTGCGGTAAGACAAAAAAGGACCAGACCAGACATGACTTCAGCCACGCCGCCCAACGCCTTCAAGCCCGGTGATCACATCGTTTACCCCGCGCACGGCGTGGGCCGGGTTCTGGGCGTCGAAAAGCAGACGATGGCCGGCATCGACCTCGAAGTGTTCGTGATCTCGTTCGAGCAAGACAAGATGACGCTCAGGGTGCCGACGCAGAAGGCCAAGACCTGCGGCATGCGCGCGCTCGCCTCGACCACGGTCGTCACCGAAGCCATGAAGACGCTGCAAGGCCGCGCCCGCATCAAACGGACGATGTGGAGCCGCCGCGCCCAGGAATACGAAGCGAAGATCAATTCGGGCGACCTCGTCTCGATCGCCGAAGTGGTGCGCGACCTGCACCGCGGCGGCGACCAGCCGGAGCAATCCTATTCCGAGCGCCAGCTCTATGAATCGGCGCTGGACCGGATGGCGCGCGAGCTGGCCGCGGTGGAAAACATCGCCCGCGAAGTGGCGCTGGAAAAGCTCTCCGCCTCGCTGGCTTCGAAGAAGCAGGCGCAGCAAGCGGCGTAAGAGCCGGCTTCGCCGTTGGATTTGAAAGGCCGGCCTCGCAAGGGCCGGCCTTTTGTTTTCCGCAAGCGGGGCGCTGTCAGCGAAGCTGACTGAGGGGGCGAATGATGCGCCCCCTTCGTCGCCCGCTGCGCGGCCGACACTTCCCCCGCTTGCGGGGGAAGAAAAGCGCGCGCGCCTCCGTGCCCTGGGTCACAGCGAGAGGGTTAGGGGGCGGTTAGGTTGGCTCATCGGAATTCAAACGGAGCCCACGCCAATGACCCTCTTCGCCCGCCTCGCCACCATCGCCCTCGCCGCCGCTTTGTTCGCCCCGGTCGCCTTCGCCACCCTGCATCAAGCCGCGCAAATCGTCTGATCCTCACCTATCCCCGGATGAAGGCGCGAGCCTTCAGTCCGGGGCCCATATCCTCGAACGCTTGAGTTGATGGGCCCCGGAATGCTCGCTTCGCTCCCATCCGGGGATGGGTGTCGAAGCTTCCAGAACCGCCCGCGCACGCCGGTTGGCTCCCCGGCAAGCGCGGGCGGTTTTTTTTTTGTTCGCGGCGTCGTTTTTTGCACATGCCGTACGCGCCGCGCCGCATGGACCCTGAACGCGGCTGCGGCGTTCGTCCAAGGAACGCGGCAATTTCGATCCGCCGCGTCCTGGGCCAATTCTTCGCGATGGAGGCGGCATGGCGCTCACCGAGACGTCTGAGCTGCAGCGCGGCGCGCAGCGTTTTGTCCGGCGCGCGATGCGGGCGCCGCTCCTGGGACCGGAACACGAACGCGATCTGGCGCGGCGCTGGCGCGACGAGCATGACGAAGACGCGTTGCACGAGCTGACCACGGCTTACATGCGCCTGGTGGTGTCGCTGGCGACGCGCTTTCGCCATTACGGCCTGCCGATGAGCGATCTGGTGCAGGAGGGCAATGTTGGCCTGATGCAGGCCGCGGCCCGGTTCGAGCCGGAGCGCGAGGTGCGCTTCTCGACCTATGCGTCCTGGTGGATCCGGTCGGCGATCCAGGATTTCGTGCTGCGCAACTGGTCGATCGTCAGAACCGGCACGACCGCGGCGCAGAAATCGCTGTTCTTCAATTTGCGCCGCTTGCGTGCGCGCATCGCCGATGTCGGCGACGCCACCATGAGCCAGGAGAATCTGGCCTATGTCGCGCGCGTGCTCGGCGTCGATCAACATGATGTGGAGGCGATGGCGTCGCGGCTTTCGGCGCCGGATCGCTCGCTCAACGCGCCGCTGGCCGACGAAGGCGTGGCGGAGTGGCAGGACTTGCTGCGCGATGAAGGCGCCGGGCCGGACGAGACCGTGATGGAAGCGCGCGACGGCGCGGCGCGCACGCGTCTGGTGCGCGACGCCATGCGCGAACTTTCCGACCGCGAACGCATCATCATCAGAGAGCGCAAGCTGGAAGAGGAATGCGTGACGCTGGAAGCGTTGGGTCAACGGCTCGGCATTTCCAAGGAGCGCGTGCGCCAGATCGAAGGCAATGCGCTGGCGAAGCTCAAACGCGCGCTGGTGGCGCGCGTCGGCGATCCGGTGGCCGCCGGCTATCTGGGAAATTAGCGCAGCAGCTCGATCTGCGCGCCTTCGTCGATGCAGAGTTGCGGCTGGTCGTGATAGACGCCCAGGCCGCCATGCACGCGGATGCGCTTGCCTTTGAGCGACGCGAGCGGCGCCCCGTCCCAATTGGTGAAGCTCTCCCCGAACACCACCATTTGAAACGGATGCTCGCCGGCGTCGAGATCGAGCGCGGCGCGCCGATCGAACAGATGCACGTCTTCGACGCGCGCTTCGACGACGCGGTAGGGCGCTTCGCGCCGGAGGCAATTCTGATTCGCCGCCAGCGCGATTGCCGAAGCGTCGGCGGGATCGAGCACACGATAGTCGCGCAGAGTCCATAAGCCCTTGCGCGCGGCGCGCGCGTCGGCTTCGGCTGAAGCGAGTTCGCTCGCGCGCACGTGATTGTCGTGACGCGGCCGGATCATCACGGCGCCGCGCGCGATCAATTCGCGCTGCAGCCAGAACCAGCGCCCGCCTTCGCTCTCGACATAGACGTGCGCGATCGCCGCCTCCATCGCCGTCGCCGGCTGGCCTTCACGCGGACGCGGGCGCCAGCGGCGCGTGCCGCCATAAGCCAGGCGCACCTTGCGATGGAGAGCGAGGCTCTCAAGCTCGGCGCGCGCGGCGTCGGCATAGGGCTGCTCGCCCTGCGGCGCCTGCACTTCCGCCAGGAAGACGCGCAGGCCGCCGTCGAGTTCGAGCGCATCGCCGGACAGAACGCGCGCAACGCGCCCCTCCTCGCCCTTCTGCAGATTGCCGATATCCGGCCCGCAGCCCGCGAGAAGAAGCAGGCACGCCAGCGCAAAACCCCAACGCATTCCATCCTCCGCCCGCTCACATTGAAGCAGGATCGGCGTGCGCGCGGAAGTAGCGCCTCGACGGCGCGATCCGGCTTGGGCATATAGACGTACATGGCTCCGTAGCTCAGTTGGATAGAGCTGCTCCGTCCTAAGGAGAGGGTCGCAGGTTCGACTCCTGCCGGGGCCGCCATCACGCTTGAGGCAGGGGGCTGAGTGATGCGCCGCTATGGAAATCTCTGGTCGCGGATCGCGGCGCGCTTCACCACCATCGCGCACGTGCGCGCGCCGGTTTTTCGCTGGGTCGTGCTGCTGCTGCTGGTGATCGCGTGGATCGGCGCGGGCCTGCCCTACTGGCTTTCGCGCGCGAGCTTCAGCGACGCGGTCTATTCGACGCTGGGCGCGATCAGCCTGCCGGATTCCAATTTCGAAGCCAACGATCCGCGCAAGGAGCTGATGCGCTATGCCGCGCTCGCGGTTTCGGTGGTCGGCCTGTTGTTTGCGTTTTCGGGACAGCTTGGCCGCTCGCTGGCGCAAGCCTTCACGCTCGGCGCCGCCAACCACATTGTGATCTGCGGCGGCACGCCGCCGGCGATCTCGCTCGCGCTCGATTGCGACGAGCATGGCGACAGCGTGATTCTGATCGCCAAGGATCTGGCCGACGAGACGGCGGAGATTCTGCGTCGGCGCGGCGTCATCGTGCTGGAAGGCGATGCGACGCGGCATGACATTCTGAAAACCGCGCGGGTGCGGCACGCCGCGCATGTCGTCGCATTCGAAGCCGACGATGGGCTTAACCTCGAAATCGAGGCCGCGGCGCGCGTGCTGGTGGGCGAGCACCGTAGGCGCGATCCGCTGGACGTGCATGTCGCCACGCACACACCGATGCTGCTGCGGGAAGCACGCGCCATGCGGGCGCGCGAGATGACGCGCGAAAAGAGCGTGGCGATCGACGCCAAGCCGTTCTCGCTCGATGAGATGGCCGCGCGCCTGGTGATCCAGACGGAGGCGCAAACGCTGCTCGATCTGGCCGCGCAATTGAAGCAGCAGCGGCTGCACCTCGTCTTCTTCGGTTTCTGCCGCTCCGGCGAGGCGGTCGCGGTGCGCGCGCTGATGAGTTTGTGGTCGGCGCATTTCGAGCCGGTGCGCATCACCGTGCTGACGCCGGACGCGGCGCGGATCGAGAAACGTCTGCGCGCGCATTATCCCGAAGCGTTCGCACACCCGGAGCTCTGGGCCGCCGACATCACTTTTCAGGAATTCGATTGGGAGATCGAGGCGACCGACGCCGCCCTGCTCGACCGCATCGCCGCGGCGCGCGGACCGGCGACCGCCGTCTTCGTCACCACCGATCTCGACACGCGCAACATTCAGCTCGCGCTCTCGCTGAAGCGCGCCTGCAATCTCGGCTATCGCTGGCCGGTGCCGATCTACATGGCCGAGCAAAGCCGCTCGGAATTCTCCCAGCAATATGCGCGCGGCGACGAAACACCGGACGTGCTCGACGCCTATCTCAAGGCGTTCGGCTCGCACCAGACGCTGGCGACGAAACGTTACGTGCTTGAGGGCTGGCTCGATCGCGGCGCGGCCGTCGCGCACGAAGCCTATAGCCACAATCTGAAACCGGGCGCGCTCAGCATGCGCGAACTGCAAGCGTCGATGAAGGATTGGAGCGACGTGCTCGAAACTTATCGCGCCGCCAATCGCGCCGTCGCCGACAGCGCCATGGTGAAGGTGTGGGACGCCGGCTGGCGCCCTGCCTCCGACAAGGAAAAGGGCGACACCGCGCCGCAATTACCCGGCGCGATGATGGAGGCGATGGCGAAGACCGAGCACAATCGCTGGATGGCCGAACGGCTGCTCTCGGGCTGGCGCCCGGCGGAGAAACGCGACAACGAAATGCTCGCGCACGATAAGCTCGCGCCTTGGAGCGCGATGAGCGCCGAAGATCGCGCCAAGGACGAAACGCAAGTGCGCGCAGCCGTCGATATCGCCCGCATGCTGGCGCCGAAAGGCTTTGTCGGACGCTAGCCGCCCGCGGCGCTAGTCGTCACCAAGGCCGCAGGCCATCCGACCAAAGGCCGTGTTCTTCAATGTAGCGATTATAGCTTTCGATCTCCGGACGCAGGCGCTCCTGCTCTTCGGCGAGCTTTGCTTCTTCCTCAGGAGAGCGGGTCATCGCCCTAAGCTCCGCCTGACGCTTTAGATAGACTTGCGGGTCTACGCCGTTCTCGCGCAGAAACGCGAGCAGGTCCGGATTGATGGCGATGGCGTCCGCGTCGGTGCTCATGCGCTCAATATAGCGCCGATTTGCGCGGGCGTCAGCCTGCGATGCCAAGCGCCTTGCGCGCTTCCGCGATGGCGGCGAGCTTGGCTTCATAAAGCGACCAATCATCGCGCTCGGCGATCGGCGCCCAAAGCGCTTCGACTTCATCGATGACGAGGCTCACGGGCGCCGGCCGTTGAAAATGGGCGTGGCGGAGGCGCTCGGGCCGAACCGGATCGCGCGCGCCGAGCCCATCGCGCACCGACGCGAATTCGGCCGCGGCGTAAGACTGCGCAAGCGGGCTTTCACGCGCGCGTTCGGCGCTGGCTTCGCCGCAGAACCAATCGTGGAAGAATTGATCCCATCCGATCTGGCTTTGCGTCATCCAGCCGAACAAAGTTTGCAAAAACGCGAGATCGTCTTCGCTGTTGGTCGGCGCGAGCCCAAGCCGCGCAAAGACATGCGCGACGAGCGCGTCTTGATATGCGCTCGCGAAGCGGCTCAACGCGCCTTCGAGCGCATCGACCGGGGCGAGCAAGGTCAGCGCGCCGCCCAATTGCGCCAGCGCCCAGGACACCGCCTCCGGTTGGCGGCCGAACGAATAAAGCCCGGTCTCGTCGAAATAAGCGGCGGTGAAATTCGGATCGCTGGTCGGCAGAAAGCGCCACGGCCCGTAATCGAAGCTTTCGCCGGTGAGCGTCAGGTTGTCGGTGTTCAACACGCCATGCACGAAGCCAGCGGCCATCCAGCTTGCCGCGAGCCGCGCGAGATTTTCCGTCGCACGCTTCAACACGCCGGCCGCACGCGCCTCGCCATCGAGCGGCGCGAGATCGGGAAAGTAGTTTTCGACAACGTGATCGATCAGAACGCGCATCTGCTTGGCTTGATCGAAGAAAGCGAGCCGCTGGAACGTGCCGATGCGGATATGCGAATGCGAGAGTCGCGTCAGCACGCTCGCGCGCGTCGGCGAAGGCTCGTCATGGCGATGCAGCGACTCGCCGGTTTCAAACAGCGCAAACGCTTTCGACGTATAGACGCCGAGCGCTTCCAGCATTTCCGCGGCAAGCACTTCGCGCACGCCGCCCTTCAGCGTGAGCCGCCCATCGCCCGCGCGCGAATAGGGCGTCTTGCCCGAACCCTTGGTGCCGAAGTCAAGCAGGCGGCCGGCGTCATCGCGCAGCTGCGCGTAGAGAAAGCCGCGGCCATCGCCGAGATCGGGATTGTAAACACGAAACTGGTGGCCGTGATAACGCATGGCCAGCGGCGCGGACTGATTGTCGCGCAGCGGCTCGAAGCGCGCGAAATTGGCCTCCCATTCGCTCGGCGTCAGCGCGCCCAAGCCCACGCGTTCGGCCCAGCGCTGATTGCGCCAGCGTAAGAGATGCGACGGAAATTGGGCCGGCTCCACGGGATCGGCGAATTCTCGCCCCAATCGCGCGAAGGCAGGGTCGGGCTTGTACGCATCTGATAAAGGCATGGCGCCAACCTAGAGCGCGGGGCGTTCTTCGTCATGCCCGCCATGGCGCTTGATGGAACGTGACGGCGCGCCGCTTCTGTGGCACTGAAGATGGACGGACTGGGACAGGACAGCACGATGCGGATCTGCGCATTGGTCATCGCCGGCGCTGCTTTGATCGGCCTTGCCGCTTGCGGTCCCAAGCCTGCCCCGCAGCAAGCCCCACAAGGCGAAACCAGTTCGCCTGTGGCGAGCGCGGTGACGTCGGCGATGGGCTCGGCCATCCAGGTGGCGCAAGCGCTCGATCCGTGCGCGGCGCGCGGCGATCAGTTCGCGCAGAACCTCTGCCGCAATCGCAGCCTGGCGACGATCGACACGCAAATCCGCACGACCTTGCAAGATGAGGTGGCGCAGGTCAGCGCCGAAGGCGCGCAGCTCCTGGTGCAGAACGAAGAGCGCTGGCGCAATGCGCGGCGCATCTCCTGCGGCCTGCTCGATCCCGGCGATCAGCCCAACGCACAACAACAGCAATGCCTGGAAGGCGAATTTCGCGCCCGGCTTCGCGAAGCGCGCAACGCCGTGCAGCGCGTCGACGGCTACACCTTCCAGCGCGTCGAGCTTCTGGATGCGGCGCCGGTGACCGCGGCTCTGCGCGCCTCGAGCGGCCTTGGCGACGATGCGCCCCCGGCCATCGTGCGTGAAATCCGCTACCCGCGCATCGACCAGCCGCAGACGCCGCAGGCCGAGCGCTTCAATCAACTCGTCGCGCAGCAACCGCAATACCGGCTGCAGGAAGCGACCAACGAGACGGTAGAGTATCGCATCGCCTATGCGGGGCCGGACATCATCTCGGTGCGCTTCGATTCGAGCGCCGATACGCTGGGCGCCGCCCATCCGAGCAATGACAGCAAGGCCGTCACCGTGATGATGCGCGAGGGGCGCCCGCTGCAGGCCGCGGATGTGTTTCGCGCCGGCTCCGGCTGGGAGGATTTCTTGACCCAGCGCGCCGTCACAGACCTCACCCGGCAGTTCAAGGATTACGATTTCACGCCGGCCGCCTCCGACGTGCGTGAAACAGTGACCAAGCCGCACCTCTGGCTGATCACGGAAAATGGCCTCGTCCTGCTGTTTCCGCCCTACAGCTTCGGCGGACCGACCGCGCTGGCGGGCACGGAAGTGGATATCCCCTGGGCCGAGCTTCGCCGCTACCTGAACCCCGCCGCGCCCGCGCCGATCCGCGCCTCGGCCTAAGCCGGCATAGCCATTTCGGCGCATCGCAACCGAGCACGACGCGCGCTAGAAACGCCCGCGTGACGCAGTCCCCCACCCGTTCGCTTGCGGCGCTTGTCGGCGTCGTGCTTGTCGGCATGACCGGGTTCGGGGTGTTCCTGCCGATATTTCCATTCCTGGCGCTGCACCTGGGCGGCAGCCCGACCGCGATCACCATCGCCATGGGCGCCTATTCGTTCGGACAGCTGATCGCCGCGCCGCTCTGGGGCCGCCTTTCCGACCGCATCGGCCGCAAGCCGATCCTGATCATCGGCCTGCTGGGCGGCATGATCTCCTACCTGATGCTGGCGCATGCGGGCTCGGTGCTGGAGCTAGGCGGCGCGCGCCTGTTCGGCGGGCTGATGGCTGGCAATATCGGCGCGGCCTTCGCTGCGGCGGCGGACCTCGCGGATGAGCGCACGCGCGCGCGCAATATGGGCCTGCTGGGCGCGGCCGTGGGTTTTGCGTTCATCGCCGGACCCGCCTTCGGCGCGGTGTTGATCGGTCACGCACCCGACACCGAAGGCTATGTGCGCGTCTGCTACGCCAGCGCGGCGTTCGCGGCCGTCGCGGCGCTGGGCGCGTTCCTGCTGTTCGGCGAAACCGCCACCAAGCGCGCGGCCGCCGACGCGCGGGTGCGGCGCATGGCGCTGCTGGCGAGCAAGCCGACGCTGACGCGCTTCGTCGCCATCATGTTCCTGATGATCGCCGCGCAGGCGCTGATGGAGACCACGTTCGGCCTCTGGGCGCACGATCAATTGCATTGGGGTCCGCGCGAAGTCGGCTGGACGCTCGCCGGGCTTGGGTTCGGCGCAGCGCTGCTGCAAGGCGGCGGCGCAGGACGCGCAGCGCGCGCGCTCGGCGAGCGCGTGACGCTGGTGATCGGCCTTGTGCTGTTCGCGGCGGGGCTTGGCGGGCTCGCGGTGGCGCATGTTTTGTCGACAACGGTCGCGGCGCTGGTTGCGCTGATGCTGGGCGTCGGGCTGGCGACGCCGGCGCTGCAAAGCTTGATCGCCGCGCAAGCGGACGCGCGCGAAAACGGCGCGGTGATGGGGCTATCGCAATCGGCGGCAGCGCTTGGGCGTGTCGCTGGACCGCTCGGCGCCGGCGCGATCTTCGATCAGTTGGGCCCGGGCGCGCCGTTCGTGATTGGCGCCGTGTTGCTGCTGGTCGCGCTGTTCGTGACGGGCGGCGAACCTCAGTCCGCGGAAGAGCCGTCGCGCGGATAAGGGCGCCAGCCGCCTTCGCGATCGCGCAATGCCCAGCCTTCGTCGGTTTTGCGCGCCGCCGAGGCGGCGATCGGCGCTTTGCCGTGACCGCCGGGAATGTCGAGCACGTAGGCCGGCTGACAAAGACCCGACGCACGCTGATGCAGCGCCTGCACGAGCGCCTGACCCTCGGGGATGCTGCAGCGGAAGTGGCTGGTGCCCGGCGCGCGGTCGAGATGATGCAGATAATACGGCTTCACCCGCGCTTCGACGAGGCCGCGCATCAGGGCTTCAAGCGTATCGGCGTCGGCGTTCACGCCTTTCAACAGCACGGTCTGCGACACCATCGGAATGCCGGCGTCGACAAGCCGCGCGATCGCGCTTCTGGCTTCACGCGTGAGTTCGCGCGGATGATTGGCGTGCAGCGCCACGAAGGTGGCGACGCCGTCGGCTTTCAGCGCATCGACCAGATCGGGCGTCACGCGCAGCGGGTCGACCACGGGCACGCGCGTGTGCCAGCGCAAGATCTTCACGTGCGGGATCGCTGCAAGTCGTTGCGAGACCTCGCGCACGCGCCGCGCCGACAACAGAAACGGATCGCCGCCGGTGAAGATCACTTCCCAGATTTCCGGATGCGCTTCGACGTAAGCGAGCGCGGCGTCGAGTTCGGCCGCGTTCAGCGCGCCGTCGCCGTTCGGCCCCACCATTTCGCGGCGAAAACAGAAGCGGCAATAGACCGGGCAGACGTGGATGAGCTTGAGCAGGCAGCGGTCCGGATAGCGGTGCACCACGCCTTTCACCGGCGTGTGCGGATCGTCGCCGATCGGATCGGCGTTTTCGTCGGGCGCGATGAACAGTTCGCGTGCATCCGGCGTGAATTGCGCCGCGATCGGATCGTTCTGGGCGCTCGGATCGATCAACGCCGCCATCGCGGGCGTCATCGACACGGCATAACGCCGCGCCACCTCCGCCAGTGGATCAGCCGAATCGTTGCGGGCGAGTTTGCTCACGCCGGGATCTTGACCGATGCGATTGGCCGACGAAAGCCTCGGCGGCGCCAAGAATTTCACAGGAGCGCGCCCGTTGATGGCCCCTCACCCCCTAACCCCCTCTCCGCGAGGGAGAGGGGGAAGTGCGTCAGTTGGGCGTCCAGAGCACGTCCTGAATGGTGCGCGCGCCGGTCGCCAGCATGACGAGTCGATCCAGGCCGAGCGCGACGCCGCTCGATGGCGGCATGTGCGCGAGCGCGGCGAGGAAATCCTCGTCGATCGGCCAGCGCGCGCCGTAGAGTTTTTCCTTCTCCGCCATCGCCGCTTCGAGGCGCACACGCTGTTCGACGGGATCGGTGAGTTCGCCGAAGCCGTTGGCGAGTTCGACGCCGCATGCATAAAGCTCGAAGCGTTCGGCGACCGATGGATCGTGCGGCGCGGGTCGCGCCAACGCGGCCTCGCTGATCGGATATTCGGTCAAGAGCGTGAGCGCGGGCGAACCGAGATGCGGTTCGATCTGGACGATGGCGCGGGAAAACGCCTCCGAGCCCCCGCCCCCTGGCGGGGCGGGGGTTGGGGGTGGGGGGCCATCAGGATTGCGCGCGGCATCGAATGACGCAGCCGGTTCTTCACTCCCCCCCTCCGGCCGCTGCGCGGCCACCTCCCCCGCGCGGGGGGAGGCGAAGCACGCGAATGCCTCGCGCACCGTGAGTATCTGCGCTTCGGCGAACGGATCACACACGCGCTCGCGCCAACTGAACTTCGATGCGCCGACTTCGTTCGCGGCGAGGCGCGTCAACGCGATGCAATCCTGCATCACGCGCTCGTACGGCGCGCCGGCGCGATACCATTCGAGCATGGTGAACTCGCTGGCGTGGAGCGGGCCCTCCTCGCCCGCGCGCCAGACTTTGCCGAGGTAGAAGATTTTCTCCTCGCCCGCCGCCAACAGTTTCTTCATCGCGAATTCGGGGCTGGTGTGGAGGTAGCGCCCGCCCGCCTCGACCGCCTGAAGATGCAGCTCCGCGCCCGGCGACGGGACGATCAGGCCAGGCTCGACCTCGATGAAGCCCTGGTCGGCGAACCAGCCGCGTATGGCGGCGACGATCCGGGCCCGGGCGTGCAGGAAGCCCCGCCGGTCGGCGTGGCGGCGCCAGAAGGGACTCACCTCCCCCTCTCCCTCGCGGAGAGGGGGTTGGGGGGTGTGGGGCCATCAGAATTGAGCGCGATATCGAAAGACGTGCTGCATCCTGCACGCCCC
>DASZSK010000244.1:0-48332 GCA_035548735.1 Caulobacterales bacterium | reverse complement strand
TCCTCGCCGATAGCCAGCGATGATGTGAGGCCAGGGCTTTCGATGCCGAACAGCGCGACAAGATTGGCGACGCCATGCGCGCTTTCATCTGCGATCACGAAGTCGCTTTGCGGTTCACCCGGTCCGTGCAGCTTGGGACGGATGCCTGCGTAGTCCGGCGCAAGCGCGCCATCCGGCAAGTCCGGCCAGAAGCGCCGCACATAAGCATAGAATTGCGCCGCGCGCGCTGGATCGACGCGATAATCCTCTGCGCTCACAAACTCCAAATCAGGCCCGAAGTGCGCCACGCCGCCAAGATCGCGCCGGTAATGGATGCCGAGCGCGCCCGGGATCGGCGGTGGATAGATCAAGCGCTTGAAGGGCGCGCGCATGCCGGTGAGCGTAAAGTAGCTGCCTTTGCCATAGTGCAATGTCGGGATGCTGGTCGCAGGAAAGTCCCCGATCATCGCAGCGCAAGCTTGAGCGGAGAGCCCCGCGGCGATCACCAGCCTCGCGCAGCGAAAGGCGCCGGCCGTGTCGCCGCTCATGCGTACGGCGAAGTCTGCGCCATCGCGCTGAGCGCCAGCGAAGGGTGTTCCGAGCGCCACCACGCCGCCGTGCGCTTCGATCTCGCCTTGCAGCGCAAACATGTAGCCGTGCGAGTCGAACACGCCGCTCTCGCGCGAATGCAGCGCCGCGACAGCCCTAAGACCGGGTTCCAGCGCGCGCGCCTCTGCACCGTTGATCCAGCTCACGCCTTCGACGCCGTTCGTTGCCGCGCGCTGCGCAAGCTGCTCGATCGCGGGGATTTCGGCGTCTTCCGTCGCCACGATGAGTTTGCCGCAGCGATCGTAAGCGACGTTATGCGCCTCCAGGAACGCGTAGAGCGCCCGTCGCCCGGCGACGCAGAGGCGCGCCTTGAGCGATCCGGGCGGATAGTGCAGGCCCGCGTGGATGACCTCGGAATTGCGTGAAGAAACGCCGGCGCCGATCTGCGCTTCGCGTTCGAGCACGACGACGCTTTGTCCGCGCCGTGCGAGCGCGTAGCCGCATGCCAGGCCCACGGCGCCGGCGCCGACGATTGCAACGTCGAAATCGAGTTCGTCAGCCATGCGCGATTAGGATTTCGTTCATACAAAACGGCGCCAGCCGCAACGTTAGGTCGGTGCGGTTAATCTGTACGCAAGCGAGCTGAGGTAAAAGGGGGCAAACAATAGGGGCGGAAATGCTCATTCGGGCGCTAAAACTTAACGATCCGTCGACGATCGCGGCAGCCGAGGGGCGCGCCGAGAGCTGGCGTCTGCGCACCGTATTGGCGGTGGTCTACGCCATCGCCGGCGCACTGGCGACCAATTCCTTCCTCTTTCCCTGCGGTTGGTTCCTGGCGCTCTGCGTGTTCATGACCGTCGATTACCAATTGGGTGATTGGTATCTGGCCTCAAAGGACGATGAGCAGCGCTCTCGCCGCGGCGTCTGGTACATGGCGTTCGTGACGCTGACCCAACTCGTGTTTGTCAGCATGACGGTCTGGGTGGGGCTCGAAGGCGGCGCCACCGGCCGCGTCGTCAGCATGCTCATGGCGGCAGGGTCGATCGCGACCTCGACGATCTTCCTGCTGAGCGCGCCGATGTTCATGCTGATCACCTTGGTGCCGACAGCGTTGTGGCTGTTCGTCTCGCCGTTCGTTCCGATCGAGAACAAACCGCTCTACGAACTGGAGTCGATCTTCGCGCTAAGCTTCGCAACGCTCGGCTTCTTCGCGTACACCGCCCGTTCGATCCTCAACAATGCGCAATTGCTCGCGGGCCTGCACGACGCCAACGCCATGGCGCAGCAGCGGCAGGCGGAAGCGGAAAGCAAGCGCACCGAGGCCGAACAGGCCAATCGCGTGAAGTCGGAATTTTTGACGACGATGACGCACGAATTGCGCACGCCGCTCAACGCCGTCATCGGCTATTCCGAAATTATCGGCGAGGACATGGAGGCGGAAGGTTTCAAGGATCTCGCCAAGGACGCCAGCCGCATAACCGCGGCCGCGCGGCATTTGCTGGGCTTGATCGATCAGATCCTACAGCTGACGCAGATCGATGCGGGACGCTCTTCGGTCGAGTTGGACGACGTGCAAGTGCGTCCGCTGATCGAAAGCGCAGTCGCGTCGGTTTCCGAGGTCGCGCAAGCCAACAACAATCGCCTCGCCATCCGCGTAGCTTCCGACGTGACCATGGCGCAGACGGACGGTCAGAAGCTCGGCCTGTGCGTCACGCACCTGCTGTCCAACGCCGTGAAGTTCACCACCAACGGTCTTGTGGCGATCTCCGCGGAGCGTGAACAAGCAAACGGGCGCGAATGGTTGCGCATTGCCGTATCCGACACCGGCGTGGGCATGACGCAAGATGAGATCGAGAAGGCGTTCCAGCCATTCACACAACTCGACGGCTCGCAAACAAGAACCAAGGGCGGCATGGGATTGGGGCTTTCGATCACAGCCAGCACCGTGAAGGTGTTGGGCGGCGAGATCTGGGCCTCCAGCGAACCAGGCGCAGGTTCGACCTTCACGCTCCGCGTGCCGATGCGGTTCGTTGAGAGCGCCGCCGCCAATGCGCCACGCTTCGGCGCGGCCGCCTAAAAAACTATGATGGGATCTGTGGGTATGCTCCAACGAGCGCTGAGCATTTTGCGCACTCCGCACTTGGAGCGGCGCGACGACATGATGATCAATGCGCTCAACGAAGCGCATATGGGATTTCTGCGCCTTCCTTTGCTAATCGCGTGCGGCGTGGGTCTGGGGACGGTGGCGCCGCTGCCGGTCGCGCTCGCCTGGACCTTGGGCGGGCTCGCGTTTGAAGCGGTGCATCGCTACGCCTGCTTGCGCGCGGTCGCTGATGCGCCGGGCGGACGTCGGATGTTCTTCATCACTTCGGTGGTGGCGTCGTTGATCTGGACCGGATACGGCGTGCTGCTGTGGCTGCAAGGCAGCCCGGAAGCGCGCGCGGCCTCCGTCGCCGCCTTCATGGCGATCGCGCTCTACACGGCGGTGTTCTCGCACCAGTCCGCGAAGCTGCTCGCCGCAGTGATGGCGCCGCCGCTGCTGGCGCGCTTCATCGCCGGCGCCATTCTCGTGGAAACGCGTCCGTCCAACGCCGCGTCGCTGCTGCTCGATATCATGCTCGCCTGCGGCGTCATCGTTCTGCTCGGCGCGGCCATCGCTTGCCATTTGAACTACGCCAAGATGTGGGAGGCGCGGGAAAAGCTCGCCGACGAGCGCGACGCATTGGAAAAGCGCGTGGGGGAACGCACGGCGGAGCTGCAGGAAGCGCGCGTGCGCGCGGAAGCCGCCAACGTCGCCAAATCGCAATTTCTCGCCAATATGAGCCATGAATTGCGCACGCCTCTCAATGCGGTCATCGGCTACGCCGAAATGCTGGACGAGGATCTCGAGGCGCAAGGGCTCGATACACTCCGCGCCGATGCGCAACGTATCCGCAATTCCGGTCGGCATCTGCTGAAGCTCGTCAATGACGTGCTCGACATCTCCAAGATCGAGGCAAATCGGTTGGAGATAGACGCCGAGTTCATCGATCTCGGGCGCATGTTGCGTGACGTATCGGATTCTCTGCGCCTGGCGGCGGAGGAACGCGGCAACCGTCTCGATGTGAAGGTCGCCGCCGATGTGGGCCCGGTGTGGGCGGATTCACTGCGGCTGCATCAGTGCATTCTCAATCTCGCGTCCAACGCCTGCAAATTCACGAAGAATGGGCTGGTTTCGCTCTCCGCCGAGTTGGCGGAAGACCAGAAGGGGCGCTGGATCGCCATCCGTGTTCGTGACACCGGCATCGGCATCGACCCGGATGCGGTCGACAAGCTGTTCAAACCGTTC
This sequence comes from Caulobacterales bacterium, assembly GCA_035548735.1. Taxonomy (GTDB): domain Bacteria; phylum Pseudomonadota; class Alphaproteobacteria; order Caulobacterales; family Aquidulcibacteraceae; genus Vitreimonas. The sequence goes on along the minus strand of DASZSK010000244.1, from coordinate 44,476 downwards.
GTGCAGGCCGACGTGAGTACGACGCGCCGTTTCGGCGGCACTGGCCTCGGACTCTCGATCACGCGCGAGCTGACGCGCTTGATGGGCGGGGACGTGACCGTCGAAAGCACGCTTGGTCAGGGCTCGACCTTCACGCTGACCTTGCCATATCGCGCGGATACAGACGCGTCGACGACGGCTGCAATTCAGGCCGCTTAAAGGCAGACGCCTAGTCCCCGACCCCCTCCCTCGTTTGAGGGAGGGGTGCGCGCTTGGGCGGGGGGAGGGTGAAAAAGCGCGCCGGGGATAGGGGTGCAGCGCGATCAAACCGGCCGTCCAGCGAGGCTTTTCGAACCGGCCTCGATGTGCTGCGCGGAAAAAACGCGCGTGCGCGCACGTGGTTCCTGACGCATTTACGCTGCATGCGCGCGCAGCACTGCGCCGGCGCCGTGCACCACGGCGGCGATGCGCAGCGCCGCCTGGATTTGCGTGTTGGCAAGCCCCCGCATGCGCAGTTCTTTTTCGTGCGCGTCAAGACATGCGCCGCAGCCATTGATCGCCGACGCTGCCAACGACCAGAGTTCGAAATCGGTCTTATCGACGCCGGGATTGGCGATGACGTTCATCCGCAGCCCCGCGCGCAGCGTGCGGTATTCATCGTTCTGCATGAGGTGCAGCGCGCGATAATAGACATTGTTCATGCCCATCACCGCCGCCGCCGCTTTCGCAGCGCTGCGCGCTTCCCGCGTGAGCCGCGTTTCCGCTTCCGCTTCGAACGCGCGCACGAGATCGGGCGCGCCCACGGCGTAAGCCGCCGCGAGGAAACAGCCCCACTTCTGCTGTTCGCTGAGCAGCGTCTCGCCGGCGAGCGCGCCCAGATTGAGCTTCAGATCCTTGGCGTAGTCCGGCAGCGCCTCGCGCAATGTTTCGATCGACATGGGCGCGCCCTCAAGCCGCCAGCGTTTCGCCGCCGATCGGGCGGTTGCAGGCGCAAAGCTCATCGGTCTGCAAGGCGTCGAGGACCCGCAATGTGTCCTGCGGATTGCGGCCGACATTGAGGTTGGCGACATAGACGTGCTGGATCACGTTGTTGGGATCGACCAGGAACGTGGCGCGGTACGCGACGCCTTCCGGCGAGCGCACGCCGAGCGCATCCACGAGCGAGCCGGCGCTGTCGCCGAACTGCCAGTGGGGCAGGCGGGCGAGATCGCGGTGCGCGCGCCGCCAGGCGAGTTTCACGAACTCATTGTCGGTCGAGCCGCCCATCACGACGCAATTGCGGTCCTCGAATTCCTTGGTGAGGCGGCCGAATTCGGCAATCTCGGTCGGGCAGACGAAAGTGAAATCCTTGGGATAGAAATAGATCAGCTTCCATTTGCCGGGGAAGGAAGCCTGGGTGATCTCCTGGAACGCGGAGACGCCGTTTTCCTCGTGCTCCATGAAGCGGGGCTTCACGCCCACGACTTTGAATTCCGGCAGGTTTTGGCCAACGCCCAGCATTCCGAACTCCTTATTTTGATCAGGAGGCGGATATGGCCTTGCCATAGACTTAGATCAAATCGATATAAGGCTGATCAAAAATAGAGTGTTTCTATGGACGACCGCCTTCCGGCCTCGGCGCTGCCGACGCTCCGCCAGCTCCAATTCCTGACTGCCCTCAGGGCGGAGGGGAGTTTCGTGGGCGCCGCGGAGGCGGTGGGCGTCACTCAGCCCACGCTGTCCGCCGGCATCAAGGAACTGGAGACCGCGCTTGGTGTGTTGTTGGTCGAACGCGGCCGCACCGGCGCGGTGCTGACCGCCGCGGGCGAGGAAGCTGCCGGCCGCGCCGCTCAGGCTTTGAGCGAGGTGGAGGAGCTGGTTCGGGCGGTGCAGTCCGCCGGCAAGCCGTTCGCTGGAAATTTTCGCCTTGGCGCCATCCCGACCATCGCGCCGTTCCTGCTGCCGCGGGCGCTCCCGCTTTTGAAGAAGCGTTTTCCCAATGTGCGTCTGCAATTGCGCGAGGATTTGACGGCGCGGATGATCGAGGCGTTACGCGCGCGCACCTTGGACGCGGCGGTGATCGCCTTGCCGTACGCCGCGCCCGGGATCGAGACGGCTGTTATCGCCGAGGATGAGTTTCTGCTCGCCTGCCCCGAAGGGCATCGCCTGGCGGCGCGCAACGATCTCGCGCCGGAGCATTTGAAGCAGGAGGACCTGCTGCTGCTCGAAGATGGCCATTGCTTGCGCGAGCATGCGCTCAGTGTGTGCGGCGCCACGCCCGGGCGACGTTCGTCCGAAGTCAGCGCGACCAGCCTTCACACGCTGGTGCAGATGGTGGCGGGCGGCATGGGCGTGACGCTGCTGCCGAAAATCGCCGCCGAGGCGGGCGCCGCCGCCGGCGCGCCAGTGGCTGTACGCCCGTTCGCCGAGCCGGTGTTCGGCCGCTCCATCGGCGTCGCCTGGCGCGAAGGGAGCCCGCGCGCCGACGAAGCGCGCACGCTGGCGAAATTGCTGCGCGACGAACTGTTCAGCACGCCAGCCCGAACGCCTTGATCAGGACGCCGGCCAGTCCGGCTTCGAAAGCTGCTTGGCCAGATGCGGCAGGCGGATCACCAGCCAGAGCGCCGACCAGATATTGCCGACGATGAAGATTGGGATCGCCCACAAGACGGCGATTAGCCAGGACCTTTCGGTCAGGAACACGATCACCGAGAAGAACAGGAAGCCGATATAGAGGTCGGCGAGCGTCGCCACCCCCCACGGGAGTGTCGTGATCACGGCGAATTGGTCGAGGAACGCGCCGTGCAGGTCCGCCAGCGCGAAACCCGCCCATAGAACGACGCCAAGCAGCGCCAAGCCGCCAATGCCGATCGCCGCGCGCAGCACGTTCATCCGGGACATCTCCTCAAGGCTCGTGTGTCCGCGTCCGCGCGTCCGAGGTCAAGCGCTCCTTGAGGCGACGGCAGGCGGCTTTCGCCGCGCGCCGGGAACCGCTAAGCGGGATGGATGAAGCGGCGCAATTTTACTCTGATCGTCCTGATCGCGATGGGGCTGGGCGTGGCCCTGGGCTGGTGGCTGCACGCCTTCCGGCCCAACGATGTCGAGACGCTTTCGCCGTATTTCACCGTCGTCACAACGGTCTTCCTGCGCCTCATCGGCATGGTGATCGCGCCGCTGGTGTTGACGACGCTGATCGCCGGCATCGCCCATATGGGCGGAGGCGGCGCGCTGGGGCGCGTCGGCGTGCGCACCATCGGCTGGTTCATCCTCGCCTCCATCATGTCGCTGCTGCTCGGTCTGGCGATCGTGCACATTCTGCAGCCGGGCGTCGGCTCGGGGCTGACGCTGCCGCCGCCGGACGCATCGGCCGGTATCGAAGCCAACAGTCTCAACGTGCAGGATTTCGTCGTTCACCTCGTGCCGAAATCGGTGATCGAGGCGATGTCGACCAACACGATCCTGCAAATCGTCGTGTTCGCCGGCTTCTTCGGCGCTGCGCTCGCCGCCATGGGCGAGGAAGGCAAGCCGGTCATCGATCTCACCGAGCGCGTATCGCACGTCATGCTGCGCGTCGTTGCTTATGTGATGTGGGCGGCGCCGTTCGCGGTGTTCGCCGCCATCGCCAAGACCGTGGCCGAGAGCGGCCCGGAAGTGTTGTGGACCTTCGGCAAGTTTATCCTGGGCTTCTATTTCGCGCTGATCCTGCTTTGGCTGCTGCTTGCGCTGGCGGGCTTTCTGTTCGTCGGCCCGCGCATTTTCACGCTGATTGGCATGATGCGCGAGCCGATCCTGGTGGCGTTCTCCACGGCAAGCTCTGAAGCCGCGTATCCACGCACGTTCGAGCTGTTGCAGCATTTCGGCGTGTCGCGCCGCATCGCCGGCTTCGTGCTGCCGCTCGGCTATTCGTTCAATCTCGACGGCTCGATGATGTATTGCACCTTCGCGACCATCTTCATCGCCCAGGTCTACGGCATCGAACTCTCGATCATGCAGCAGATCTCCATGCTGCTGCTGCTGATGATCACCAGCAAAGGGATGGCGGGCGTTCCGCGCGCATCGCTTGTCGTCATCGCCGCGACGCTGACCGCGTTCGGCCTGCCGGCGCAGGGCCTCGTGCTCATCCTCGCCGTCGATCACTTCCTCGACATGGGAAGAAGCGCCACCAATGTCGTCGGCAATTCCGTGGCAAGCGCCATCGTCGCGAAATGGGAGAAGGAGCTCGGTCCGCGTCAGCAAGGCGCAGTCGCGCACGTCACGGTCGGCGAAGCCAAAGGCGCGGCTGCGCTGGATCAGTAGGTTTAATCCATCAGCCGCTGCATCAGATACGTGTATTCCAAAGCGCGCCGGCGCGCGGCCTCGTTGAGGTTCGCCGCCGCCGAGTGCCCCCCGTCGATGTTTTCGTAATAGAGAAACGGCATGCCCAATTCCGCGAGCCGCGCCGCGTATTTGCGCGCGTGACCCGGATGCACGCGATCGTCCTTGGTGGACGTCTCGATATAGACCAGCGGAAAATCGTTGCGACGATGCAAATTCTGGTAGGGCGAGATCGTCTCCAGGAACGCCCGCTCCGCCGGCACGCTGGGCGAGCCGTACTCATCCACCCATGACGCGCCCGCGAGCAATTGATCGTAGCGCAGCATGTCGAGCAGCGGCACCTGCACGACGGCGGCGTGCACCATTTCCGGATGTTGGTTCAGCATGACGCCCATCAGAAGGCCGCCGTTCGAGCCGCCCATCATCCCAAGCCGCCGTGGGCTGGTGATGCGCCGCGTCACCAGATCCTGCTCGACCGCGTAGAAATCGTCGTAGATCACCTGGCGGTGCGTCTTGAGGCCGGCTTCGTGCCACGCCGGCCCGAACTCGCCGCCGCCGCGTATGTTCGCCAGCACATAGACGCCGCCATGATCGAGCCAGAGCTTGCCGACATTGGCGGCATAGCTCGGCGTCATCGAAAGCTGAAAACCGCCATAGGCGTAGAGCAGGGTCGGGTTCTCGCCATTGAGCGCCATGTCGCGCCGATGCACGACAAAGTAAGGCACGCGCGTGCCGTCGCGGCTGGTCGCCTCGAACTGCTCGGTCACGTAGGGCGAAGCGTCGAACATCGCCGGCAGCGACTTTACGGCGCGCGCCTGCGTGGCGTGATTGTCGAGCGCGTAGAGCGTCGAGGGCGTCAGGAAGTCCTCGAACACGGCGAACGCGGTTTCTTCTGTAGGCGAAGCGCCGGCGAAGCCGACGGCGCCATTCTCCGGCAACGCCACATTCGTCTCGATCCAGGCGCGCCCGTCGAAGGCGAAGCGCAGCACGCGGCCGCGCACATTCTGGTAGCCCGCCACCAGCACGGCGTCGTGCGTGACCTCGACCTCCTCGATCGATTCCCGCGGTCCCGGTGCATAAAGCAGCGCGGTTGGCGGCGCAGCCGCCGTCGCCTGATCGAGCGGCAGCGAGATGAGCGCGCCTTGCGGCCGGTCTCCCCACGCTTCATCGAGCTTCACCAGCAATTGGCCTTTGTGCAGGCCAACGACATTGGCTTTGAGCGGAATGCTGATCCGTTGCACGCCGTCACGCGTGATCAGGAATTGCTCGCTCTCGAAGAAGGTGGTGGCGTTGGAGGCGAACAGCACGCGCGCACCGTCCACGTCCTCCATGGCGCCGACGCCGATGCCGACATCGCTGCGCTTGCCGCGCAGCACTTCGGTCGCGCTCGCGAGCGGCGTCCCGCGCCGCCAGCGCTTGACGATCATCGGGTAGCCGCTTTCGGTGACGGTGGGCTGGCCGTTCTCCGCGCCCCAATCGGTCGCCACCAGAAGCGTGTCGGCGTCCTCCCATTCGAGATTGCCCTTGGCTTCCGGCAGCGCGAAGCCGCCGGCGACGAAGCTCTTGGCGGCGATGTCGTACTCGCGCCACGCCGCCGCGTCCTTGCCGCCATTGGAAAGCTCGACCATGCAGCGCGTCGAGCGCGGCAGGCAGTCGACGCCCTTGAACACCCAGTTGGCGCTTTCCGCCGTCGCTAGCGCATCGACATCGAGCAGCGTCTCCCAGCGCGGTTGGCCGCGTGCATAATCGGCGAGCGGCGAACGCCGCCAGATGCCGCGCACATGCGTGTCGTCCTGCCAGAAATTGTAGAGATAGCCTTCGCGGATCGAACCCAGCGCCAGCCGGTCATGGCTGTTGGCGATCGCCAGCGCGTCGGCGTGCAATTGCGCATAGCGCGGATCGTTCTCGAGCACCGGCAGCGAGCGCGCATTCTCCGCGCGCACCCAGGCCACGGCGCGCTCGCCTTCGACATCTTCGAGCCAGAGATAGGGGTCGTGTTGGGTCATTCGTGCCATTGTCGTGCAGGAACCAAGGATGACGGCCGCCAGGGCGGCGGCGAAGACGGTGAGGCGCATGGGTGCAGGTCCCCCTTAGAGCCCTTCCAAGCAGATCGGCGCCCGTGAGGAAAGGGTCAAGCGACGGCTGGCGCAGCAGCGCGGGAGTCAGTAGTGAGTAGTCAATCGTCAGTGGCGCGCCGCGTTCTACTGACGACGCACCACTGACTACTGACTGAGCCATGCACGATATCAAAGCCATTCGCGAGGATTTCGCCGCCTTCAAGAGCGCGCTCGGGCGCCGTTCGCTGAACGAGGATCAGCGCGCGCAGATCGAGTCGATCCTGACGCTGGACGAGCGCTTCCGCGCCGCGACCACCGCGAAGCAGGAGGCGGAAGCCGCGCGCAACGCCGCCTCGAAGCAGATCGGCCAAGCCAAGGCGCAAAAAGACGAAGCGCGTGCGAGTGCGCTGATGGCCGAAGTCGCCGCGCTCAAGACGAAGATCGAGGAAGCGAGCGCGGAAGAGGCGAAGGCGCAGAAAGAGCGCGACGATATCCTCGCATCGCTGCCAAACATTCCCGCGATCGACGTGCCCGCCGGCGCCGACGAGAACGATAATATCGAAGAGCGCCGCTGGTGGAAGAAGCCGGGCGCCGATCCGCCGCCGGTGGAACTCTCCGCCGATCACGTCACGCTGGGCGAAGCCTTGGGCATGATGGATTTCGAAGCGGCCGCCCGCATGTCTGGCGCGCGCTTCGTGGCGCTGAAGGCGGGGCTCGCACGCATGGAGCGTGCGCTGGCGAGCTTCATGCTCGACCTGCACACCGGAACGAACGGCTACACCGAAGTGAGCCCGCCTTTGTTGGTGGGTGATCAGACGATGTTCGGCACTGCGCAACTCCCGAAATTTGCGGAGGATCAGTTTGCCACGACGGATGGTCGCTGGCTCATTCCCACTGCGGAGGTGGCCCTCACCAATTTGGTGCGTGAACAAATCTTGGAAGAGGCGGCGTTGCCGTTTCGCTTTACGGCGGACACCGCGTGCTTTCGTAAGGAAGCAGGCGCGGCGGGGAAGGATACGCGCGGCATGATCCGTCAGCACCAATTCCGCAAAGTCGAGATGGTGTCGATCACGACGCCCGATCAATCGGAAGCCGAGCATGAGCGCATGACGGCGTGCGCCGAAGAAGTGCTGAAGCGGCTCGAGCTGCCGTATCGCGTGATCCTCCTCTGCACCGGCGACATGGGCTTCAGCGCGAAGAAAACCTACGATCTCGAAGTGTGGCTGCCGAGCCAAGGCAAGTATCGCGAAATCAGCTCATGCTCGAACTGCGGCGACTTCCAAGCGCGGCGCATGAATGCGCGCTATCGCGACAAGGACGGCAAACCGCAATTCGTGCACACGCTCAACGGTTCGGGCCTCGCCGTGGGGCGCACATTGGTGGCGATCCTCGAAAACTATCAAAACGCCGACGGCTCGATCACCGTGCCCGAAGCGCTGCGCCCCTACATGGGCGGCATGGCGAAGATCGCGAAATAGGCGCGGGCGGACCGCCGGCTTCCAGCCGGCAAACACGCTTCGACGTGCCGCTGCGCTGGCTTCGACAACCCCGGATCAAGTCCGGGGCAAGCGCTGGAGAGGTCGCGCCATAGCGCGGGGCCAACCTGATTGTGCCGGCTGGAAGCCGGCGGTCCTCAGCGTCTCATTCTGAGCGCGCAAAAAATCTATCCCACAGCTCGAAAGCCGAGCGATAATAGCTCATCCCTCGCACGGGAGGTTCAAAGGCTAGCCGAGCCAAGCGAGCGCGAGGGATGCGATCGAACGTGAGGCGCGCTTTTCAAGAGCGGCCAAAGCCAGCGGAGCACCATAACCGCTGGGGTCCAGGAGAGACGGCCTCTCCATGCACGTCGACGGCGGTCTGTCTTGGCGGAGTGAAAAACCTCCGCCCTGCGAGCCGAAGACAAAACGATCGTAAGGGGCGCGGGAAACGCGCATGGCGCTGTGCGAAACAGCGCAAACACCTAAAGCTCGGCGTGCTTCACGCGCCCCGCTCCTGTTTTCCGGCAGCGTCCTCGCGCGATGCGTGATGACGGCGCCAGCGTTTGGATCGCTTCGCGCGCGAATCGATCAGAAACCGCTGCTCGACTCTGCTAACCTCGCGCAAAACGGAGGAGGGCGGCCATGCGCTTCAACGGCTTCAACATATTGGCGATCATCGTCGCGGCGATCGCCATCTACGCCATCGAATTCGTGATCTTCGCCGTGCTCATTCCGGGGCCGACTTATCAGCATATGGTCGGCATGAGCGACGCGCAGGCGACGGCGAGCATGGCCGGTTCGCGCATGCCCTATGGCATCGTCATGCCGATCCTCGCCGCAATCGGGTTGGCGCTGGTGGTGAAGTGGCGACAGGCGGTCGGTCTTGCCGGCGGCTTCATCACCGGCGCTTTGATGGGCGTGCTGTTTGGCTTTGCGGCGACGATGTATTCTTACGTCTATGGCGCCGCGACCGAGATGTTCCTTGGCGTTACCCTCATTCATTACATTCTCTGCTACGGCGTCGCCGGAGCAATCCTCAGCGCTTGGAAGTAGCTGCGATTGGAAAGCCTGCGCATCCGCGCTAGAAGGCGCCCCATGCGCATTCTTTGCACCAATGACGACGGCATCCACGCGACCGGGCTTGCGGTCCTGGAAAAGATCGCCCGCACCTTCAGCGACGACGTCTGGGTGATCGCGCCCGAGCAGGAACAATCGGGCGCCTCGCGCGCGCTGACGCTGACGGCGCCGATCCGCGTGCGCAAAGCGGGTCCCAAGCGTTTCGCCATTTCCGGCACGCCGACCGATTGCGTGTTGCTCGGCGTCGAGCATCTGATCGAAGACGGCATTCCCGATCTCGTGCTCTCCGGCGTCAATCGCGGCCAGAATATCGCCGAAGACGTCACCTTCTCCGGCACGATCGCCGGCGCCATGCAGGGCATGCAGCTCGGCATTCCCGCGATCGCCCTCAGCCAGGCGCGCGGCTTTCGCGGCGAAGAGGCCGCGATCCCGTGGGAGACGGCGGAGACCTATGGGCCAGGCGTCGTCGGCGCGTTGTTGAAAGCAGGCTGGCCGAAGGGCGTGGTGATGAACGTGAATTTTCCCGATCTGCCGCCGGACGAAGTGAAGGAAGTGGAAGTCACGCACCAGGGCTTTCGCGATCAGCATATCGTCTATGCCGACAAGCGCACCGATCTCAGGGGCGGCACATATTTCTGGCTCGGCTTCCACGGCGTGCGTTCCGATCCCGCCGAGGGCACGGATCTGCGCGCCATCTACAATGGCAAGATCACAGTGACGCCGCTGCATATCGATCTCACGCATCAGCAAACCGTGCACGATCTCAAGGGCGTGCTCGGCGGGGCGCCGCCGAAACTGTGAGCTTCGGCGACGATCCTTCGCGCTTGATGCGCTTCATCCTGGAACTCCGGCAGGAAGGGATCACGCACGCGCGCGTGCTGTCGGCGATGGAGCGCACGCCGCGCCCGCATTATGCGCCGCCGCACATGGAAGGTTTGGCGATGGACGATATCGCGCTGCCGCTTCCGCATGGCGAGGCGATGACGAAGGCATCGACCGTCGCGCGCATGCTTGCCGCGCTCGATCCGCAGCCGAACGATATCGTGCTCGAAGTCGGAACCGGCTCAGGCTACCAGAGCGCGGTGCTCTCCCTGCTGGCGCGCAAGGTGGTGACGCTGGATCGGTGGGGCGACATCGTCGCCGACGCGCGCGCGCATTGGGGTCCGGCCCGGATCATGAACATCTTTGCGCATGTCGCCGATGGCGCGCAGGGCTGGACGGCGGATGCGCCGTACGATCGCATCATCATCAACGCGGAAGTCGAAGACATCCCGGCCGCGCTCTTGGAGCAGCTGAAACCGGGCGGCGTTGTGGTGGCGGCGCTCGCGGGGCGCATCGTGCGCGTAAAGGACGGCGCGCGCACCGATCTGGGGCCGGTTCAGTTGCCGCCCCTGGCCGAAGGTTTGGGGCAGGCGAACTGAGGGCGGCGATTGCGTCTGCGCCCGATTCGCCGCGAAAAGAAGCTATGCGGATCGTCATTCTGGCTCTCATGCTTTCGGCATGCGCCGCCTCCGCGCCCGCGCCGATTTCGTACGGCGGCGGCCCGCCGCGCACGCGCGTCCCGCAAGCGGCCTCGGCGCAGCAGCCAGTGCGGCCCAATCCGCAAGCCAACTGGGCCGAAGGCGAGGGTGTGCCGCTCTCAGCCTACGCGCTGCAGCCGGCGGCGCAGTTCGATCCGCGCAATCCGCCGCGCGCGCATCGTGTCGCCGCGCACCAATCGCTGGCCGACATCGCCGCCATCTATCATGTGCCGGTCATGGCGCTGATCGAGCAGAACCATCTCGAACCGCCATATCGCGTCACGCCGGGTGCGACGATCGAATTGCCGCCGCCGAACCTGCATCGTGTCGAGCGCGGTGAAACGTTTGAGAGCATCGCCGAGCGCTACAATGTGCAGCCGCATTCGCTGGCGATCCTCAACGCCATGCAGCCGCCTTATGTCGTGCATGAGGGCGATGAGGTCGTGCTGCCGGCGACCGCCGCCGCATGGCGCAATCCGCCGGCGCCAACGCCGAGCCGCCAAGCGCCGGCGCCGCGTGTCGAACCAGCACAAGAAGCGCTCGCGACAAGCGATGCGCATTTTCAGTGGCCGGTGCGCGGCGCGGTCGAAGCGCGCTTCGGCGCGCAGTCGGACGGGCGCAGGTTGGACGGTGTCGAAATCGCCGCGCCGCAGGGCGCGCCCGTCAATGCGGCCGCGGATGGCGACGTTGTCTATACCGGATCGGACCTCCCGTCCTTTGGGACTTTGATCCTCATCCGCCACGCCGACGGCTATGTGACAGCTTATGGCTACGCGCAGAATTCACGCGTCCGCGAAGGCCAACACGTGCGCGTGGGTGAACAGATTGCGGAAGTCGGCCAAGTCGGCGCGCGCACGCCGCGACTGATGTTTCAGGTGCGCCAGGGCCGCAGCGCGATCGATCCGCTGCCGCTGCTGGGCGGGAGCTAAAATTTCACCGGGCGATCGAGACGCCCCGCCAAGTCCAGCGTGAATTGCCATGCTGTGCGGCCGCTGCGCGCCGCGCGCGTTCGTGACCAAAGGAGCGCCTCTTCGTGGAGCTTTTCCTGCGCGATCGGCAGTTTGAAGCGCGCCGCGTACGCATCGATGATGGCGAGATAGGCGTTCTGGTCCATGGCGTGGAAGCCGAGCCAGAGCCCGAAGCGATCGGCGAGCGCGAGGTGCTCTTCCGCCGCGTCGGCCCACATGATTTCGTCCGGCAAGTTCTCACGTGCATCGCGCGCCACCAGATGGCGGCGGTTGGATGTCGCGTACACGAGCAATCGTCCTTCACCGGAATTGAGCGCGCCGTCGAGCGCGGGCTTCAGCGCTTTCAGCGCAGCTTCGCCGCCCGCAAAGGAAAGATCGTCGAGGAAGAGAATTACCGGATGCGGTTGCGCGCGCAGCGCGTCGATCAGGGCGCCGATGCGATCGAGATCGGAGGGCGGCGCTTCGACCAGTTTCAGCGTCGGCGCGGCGGCGGCGATGGCCGCGTGCGTCGCCTTGATCAGCGCGCTTTTGCCTGTGCCGCGCGAGCCCCACAGCAGCGCGTTGTTGGCCGGCGCGCCTGCGGCGAAACGGCGCGTATTGGAAACGAGGGCGTCTTTCTGCCGCTCGACCCCCAAGAGCAGGTCGAGAGGGGGGCCAGCGAAGGCGGGCGCGGGCAGCAGCGCGGCTTGCGCCGGGGCCCAGCGGAAGGCGGCCGCTGTGGACAAGTCCGCGCGGAAGGGCGCCGGCGCGAGCCGTTCCAGCGCCGCCGCGATGCGGGCGAGGTCAGGGGCGTCGTCAGCCATCAGAAGGGCCCATTTCCATTCGAAGTCTTGCCAGATTGAAATAAGAACCGACGCCGATATAGTCCGCCCCTTCGCCGGCGGGGAAGCCTTCGCCAGCATCTGTTTGCCCCAACAGGGACGGCCGCTATCCGCCGCCCAGGTCGAGGATCATGTTCTTCATCACGGAAGCTTATGCGCAGGCCCCAGGCACGGCCGGAGGGCCGGATTCGACGATGGCCTTCTTGGTGCAAGTCGCGCCGCTGGTTCTGATTTTTATCGTATTTTATTTCCTGATGGTGCGCCCGCAGCAGCGCCGCATGAAGGCGCATCAGGAGATGATCACGGCGCTGAAGCGAGGCGACGTGATCGTCACCTCCGGCGGCCTGATCGGCAAGGTGAAGTCCGTCCAGGACGACGAAGTGCGGGTCGAACTCGCGCCCAATGTCGAAGTCCGCGTGGTGCGTTCGACCATTTCTGAAGTGCGTTCGAAGAGCGACCCAACGCCGGCCAACGATTCCAAACCGGCCTCGGCGAGCTGACGTATGCTGCACTTTCCGCGGTGGCGCTCGATCCTCGTCCTCATCGTGACGGTGTGGGGCGCGTTGTTCACGCTGCCCAATTTCCTGCCGCCGAACCTGCGGAGCCAAATTCCGCCGTTCCTGCCGCATCAAACCCTTAACCTCGGTCTCGATTTGCGCGGCGGTTCGTACCTGCTGCTGCAGGTCGACGTGGAATCATTGCGTCGCCAGGAGTTGGACCGCGTCGCCGACAGCATGGCGAACGCGCTGCGGCGCGCCTCTCCTGCGATCAATTTCACCGGCCGCGGCGTCGTGGCGGACGCGGCCCGCGTGCGTTTGCTCAACGTCGCCGATGCGCCGCGCGCCTTGCAGGCGCTGCGTACGATCAATGATCAGGTCAAGAACGGGGGTGACAGCCTCGTCTTCACACAAACGCCGGACGGCGTCGTCGAAGCGCGGATCACGGATCCGCGCATGCGGGAGTTGAGCCGCAGCGCAGCCGAACAGGCGATCAACGTCGTGCGCCGCCGCGTCGACCCGACAGGCGCCGCCGAAGTGTCGATCGTGCGACAGGGCGACAACCGCATTGTCGTGCAGGCTCCGGGCGTCAGCGATCCGGAGACACTGAAAGAGCGCATTGGCAAGACCGCGCTGTTGACCTTCCACATGGTCGACGACAGCGCGACGCCGGAAGAATTGCAGGCCGGCCGCATTCCGCCCGGGGCGATGCTGGTGCAGCCCTACCCGGAAATCGGCCGGGAAGCGGAAATCGTGCGCCGCCGTCCTGATCTCACCGGGGAGCACCTGAACCGCGCCGCGCCCCGTTTCGACCAAAATCGCGGCGAGTGGGTGCTCTCGTTCGAATACGATAGCGTCGGGCAGCACATCTTCTGCCGCCTGACGACGGAAAACACCGGCAAGCGCTTCGCCATCTTGCTCGACAATCAGGTGCTGACCGCGCCGCGGATCAATGAGCCGATCTGCGGCGGCGGCGGCCAAATCGAAGGCAGCTTCACGCCGGAAAGCGCGAGCGAGTTGGCCATCATGCTGAACGCCGGCGCGCTGCCTGCGCCCTTGACCGTGATCGAGCAGCAGACCGTTGGTCCGGGCCTGGGGCAGGAAGCGATCGAGGCCGGCACCAAGGCCGGCATCTATGCCAGCATCGCCGTCATCTTGTTCATGGTGCTGGCTTACGGCTTGTTCGGCGTGTTCGCGTGCTTGGCGCTGGTGATCAATGTCGCGATGATCACTGCGGCCATGTCGGTCAGCGGCGCGACGCTGAGTTTGCCGGGCATCGCCGGCCTTGTGCTCACCATCGGCATGGCGGTCGACGCCAACGTCTTGATCTATGAGCGCATGCGCGACGAGCAGGCCAACGGCCGAGGTCCGGCCATGGCGCTGGACGCCGGTTTCAACCGTGCGCTCATCACCATCATCGACTCGCACTTAACGCAGATTGGCGTCGCACTCATTTTGTTCGAGTTCGGTCACGGGCCGGTGCGCGGCTTCGCCTGGACGCTGTCGATCGGCGTTATTACGTCCGTGATCACCGCAACCGTGGTGACGCAATTCTTCATCGCTGTGTGGTTCCGCGTTGTGCGGCCCAAGCAGCTGCCCATCTGAAGCGGAGCAACGACTTTGCCTTGGCCGCTCATCAAGCTCATTCCGCGCCACTCGAACTTCAAGTTCGTGCGGTTCGCCTTCTTCGCCTCGTTCGCCTCCGTCCTGGCGGTGCTCGCCTCATTGGGATCGATGTTCACCGCCGGCTATCGGGAAAATCCAATCGCCGTGTACGAACAAGCCAGCGGCACGCCGTTTGATCGGATTGGCGTGATCCTTTCACACGGCTTCAATCTCGGCATCGATTTCAAGGGCGGCACGGTGGAGACGATCGAGTCGGCGAGGCCGATCGACGTCAACGCGCTCCATCCGGCGCTATCGGCGCTGCATATCGGCGAAGTGAAGATTCAGACGCTGGGCGATGCGAAGACGCGCGCGCAGATCAGCTTCAGCCCGGTCGCATCACAGACGGTCAGCCAGGTGCGCGCCACGATTTCGCGCATCGTGCCGGACGCGCGCTTCCTCGGCGGCTCCGCCGTGAGTGCGGAAGTCTCGAGCGAATTGTTTGCGTCCGGCCTCATCGCGCTCGGGCTCGCGATGCTTTTGGTGATGATCTATATCTGGTTCCGCTTCGACCTGCAGTTCGGGTTCGGCGCGGTGCTGTCGCTGTTTCACGACACCATTCTGACGCTCGGCGTGTTCTCCTTCTTCCGCATCGATTTCACGCTGCCGGTTATCGCCGGTCTTCTGACCGTGATCGGTTATTCGATGAACGACACCGTTGTCGTATTCGACCGGATGCGGGAGAATTTCCGCCGCTACAAGGCGATGAAGCCGACCGAGGTCATCGATCTTTCCATCAACGAAACGCTTTCGCGCACGCTGATGACGGTGGCGACCGTGCTGATCGCGTCGGTGGCGCTCTATATCTGGGGCGGCCCGACGCTAAAACCCTTCGCCATCTGCATGATTTTCGGCTGCGTCGTGGCGACTTACTCCTCGATCTACATCGCCGCGCCGGCGCTGCCGCTGTTCGGCGATCGGCCAGGACGGCCGCAACCCAAATCGGGACTTATGGCGCGATCCTCCGAAGGAGCATAAGAGTCGCAGCTTGAGCGAAACCGGGGAGGGCTCTGATGGCCGGGTTCTTGAGCAATATTCGTTATGTCGCCTGGACGGGGCTCGTCGTCGCCGTCCTGTTCCTTCTCTATTACGCCCTGGGCGTGAAGGGTTATGCGTTTGGCGACGCCGCCTTCTGGGAAGCTGCGCTGCGCTACGGCCATGTGCTCTCGGGCATCATGTGGATCGGGCTGCTCTACTACTTCAATTTCGTGCAGATCCCGAACGTGCCGAAGATTCCGGAAGAGGCGCGCGGGCCTGCGATCAGCAAGGTGATCGCGCCGGCGGCTTTGTTCTGGTTTCGCTGGGGCGCGATGAGCACATTCGTGTTCGGTTTGCTGCTTGCCTATCTCAAGGGCTATCTGCTTGGCGCGTTCACGCTGGGCCTTGCCGGCGTCGGCGGTTTTGATCCGAACTTCTGCCGCTTCATCGGCATCGGCATGTGGCTCGCCACCATCATGTGGTTCAACGTGTGGTTTGTGATCTGGCCGAACCAGCAAAAGGCGTTGAACATCGACAACAAGTATCCCGATCTGGCGGCGGACGTGAAAGCCAAGGCGGCGAAGACGGCGATGCTGTTCTCGCGCACCAACACGCTGCTCTCGATCCCGATGCTGATCGCGATGACGGGCGCGCAGACGCTGGGGTAAGCCCGGCGTTCCATGGAAGATTTGGATGCATTGGTGCGGCGGGCCGACGAGGATCGTTGGCTCGCCGCTCGCTTTGCGCCGGCGCGCGCGCGGGCGCATCTGAACGCGCTTTGCGCTCTGAACTACGAAATCGCGCGTACCGCTGAAAGCGTGACGCAGGCGCCGCTGGGCGACATCCGGCTGGCCTGGTGGCGGGAAGCAATCGACGAAATTTACGCCGGCAAGACGCCGCGCGCGCATCCTACGGTGCAAGCGTTTGCGGCGGCGGTGACTGAAGCCGGTCCGCCGCGCGAGCCAATCGAGGCGCTGATCGCGGCTCGCGCCGCCGATCTGGAACCCGCGCCGTTCGCGACCTGGGCGGATTTGGAGCGTTATGTCGATGCGACGGCGGGCGGTGTGATCCGCGTGGCGCTGGCGCTTTGCGGCGGAGCGAACGAGGCGTTCGCCGCGAGCGCCGGCAAAGCGTGGGGCTATGCGGGTCTTGTGCGCGTCGCGCCGTTCTGGAAAGCCCGCGGACGCGTACTCGCACCACGTGACGCGGATGCGGCGCGCATCGAGAGCGATCTGCGCGCTCGCGCGCAAGTGGCGCTGGCGGAGGCGCGCGCGATGGCGCCAAAGCTGCCGGACACGCTGTTTCCGGCCTACGGCTACGTTGCGCTGGTCAGCAGTTATTTGCGCCGCGCGCAGCGGCCCTTGCTGTTACGCCAGCTGACGCTGATCGCTGCGGCCGCCACCGGCCGTTTGTAGCGCGAGCCAGAGATCGAGTTCGCGGAGCGCACGCTCCGCCATGGCGCGGCGCTTCAGCTTGCCGCGCACCTCGCCCTTGATGCGCTTTCCGGCTTCGTCGCGTTCCGCGACTTCGATCGCTGGAAAGAGTCCGAAATTCACGTTCATCGGCTGGAACGTGCCCTTGCCGGCGATGTGTCCGCCCGTGACGTGCGCAAGTAGAGCGCCGAACGCCGTTGTGGGAGGCGGAGGAGGAAGCGTCTCGCCGCGCAACTCGCCCGCGAGGAAGCGGCCCGCGAGCAACCCCATGGCCGCGCTTTCGACATAGCCTTCGACGCCTGTCACCTGCCCCGCGAAGCGCAGACGCGGCTCCGCGCGCAGGCGCAGCGTTTCGTCAAGCAGCTTCGGCGCGTTCAGGAACGTGTTGCGATGGATGCCGCCCAGCCGCGCGAAACGGGCGTCCTGCAGGCCGGGGATCATGCGGAAGATCTCTTCCTGCGCGCCATATTTGAGCTTGGTTTGGAAGCCGACGAGATTGAACAGGGTGCCGAGCTTGTTGTCCTGGCGCAGTTGCACCACGGCGTAGGGGCGTCGGCCGGTGCGCGGATCAGTCAGGCCAACCGGCTTCATCGGCCCAAAGCGCAGCGTGTCGGGCCCGCGCTCCGCCATCACTTCGATCGGCAGGCAGCCTTCGAAGTACGGCGTGTCGCGCTCCCATTCCTTGAATTCGGTTTTCGGCGCGGCGTTGAGGGCGGTGATGAAGGCTTCGTACTGGGCCTTGTCCATCGGGCAATTGACATACGCGGCCGCGTCGCCGCCCGGGCCTTCCTTGTCGTAACGCGACTGCTTCCAGGCGATCGAGAAATCGATCGAATCCGCGTGCACGATCGGCGCGATGGCGTCGAAGAAGGCGAGCGAGTCTTCGTCCGTCCTGTTGCGGATGGCGTCGGCAAGCGCGGGCGAGGTGAGCGGCCCCGTGGCCAGAATGGCATGGCCTTCGATGTCCTCGAAAGCGCGGATTTCCGCGCGCTTCACTTCGATCAGCGGATGCGCGGCAATGCGTTCTGTCACGGCGTCGGCGAACACGTCGCGATCGACCGCGAGCGCGGCGCCTGCGGGCACTTGCGCCAAGGCGGCCGCTTCCATGATCAGCGAGCCGGCGCGCCGCAGCTCGGCATGCAGCAGTCCGACGGCGTTGTTTTCCCAATCGTCCGAGCGGAACGAATTGGAGCATACGAGTTCGGCGAGCTTGTCGGTCTTATGGGCTTCGGTCATGCGCACCGGGCGCATGTCGTAAAGGGTCACGGAGACGCCGGCATTGCCGAGCGCCCAGGCCGCTTCCGAACCGGCCAAGCCTCCGCCGACCACAATGGCTTTTTGCATGCGCGAAATCTGCGGCGCCGGGTCGCGGAATCCAAGGCCCTCGGCTAAAGTATGCTGATATGAGCCGCGAGCCGGGCCGACGCGGAGGATCGTCATGACCACGTATTTGAACCTGGACGCCATCGCCAACGCCAAGAAGTCGAGCGAGCCGTACCGGCACTTTCAGGGTGAGAATTTCCTGCGCGCCGACCAGATCGATGCGATCGAGCGCGACTATCCCAGGCTCAAGAATGCGGGCTTCCTGACGCTCCAGGAAATCGAGCCGGAAGGCGCGTTCGCCGGCTTCATGGACGAAATGCAGGCCCCGGATTTCTCGGCCGCCGTTTCCGAAGCCCTCCAGTTCGATCTCACCAAGCGCCCCAAGCTCATCACCATCATGCGGCTCTGTCCAAAACGGGCCGGGCGAATCCACACGGACGGCAAGTCGAAGCTCGCGACCACGCTTGTCTACTTCAACCGCACCTGGCCAGCCGGCCATGCGGGCGCGATCCGCGTGTTGAAGAGCGAAGACAATTTCGACGATTACGTCGCTGAAGTGCCGCCGCTGATGGGCAACATCTTCGGCTTCCTGCGCTCGGACAATTCCTGGCACGGCCATTTACCGTTCGAGGGCGAGCGCAAGGTGGTGCAGATCACGTGGCTCGAAAGCGAAGCCGACGTCGAGCGCAAGAAGCGCAACAACGCCTTCGCGCAGGCGCTCAAGTCGCTCGGGTTGAAGAAAAACGCCGCGTAAGCCGGTCCGATTGACGTTGAGCGCGCTAGCCGCGCGTGCTTAGGTCCGCCCCGTTCGCAAAGGGGGGGCGTGTTGGCCGTACCGCAAGGAAAAGTTCCGGTTCTTGGAAGCGTGGCCGCTGCGGCGCGCAACGCCGCGCAGCACTGGCGCACGGCGGCGGTCGCAGGCTTTGCGGGCGCGGTTTTCAGTTCGTTGCTTTCATTGCTTAGTGTGGTTGCGACCTCCGCTGCGCCCGTCTGGACGCTGCTTTCAATCGTCGTCTCGGCGTTTGTCTATGCGGCGCTGATCGGCGGCGCGCTGCAAGGGCCCAGCGGGCTATCGCAGCGGGTGGCGACTGAAGGTTGGCGCATGCTTGGGGCCATGGCGGTCGTCGGCTTCTTCCTGTTTATCGTTTTCGTCGTGGCGATCGTCGCCGATGCGTTCATCCTCGCCTTCGCCGCCGCCGACTATCTGCCGCAATTGCAGGCCGCTGGAGAGGATCCCACGCGCGTTTTTGAAGTGATGACCCGTTTCGCGCAGGCGCGTCCGGGTGTTCCGATCGCGGTGTTTCTGCTCAATGCGTTCGTCTGGATGGCGCTAACCTCGCGGCTCTATCTCGCTGCGCCCGCCACCTATGAAGCGCAGCGCATCCTTACGTTTGACACCTGGCCTTGGACCAAGGGCAACATGCTGCGCATCCTCGCCGCGCGCCTGCTGCTCTTGCTGCCCGTCTATCTGATTACGCAGGCCCTTGGCGTGGGGGTCAATCTGGCTCTCACGCCAAACATGTTGGACGCTGAAGCGCTGCAAGCGGCGGTGCGCGCCAGCCCGGCATTGTTCGCAGTCCTCAGCGTCGTCATCGAGTTCGTGCAATTCGCCGTGTATTTCGCGCTGGAAGCGGCGCTGTCGGTCCAGGTCTATCGGGTGCTGCGCCCGCAAGCCAAGACCGCTGAAGCCTTCCGCTAGCCAGACTCAGGCGTCTCCGCTAAACCGCGCGGCCCATGTCCGCGCGGCGCTCCTACGTCCACGATCTTCTGCGGCTTGCCGGGCCAGTGGCGCTTGCGCGCCTTGGCATCATCGGCATGGCGTTGGCCGACGTCGTGGTCGTGGGCCAACTCGCGCCGCGTGAACTGCCGCATCAGGCGCTCGGCTGGGCGCCGACGGCGGTTTTCCTCGTTTCCGGCATCGGTTTGCTGACCGGCGTGCAAGTACTTGCTGCCCGGGTGATCGGCGAGAAGCGGCCCCAGAGCGCCGGCCTCGTGTTGCGGCGCGGCTTGATCATGGCGATCGCCGCGGGCGTGATTTCGGCTGCGCTCATGTGGCTAGGGGGCGAACGGTTGTTCACGACGTTCGGTGTCGCCGCCGATCTCGCGGCGCCCTCGGCGCGGGTGATGAACGTGCTGGCGCTCTCGATCCCGCTCCATCTCGCTTACGTCGCCGCGACCTATTTCCTGGAGGCGATCAAGCGGCCGGTGATTTCGACGGTGGTGATGTGGAGCGCCAACGCGGTCAATCTCGGCCTCAATCTGCTCTGGGTGCCGGAGCACGGCGCGATCGGTTCGGCGTGGGCGACGGTGGGCGCGCGCTTCTTTCTCGCCGCCAGCGCGCTGGTCTGGATCGTGCTCCTGAAAGACCGCGCGCGCTTCGGGCTGGATCGGCTTGGCGGCGATGGGCCGGGCTATCGGGCGCTGTTCGCGGTGGGCGGCGCCGCAGGTGTGAGCCAAGCCGTCGAGGCGGGCGCGTTTTCGTCGATGACGGTGATCGCCGGGCGGTTGGGCGCGGAAGCCGTCGCGGCGTATCAAATTCTGCTCAATGTACTGGCGCTCGTCTTCATGGTGGCGCTTGGCCTTTCCGCCGCCAGCGCGGTGCTGGTGTCGGAAGCGATCGGCCGCAAAGCGCCAAGCGATGCGGCGCGCGCGGGCTGGACGGCGCTTGGCATAAACACCATCGCCATGCTGTTCATGGGGCTTCTGCTGCTCGTCTTCCCGCATTCGATTGCGCGCGCCTACACGGTGGAGACGATCCTCGCCCGCGCGGTCGCGGCCGATTTGTGGATCGCGGCCCTGGTTTTCGTGCCCGACGGCGCGCAAGTGGTCACGGCGTCGTCACTGCGGGCGCGCGGCGACAATTGGGCGCCGACCATGAGCCACGTGCTCGCTTACGCCATGGTGATGCCGCCGGTGGGATATTGGCTGGCGGAGCATCAGGGCCTTGGCGTGCGCGGGCTCTTGCTGGCGATCTTCATCGCCAGCATCGTTTCTGCCGCCGTTCTGATTGCACGATGGGCCGTGCTGAGCACGCGCTCAGAAGCTCGCGCCTAGGATCCAGCCTTCTTCGTTCTCGACGACGGCCCGGCGTGGATCATCCTTCGCCGGCCCGAACAACGGTGCGAGCTGGCTCTTTTCATCAAGTGCGGCGAAGCGTTCGGCGAGCGCGCGCACTTGCGCTTGATCCTTGATCTCGCCCGTGCGCGCCGCCGCTGGCAGCATGCTGGGATAGATTTCCGCGACAACGACATCGACGTTTTCGATGTCGGTCGGCTGGAGCGGACGCCAGCCCGTCTCGAACGGCCAGATGTGCAGGCGCGGGCCGCGGGCGTCTTTGAGGCGTTTCACCACCGGCATGCCGGTCAGCGCCTGTCCGCCTACGGAGCCTTGATAGTAGAGCTTCCAGATCGACGATGCGCCCTTCATGGCCTGATCGGCGAAACGGAATTCCGGCAGGTCGCCCTCGCGGTGCTCGCGCGGACGCTTCGCTGAGAGCATGGTCTGCTCGTCGCGCGCCGGCGCGCCCCAGAATGGAAAAGCCTCGCCGGTCATCAGCCGGTTCATTTTGGCGCCGACCTGGAAGCGGTTGTTCGCGTTGGTGGGCTTGTCTTTCATTTCACGCGCAACGAAGTCGAGCGTCGCGCGCCATGCCGGCCCGTCGAGCTTCAACGCGGCCGCTACGCCGCGCGGAAAACCGAGCGGGAAATCGAAGCCCAACAGTACGCGTTCGCTCTTGCGTTTGAGATCGTCGAGTATGCCGTTGATCAGGCTTTCGGCTTCGGCGCGCGTCGCGGGATTGTGCGATTCGAACGCGAGTTGAAAACGCACGTTGCGCTTCAACACGCCGATCCAGATCGAATCCGCGCCCGTCGCGGGCTTCGCAGCCGCGCTCCAATCCACCATCACATAGGCTTGGAAGAGCCGAGGCATCGCGTCGTCTTAACCGAGTTTGACCAGCATTTTTCCGGCGTTATCGCCGGAGAACAGTTTAAGAAACGCCGCTGGCGCGTTCTCGATCCCGTTTTCGACGGTCTCCTGCGATTGCACGCGGCCTTCCTTGACCCATTGCGTCATGTCGGCGCGGAATTGTTCGCGCATGTCGTTAAAGTCGAAGACGATGAAGCCCTGCAATCTGAGCCGCTTGCCCACGATGTACATCATGTTGCGCGGGCCCGGGGCCGGGGCTGCGGCATTATACTGCGCGATCATCCCGCACTCGACGAAGCGCGCCCAGGGGCGCGCCACTTCCATCGCCGCTTCGAGCTGTTCGCCGCCGACATTGTCGAAATAGATGTCGATGCCGCTGGGCGCCGCGGCGCGGAGCGCCTGCAGGAAGTTGCCGCATGTCTTGTAATTGATCACGGCGTCGACGCCATGCTGTTTCAGCCATTCGAGCTTCGCGTCGGAGCCGGCGGAGCCGATCACCGTGCAACCGCGGATCTTGGCGATCTGACAAACGGTCGAGCCGACGGCGCCGCCCGCGCCGGAAACGAAGACGGTCTCGCCGGCTTTCGGCTCGCCCAGGCGATGGAAGCCCGTGTAGGCGGTCATGCCCGGCATGCCGAGCACGCCGAGATAAGCCTGCGTCGGCAGCCCGTCCTGCGGCAGCTTCTGCAAATTGGCGGCGGAGGCGACGAACCCCTCGCGCCAGCCGAAATTGGATTCCACCAGATCGCCGGGTGCGAGGCTAGGGTCGTTGGAGGCTTCGACGCGGCCGACCGCGCCGCCCTGCATCGCCTCGCCCAGAGCGAAGGGCGGCACGTAGCTCGGCCGGTCGTACATGCGTCCGCGCATGTACGGATCGACCGACATCCAGAGGTTCCGCACGAGAACTTCGCCCGAACCGGGGGCCGGCAGCTCGACCGTGACGAGATCGAAATTCGCCGCCGTCGGCAGGCCCTCTGGACGGCTCTTGAGCCGAATTTCACGCGCTTGCACGCCCATGGCGACGTCTCCCTGCTGTCATTCCAAGCCTAGGCCAGAGCACAGCGTCGGGAAACCGATTTGAAGGCGAGGAACGCGGCGCCGGAAAAGGCGCCCGGCGCCGCTTCCCGGACGTCAGCGGGAGGCGACCTCCGTCGCCGGCGGGGGACTACCCTGCAACTCCGCGTAATATTGCGCGAGCGCCGCAAAATGCGTGTTCTCCAGCGCTTCGCGCACCAGTTGGCGGCGGCAGTCCAATCGGGACGCGTACGCCGACCCCAGGGTCGGCGTCTGATCGCCCATCACTTCGGCGCAAACGGAGGCTGCGGCGGCGTTGATGCGCTGGTAGAGATGCGCCACGGCGTCTCGGGATTCGAGGTCCGCCGGCGTCACCTGAATGCGGACTTGGACTGTGTCGGGATCCGCGAACGCTGGCGCGGCGAAAGCGGAAAGAGCGAGAGTTGTGACTGCAATGACAGAACGTCGCATGAGAGTGCTCCTTGATTGGAGCCCTGAGCGCGCGTTACCTCCGCTGTCTTATTGGCGCGGCGGAATAGAGGGGAGTCGAAGCGGCGTGTCCATCACGGTTCAATGTCGCTCCGATGAAATCATGGAAAGCCCGCCGATGCGCCCGTTTGTGCGGCGCAGCGCTTACGAAATGCGCGCGCGTCCACTGCGCGCGCGCATGAGAGGAATGCATTCATGAGCGTACGTCTGCGTTTCGCGCCGTCGCCGACGGGCAAATTGCACGTCGGCAATATTCGCACGGCTTTGCTGAACTGGCTGTTCGCGCATCGCGAGCACGGCAAGATGCTGTTGCGCATCGACGACACCGACATTGCCCGTTCGACGCGTGAATACGAGCAGGGCATCGAAGAGGATCTGACGTGGCTCGGATTGAAGTGGGACGAGCACGCCAATCAGTCCAAGCGCTTCGCCGAATACGAAGCCGCCGCCGAACGTTTGAAAGGCGCCGGCCTGCTCTATCCGTGCTACGAGACGGAAGACGAATTGGAGCGCAAACGAAAGATCGCGCAGGCGCGTGGTCGTCCCCCCATTTATGACCGCGCCGCGCTTGCCCTCACAGCCGATGATCGCAAGGCGCTGGAAGCCGAAGGCCGCAAGCCGCACTGGCGCTTCAAGCTTTCTGGTCAGCGTCGCGAATGGGACGATTTGGTGCGCGGCCATCAATCGATCGACACGGCTTCGCTCAGCGATCCGGTGCTGATCCGCGCCGACGGCGCCTTTCTTTATACGTTGCCCTCGGTGGTGGACGACGTGGATTTCGCGATCACGCACATCGTGCGCGGCGAAGATCACGTCACCAATACGGGCGTGCAGATCGATATCTTCGAGGCGCTCGGCGCCAGGGCGCCGGCGTTCGGGCATTTCCCGCTTCTCGTCGGCGCCGAAGGCGAAGCGCTTTCCAAGCGCATCGGCTCGATGGCGGTGAGCGATCTCCGCGCCGAGGGCTATGAGCCGATGGCGCTCCTCTCACACCTTGCGAAGCTCGGCACGTCCGATCCGGTGGAAGCGCGCCAATCGATCGACCAGCTGGCCGCGGAATTCTCGTTTGACAAGATCGGCCGCGCGCCGGCGCGGTTCGATCCGGAGGAGCTGAAGCGCGTCAACGCCGCTGTGCTGCACGCGACCGATTATGCCGCGGTGAAGCCGCGCCTCGCGGCGCTCGACGCCGATCTGGGCGAAGCGTTCTGGAGCGCCGCGCGCGCCAATATCTCGCTGCTGCCGGAGGTGAAGGAATGGGCTGAGGTCGTGCGCGGGCCGCTGACGCCGGTCATCGCCGACGCCGCCTTCGCCAGTAAAGCGGCGTCGCTGTTGCCGACGGGGCCGTATGACGCATCGAGTTGGCCGGCGTTCGTGGAGCGCGTGAAGGCGGAGACGGGCGCGAAAGGCAAGGCGCTTTTCATGCCGCTCCGCCAAGCACTAACGGCGCGTGATCACGGGCCGGAGATGGCCGCGCTGTTTCAGCTCATCGGCGAAGAAAAGGCGCGCAAGCGCCTCAGCGGTCAACCGGCGTGAAAGAGCCGCTCGGCCATCCGGATCCATTCCGGATGCAGAGCGAACGCGACGGCGACCGCGGCGATGGCCAGCACGAACAGCGTGTTGAACATGTGCGTGACGATGCGGCCGATCTTGCGCTGACGTCCGGCGCGCGTGAACGGAATGCCGGTCTTGCGGGAAATGTCGGACTCGAGCCGCGTCAGGCCAACCGCGCGCCGCCAGGAAAAGCTGACGCCTGGGATGCCGGTGTTCGAATGCGAATGCGAGCGCGACATGGGTCGCTCCTTCCGTCAAAGACGGCCGGAAGCACGCGCCGATTCTGTTGCTGAGCTGTTAATGGCTCAGGCGGGGACGAAACGAAGCGCCACGCCGTCGATGCAGTAGCGCAGGCCGGTTGGGCGGGGGCCGTCGGTGAAGACGTGGCCCTGGTGGCCCAGGCATTGGGCGCAGTGCACTTCGCGATAGAGGTCGAAAACGCCGGGGACATCGCTGGTGGCGAGGTTGTCTTCCATCGAGCGGTAGAAACTCGGCCAGCCGGTGCCGGAGTCGAATTTCCACGCCGACCGGAAGAGCGGTAGCGCGCAGCCGGCGCACGCGAAGGTCCCGCGGCGATGTTCGTCCAAGAGCGGGCTGGTGAAGACGCGCTCAGTGCCTTCTTCGCGCAGGATGTGGAACGCATCCGGCGAGAGGCGCGCGCGCCATTGCTGCGGCGTCAGCCGGCGCCAGGGCGAACTGGCGAAGCGTGTTTCGTCGGCGCCATGTGGAATGCGCGGCGTTTGCCCCTCAGCTGAGCAAGCCAGCAGCGGAACCAGGGCGGCGCCCGCGAACAGCGCGCGGCGAGTGAGGGTGCGGGTCGTCATGCCCTCTTATACGTCGCCGGCGCCGACGCGGTTTCAGGCGAGGACGCGGCTCTCCAGCGCCTCGAAGCACGCCTCGACCGAATTGGCGTGCAGCAGCGCCTGGTTGAATTGCGGCGGCGTCAGATTGGCGTCGATCGTGTGCTGCACGAGATGGAAGAAGGGCGCCCAGAAATCGTCTTCGGAGAGGAAGACCACAGGCTTGTGATGCAGCGAAAGCCTGCGCCAGGAGAGCGTCTCCACCGCCTCCTCCAGAGTGCCGATGCCGCCGGGGAGCACGACGAACGCGTCGCTCTCTTCGAACATGATGTATTTGCGCTCGTGCATGGTGTCGACCATGCGGTGCGGCACTTCGGTGAGTACGATCTCGCGCCGTTCGAGGAAGCGCGGCATGACGCCCAGCACTTCGCCGCCGGCCGCGTGCGCCGCTTTCGCGCAACGGCCCATCAGCCCAATCGAGCCGCCGCCATAGACGAGCCGCAGCCCGCGCCGCGCAATCCCCGCTCCCAGACGGCTGGCGAGGTCGAGATATTCCGGTCGGGTCGTTTCGGATGAGCCGCAATAGACGCAGACGGAGCGCAAAGGAGCCTTGAGGGCGCTTGAATCGGCCATGGAATCCATCTCGCTCCGCCAATACGGCGCATTGCAGGCGAAAACCAGCGCGCAGACGTCAAGCGCAGTGCAGGCTTTGCCTCGGGCGCACGCCTCCTATTTAAGGGGCTCCTTCAAGGATCGTTCCATGGCTCGCGGCGAGCACAAGCCCAAATCAAAACCCGACACCGAAAACGCCGATTCCGCGCCGCCGCTGTTTCGCACCATCAGCCGGCTCATGGGCTTGATCGGGCGCATGAATTCGCCCGGCGAGCAGGCGCGGATTTGGGTTTCGTTGGGGCTGACCTTGGCCGGCAAGGTGCTGGCGGTGTTTGCGCCTCTGGTGCTGGCGGATGGCGTGAACCTGCTGGCGGCCGGGCGCGGCGAAGGCGTCTTCCGTGTCTTTTTGGGACTTGCCGGTTTTTGGGCGGCGATGCGGTTTGCCTCAACAGCGGCGCCGCAACTGCGAGATGCGATCTTTCAGCCGATCAGCGAGCAGGCGCAGCGACGCGCCGGCACGGCGGTCTTTTCGCACGTCCACGCTCTGTCCGTGCGGTTTCACCAATCCAAGCGCACGGGCGCGGTGTTTCGCACCATTGAGCGCGGCGTGCGCGCCATTGATTTTCTGCTGCGTTTCCTCGCCTTCAACATCGCGCCGACGGTGATCGAACTGTTCCTGGCCGCCGGCGTGCTCGCCGTGCGCTATGGCGGGGTGTTCGCGCTGATCGCGCTGGCGACGGTGGGCGTCTATGCCTGGATGACGTTCGGCGTCACTGAATGGCGCCTGCAGCATCGGCGCGAAATGAATGAGAAAGACAGCGAAGCCGCTGGCCGCGCCGTCGACTCGCTTCTGAACTTCGAAACGGTCAAGAGCTTCGCCGCCGAGGCGCGCGAGGCGGCGCGCTACGACAAGGCGCTGGCTTCCTATGCGCAGGCGGCGGTGAAATCGAACACCTCGCTGGTGCTGCTGAACGTGGTGCAGGGCTTCGTGATGATGGCGGGGCTGCTCGGCATGGTGATCGCCGCGGGTTGGTTCGTATCGCAGCGTCACATGGGCACGGGCGACATCCTGGCCGTCACCATGATCATGAGCAATCTCTACGCGCCGCTGAATATCCTTGGCTTTGCGTATCGCGAGATCAAACAGAGCTCGATCGACATGGACAAGATGTTCAAGCTCTTGGACGAAAAGCCCGATGTCGCCGACAAGCCCGATGCGAAGCCGCTGGCGGCGCAGCGCGGCGAAGTGCGGTTCGAGAATGTGGGCTTCTCGCACGAGGGCCGCGATCGCGGGCTTCACGGCGTCACGTTCACGGCGCGCGCCGGTGAAACGACGGCGGTGGTTGGCCCTAGCGGCGCCGGTAAATCCACGGTGTTGAAGCTGCTCTACCGCTTCTATGATCCCGAAGCGGGCGCCGTGCTGATCGACGGGCAGGATTTGCGCGACGTGACGCAGGCCAGCCTCCGCAGCGTTTTGGGCCTCGTGCCGCAGGACGTGGTGCTGTTCAACGACACCATCCGCTACAATATCGCCTACGGCCGACCCGAAGCCACGCAGGCCGAACTGGAGGACGCCGCGCGTCGCGCGCAGTTGCTGCATTTCATCGAAAGCCTGCCCCAGGGCTGGGACACCCGCGTGGGCGAACGTGGCCTCAAGCTCTCCGGCGGCGAGAAGCAGCGCGTCGGCATTGCGCGCGTGGTGCTGAAAAACCCAAAGATTTTGATCCTCGACGAAGCGACTTCGTCGCTCGATAGCGCCACCGAGGCCGAGGTGCAGAAGGCGCTCCACGAAGCCGCGAAGGGACGCACGACCGTGGTGGTGGCGCACCGCCTTTCCACCATCGCGGACGCCGATCAGATCGTCGTGCTGGAGGATGGGCGCATCGTTGAACAGGGCGCGCACGCGAGCTTGATTCAGCGCAATGGGCTTTATGCCGATTTGTGGCGTCGTCAGGCGGAAGAGCCGCCGGTGGAGACCGTCGCGGCCGAGTGACAGCACGCCGCTGGAACCTCCGTTCCGCATCTCGTGTTGGCGAAACGAGGGATCAGCGGCCGAAGGAGGCGCTCCCCATGAACAAACTCGCCCTCGCGCTCGCGGCGTCCGCCGCGCTTCTGGCCTCAGCCTGCGCTGAATATGACTACGGCTACGGCTATGGCGGCCCGGCCTATTATGACGGCTGGTACGACAATTATTACGGCCCCGTCTATGACGGCTATTGGCGGTCCAACGACTTCTATTATCGCACGGCGCCCGGCGGCGTGTACGTGATCGATCGCGGCCGCCACTTCCGCCGCAATCAGGCCCCGGGGTTCAACCGTTTTCACTACGAGCGCCACGATGATCATGGCGGACCGCGTGACAGCCACGACCACGACCGCAATCATCGTCGCTAAGCACGCGAGCCGAACTGGCGCCGCCATTTGAGGAAGGGTTGCTCGACGCCATGGTAGGACGCCATGGCGAGGAGCGGCGTGGCGACGACGAAGATGGCGATCCACGTCCCGCCATATTGCGGCGAGCCGGTCACCGCGCAGAACCACGACGCCAGCATTACGACCAGATATTGGTAGAGGTAGAGCGAGTAGCTGAGCTTGCCGACATAAGTCAGCAACGGCTGCTCAAGCATGCCGCGGAAGAACGAGAGCGAGGGCGCGAACACAAGCGCAGGGATGAGCGGCAGAAGCGCAACGCCTTGTAGGGAATAGCGATAGCTCTCGCGGAAGGCGGCATTGCGCAGCAGCAGCGAGCCGATCATCAGCGCACCGGCGAACGCGCAGACGCCCCACATCAAGGATGCCTTGTCCTTAAAGCGGTCGCCGACGATCTGTCCGATGATGGCGGCGACCACGCCATAAAGAATGGAATCGATGCGCGTGTCGGTGCCCATATAGATGCGGTCGTGCATCGCGCTCGCGCCGGCGTGAACAAGATAGAGCCGCCAGACCAGCACGGCGACGAGCCCACATGCGAACACGACCAACGCGCGCCGCAAATTTCCGGCGAGCAGGGCGAGCGTCAGCGGAAACAGCAGATAGAAGTGCTCTTCGATCGCCAGCGACCAGAGGATCGAGAAGGGCGATTGCAACCGCGCGAGCGCACCGTCCGGCGCCTGCGCGATCACATGCTGGAAGCTGCCGAAAATCTGGTAGTAGTTGGCGTAATAGAACAGCGCCGCCGCGGTGTCGGGCAGGGAGAAGACGCCCCCTATCGCGATGATGGCGATGCTGGCGACGGCCACATAAACGACGAGGGCGGGCGCAAGCCGCAAGAACCGGCGCGCATAGAAGCGGGCGAAGTCGATCGCGCCCTTCCCCTTGCGCTCTTCGAGCAAGAGACGCGTGATCAGAAATCCGCTGATGAAGAAGAAGACGGTGACGCCGAGCCCGCCCGGCACGATATCGCCGAGCCCGGCGTGCGACACCATCACCAGGAGCACGGAAAGCGCGCGCAGGCCGCCGAGCGCCGGGAGGTGCTTCGCGGTGGTGCGGTTCCCGGATTGAGCCTTTGCGGCGACGGCGGGCTTGGGAAGTACATGCTCCGCCGTGCTCATCGCCCACGCCTCCAGTCGAAGGCGCCAACGCGCGCATGAGCGTGGCAGTTCCGGGCAAAACAAAACCCCGCGGGCCGAGCCAGCGGGGCGGACGGACGACGAGAGAGTGGCTCCCCGGGTAGGATTCGAACCTACGACCAACCGGTTAACAGCCGGTTGCTCTACCACTGAGCTACCGAGGAACAGCGTCCCAGAACGGACGCGGAGGGCTCTCTATCAAGTTCGGCGCCACGGGGAAAGGGCTAGCGCGCACTCCCCTTCCGAGGGCTGCACCCAAAGGAAAACGAGCGGGCCTTGCGGCCCGCTCGAAGGCGTTGGGTATGGTGGGGTGTCTCCAAGGGAAGACAAGGTGAATATGCCCCTAACCAGTAAACGTCAGGTTAACGGCAACGAAGTCTTCACCGGGCTTTCGCGCCCATAAACCATCAGCTGAGCTTGCGGCGCGAGGCGGCGTTGCCCTCGGTGTCGGCTTCTTCCTGATTTTCGCCGGTTTTTGCTTGGATTTTGATGTTGTTCTGGACGTCTTTGACGCCTGAGACGGCGTGCGCCAGGTCTTCGGCATGGCGTTTGGCCATGCGGTCTTCGACCGTGCCGGACAGGGTGACTTCGCCGCCCTTCACTTTCACTTCGATTTCGGTCGCGTCGAGTTGGTGGTCGTCGGTCAGGCGATCATTGATGTCGTCGCGAATGCGGTCGTCCGAGCGGGTGTAGTTTCTCGGTCCTTTGCCGGCGTGGCTTTGGCCGTACCGGCCCTGATCGCTCTGACCCATCCCGCCGGCGCCGAGCCCGGTCTGGCCCATGCCGTGCGATCCCTGGCCATAGCCAGATTGACCCGAGCGCTGCTGACCGTAGCCGCCTGCCGGCGTCTGTGGATAACCGGCTTGCTGGCCGTAGCCTTGAGCGAAGCTGCCGGAGCGTTCGCCAGAACGCCCGCCGTAATCCCGTTGGCCCTCGTAGCGACCGCCATAGTCCCGCTGTCCGCCGTAGCGGCCGCCGCTCTCGTCTTCGGGCCGGTCCTGATCGTAGGAACCGCGGCCATAGCCGCGTTCGTCGGAAGCGCCGGCGCTGTAGCCGTACTCGCCGCTGCGACGGCTGCGTTCGCGTGGGTGCTGATCGCGCCCGCGATCGTCGTCGTCGCGCATGCCGCCATAGCGGCTTTCGCCGTTTCTGCGGGCATAGTCGTCGTTTTCAGAATATCGATCCGCCATCGTCGTGTCCTCGAGGTTTTGGGATCCCCGCGCTTGCGTTCAAAACGCGACGCTGAGAATTCGTGTTCCTGGAGAGCGACGACGGCGCACAGCGCCGGGATTTGGAGGCCTCGCCCGGAATCTGCGGGCCTTGGCCTGTAAGGCCCGGCCCTAAATCCTGTTGGTGTCGGCGCCAACAGAAATCGGGAATCGAACCCCACCTGAGTTCGATTCCGCTTTTGGCCCGGAGCGGACATGACACTCGGGCCAGAAATCGCTTAGCGTCACCCATGGCAACGAGCGGGCCCGACGCGCGCAAGATCGCAATTCAGGCGACGCGAGACGCATTCGCGAATGAAAGCTGCGACCTTGTGAGGGTGGGCGCAGCTCCTGATAAGATCGATGCGTTTGTGGCGTCAGGGCAGATTTCGCTAGTCGTCGCACCGTATTTTCGACTTGCCTACGGGGCGCTCCAACTAAACGCCACTGTTGCGTTCGTGGATCAGGAGTTTGAGCGGCTTCGCGGCCGAGATGCCATCACGCGAGAGAGTCTGGGCGTATTTGGCGCCTTTTCCGCCAACTTCCCAACGCTCAGCCGCTCAGCATGGATCGAGCGCAACGATTTGAGTCACGGCCTCGCGCAAGCGCTCGCGCCGTATATGGACGTTGTCAGAACCTACCCAAGAGACCGGCAAGGCTTTCAGTTGGCGGTCAATTCCGGCGCAATCTGCGACCTGCCATCACGTCATTTTCTCGCAGGTCCAATGCTAGCCGAGCGCAGGCGCGATTTCCTGAATTGGCTGGGCGTTCGGCCCACGGCGGCAACGAGCTAACAAAAGGTCTTGCGTCTGTGGTCGGCGAAAAGCGGAAGCGGGATCGACCGGCGGGGCAAAGCGATCACCTGCCACAGTGAATTGATGAAAACCCGCCGGCCGACCCTTTGGGAATAACGACGGGGGCCGGTGAACCCGAACCCCCGCCGACCAATCAGCGCCCATAACTGGTCACGGCTGAAAGCCGAAAAATCCGTTTGGGTCGCCCTGGCGGCGGCGCGGCGTCTGGTTTCGAAGGAATTGGAGGCCTCGCCCAGAATCGAACTGGGGTACGCGGATTTGCAGTCCGCTGCGTGACCACTCCGCCACGAGGCCGTTCCGAGCCGGTCGATCTAGCGATCCCGGGGCGGCGGCGCAATGGCGCAGCGAGGGGCGCGCCCGCTTGCGCCCCCGGTCCGGATCGCGCTATCGCGGCCCGACAAGGGGTCAGAGCATGGATTTCGCGCGCGCGCGCAGCATGATGGTGGAGAGCCAGGTCCGCACAGCGGACGTGACCGACGCCCGCATCATCCACGCCATGCGGACCTTGCCGCGGGAGCGCTTCGCGCCGGCGCACAAACGTCAGCTCGCCTATGCCGATCTCGATCTCGAAGTGGCGCCGGGCCGGTTCCTGCTGCGGCCGCGCGATCTGGCGAAGCTGATCCAGGCGCTGGCTCCGAAGGCGCACGAGCGCGCGCTCGAAGTCGCGGGGGCGACGGGGTACGGCGCGGCCGTGCTGGGCGCTTGTTGCGCCGAAGTGGTGTCGCTCGATCCGGAACCGAATTTGTCGTTTGCGGCGCGCGCGGCGCTCGAATCGGCCGGCGTCGCCAACGTGAAGACCGTTTCGCAGCCGGTGGTCGAGGGCTGGGCGGACGCCGCGCCTTACGATCTCATTTTGCTGAACGGCGGTGCGGACATCATTCCAGATGCGTGGCTCGCGCAGCTCGCGCCCTGCGGGCGCATGGGCGTGATCGTGCGGCAGGGGCCCGCCGGCTCCGCGCGAATCTACACGCGTACGGGCGACACGATTGCTTTTCGTGTTGATTTTGATGCGGCCCCGCCGATCGCGCCCGGGCTCATGCGTCCGCCCGCTTTCGCTTTCTGAAGCGCATTAACGATCCCTTATACGATCGTAACCAGCATGCTCGCCGAGCTTGCGGCTGATTCCGCTGACGTGGACGGGAATCAATCGCGCACGTAACCTTCGAGTCGAAACGACTCTTTTGCCGGCGAGGCTTCGAGATGGCGCTGCAGGATCCCCAGGCCGAACCTTCGATGGAAGAGATTCTGGCGTCGATCCGCCGGATTATTTCCGAAGAGGAACAAGCGGCGCCCGCCGAAGAGGTGCTTGATCTGACGCAGGCCGCGCCAGAGCCGGTGGTGAGCGAAGACGACATCGTGTTCGAAAGTGAAGCGGTGGTTGCGCCTGCGCCGACGCCAGCGCCTGCGGCCGTACCCATTCCCGAACCGCCGGCGCCCGCGCCGCGCGTGCAGGCCGCCGCGCCGCCGGTCGCGGTTATTCCCGACGCGATCATTTCGCCGCCGGCTGCGTCGGCCGCCGCCGGCGCATTGTCGCGCCTTGCCGGCACGCTGCGCATTGCCGACACGCCCGGTCAGACGATCGAGGGCGTGGTGCGTGAGTTGCTCAAGCCGATGCTGAAGGAATGGCTCGACCAAAACCTCCCGGCGATCGTCGAATCCCGCGTCGAAGCCGAACTCGAACGGATTGCGCGCCTCGCGCGCTGATCGATTTCCGCAACAGAAGCTGAAAGGCGTTGGCGTCCCGGCACTGCCGGGACGCCGTCGTTTTGCTGTGAGGGAGCGAGGCTGCTATAGGCTCGCGGTCCTATGATCGAAACCACCTTCAACCCAAAAGACGTCGAGCCGCGCTGGAGCAAGGCTTGGGAAGAATCCGGCGCGTTCAAGCCGCGTGCGGAGGGCGAGCCGTTCTGCATCGTCATCCCGCCGCCCAACGTCACCGGCTCGCTGCATATCGGGCATGCCCTCAACAACACGCTGCAAGACGTGCTGGCGCGGTTCGAGCGGCTGCGCGGCAAGTCGGTGCTCTGGCAGCCCGGCACCGATCATGCGGGCATCGCCACGCAGATGGTGGTGGAGCGCCAACTTGCCGCCGAAGGCAATATCGGGCGCCGCGAACTGGGACGCGCGGCGTTCCTCGATCGCGTCTGGGCGTGGAAAGAGCAATCCGGCGGGCGCATCCTTGAGCAGCTCCGACGGCTCGGCGCTTCATGCGATTGGTCGCGCGAGCGCTTCACCTTGGATGAGGGCCTGTCGAACGCGGTGCGCAAAGTGTTCGTGCAGCTGCATCGCGAAGGGCTCATCTACAAAGACAAGCGCCTGGTGAATTGGGATCCGCATTTCGAGACGGCGATCTCCGATCTCGAAGTCGTGCAAAGGGAAGTCGCGAGTCACCTCTGGCGCATCGCCTATCCGCTGGAAGATGGATCGGGCGAGATCGTGGTGGCGACGACGCGTCCCGAAACGCTGCTTGGCGACGTCGCCGTTGCTGTGAACCCGAAGGACGAGCGTTATCTAGAGATGATCGGCAAACGCGTGCGTTTGCCGCTGACGGACCGGCTCATTCCGATCGTCGCCGATGATTACGCCGATCCCGAAGCGGGCACGGGCGCCGTGAAGATCACGCCAGCGCATGACTTCAACGACTTCAAAGTCGGCAAGCGGCACGACTTGCCAATGATCAACATCTTCACCAGCCGCGCCACGCTCAACGAAAACGCGCCTCTCCCCTTCCGGGGGATGGATCGCGCCGTTGCACGCGACGCCGTGTTGCGCGCGCTGGAAGAGCAGGGGTTGCGCAGAGGTGAACAGGCGATCCGTCACAGCGAGCCGCATGGCGATCGCAGCGGCGTGGTGGTTGAGCCCTGGCTCACCGATCAATGGTATGTCGACGCGCAGAAGCTGGCGGTCGCGGCGATCGCCGCGGTCGAGCAGGGCGACACCGTCTTCGTGCCGAAGAACTGGGAAAAAACGTACTTCGAATGGATGCGCAACATCGAGCCGTGGTGCGTGTCGCGTCAGCTCTGGTGGGGACATCGCATTCCGGCCTGGTACGACGAGATGGGCAACGTCTTCGTCGCGGAAACGGAGGAGGAGGCGCAGACCCTCGCCCGTCTGCATCACGAGAGCACGGAGGAGATCGATCTCCGCCAGGACGAAGACGTGCTCGACACCTGGTTCTCCTCGGCGCTCTGGCCCTTCTCCACGCTGGGCTGGCCGGACGCGACGCCGGAACTCAAGCGCTTCTACCCCACCTCCACGCTGGTGACGGGATTCGACATCATCTTCTTCTGGGTCGCCCGGATGATGATGATGGGGCTTCACTTCATGAAGGAGGTCCCGTTCCGGGAGGTCTATATTCACGCGCTGGTGCGCGACGCGACCGGTGCGAAGATGTCGAAGTCGAAGGGCAACGTCATGGACCCGCTCGACATCGTCGACAAATACGGCGCGGACGCGCTGCGCTTCACGCTGGCGGCGATGGCGGCGCAAGGGCGCGACATCAAGCTCAGCGAACAGCGCATCGAAGGCTATCGCAATTTCGGCACTAAGCTCTGGAACGCAGCGCGCTTCAGTCAAATGAACGAATGCGCGGTGTGGGATGCGTTCGATCCAAAGAGCCCGAAAGAAATCGTCAATCGCTGGATTGTCGGCGAGACGGCGAAGGCCGCCGCGACCGTGACGGCGGAGCTGGAGGCGCGGCGTTTCAATGAAGCGGCGGGCGCCCTTTATCGCTTCGTCTGGAACGTGTTTTGCGATTGGTATCTCGAATTCATCAAGCCGCTGCTTTCCGGCGAAGATGAAGCGGCGAAGGCCGAAACGCGGCGCACGACGGCCTGGGTGTTGGATCAAATCCTCATTCTGCTTCATCCTTTCATGCCGTTCATCACCGAGGAATTGTGGGCGCGCCTCGGCGAGTTCGGTCAAAGGCGTGACGGCATGCTGATCACGGCGAACTGGCCTCAACTGTCGGCGTCGCTGATCGACCAAAAGGCGGAAGCGGAAATCGATTGGATCATCCGCCTTGTCGAGGGCGTGCGGTCGACTCGCTCCGAGCTCAACGTCCCGGCCGGCGTGAAAATTCCGCTTCTGCTGATCGGCGCCGAGGCGGACGCGGGCGCGCGGCTCGAGCGCTACCAGAGTCTGATCGACCGCATGGGTCGTCTCGAATATTCGACGACGGATGAAGCGGCGCCTCCCGGTTCGGTGACGTTCGTGCTCGATGGCGCGACGGTGGCGTTGCCTTTGGAAGGCGTCGTCGATTTCGCGGCCGAGGCCGAGCGGCTCAAAAAGGAGATCGCGAAACTCGATGGCGAGATCGGCAAGACCGAGGCCAAGCTCGCCAACGCGGATTTCATGGCGCGCGCGCCGGAGGACGTCGTGGAAGAACAGCGCGAGCGGCTTGAGGATGCGAAGGCCGCGCGCACGAAACTCAGCGCAGCGCGAGAGCGCCTGGAGGGAGCGCGCTAACAGCGCATGGACATTCTTTTCGTCCACAACAATTTTCCGGCGCAATTCGTCCATCTCGCGCCGGCCTTGCGCGCGCGCGGTCACCGCGTCGTGGCGATTGCGGACAAAGTCGCACGCGGTCTCCCGGGCGTGCCGATGGGAAAGTACGAAGCGAAGCATGTTCGCCCCGGGGAGCTTCGCCACACGCATCGTTTCCAAACCCATGTCGAGCGCGGCCTCGCCGCCGCTGTGGTCGCGCGCAAGCTGGCGGCGGAAGGATTCAGGCCCGACCTGATTTTCGGTCATGTCGGCTGGGGCGAGACGCTTTTCATGAAAGACGTCTGGGCCGATGCGCGCGTGGCGCTCTATGCGGAATTCTACTATGCGGGGCGCGGGCTCGATGTGGGGTTCGATCCGACTCTGAACGAGGGCGGACCGGAAATGGAAATGCTGGTGCGGGCCCGCAACGCCAGTTTCGCGCTGGCGATGGCGCAAACCGATTTTGCGCTGGCGCCCACCGAATTCCAGCGCAGCGTGTTTCCGCCTTGTTTCCGCGATCGCATCGTCGTGCAGCACGATGGCGTCGATTGCGACGCGTTGGGTCCGCGCGAGGACGCCTCCTTCGCGCTGACAGATGGTCGCGTGCTGACGCGCGCCGATGAGGTGGTGACGTATGTGAACCGTCACCTTGAGCCGATGCGCGGGGTGCACATTTTCTTGCGCGCGTTGCCGAAAGTGCTCGCGGCGCGCCCCAACGCGCAGGTCGTGATGATCGGCGCGGATTCGGGCAAGCAATACGGGCCCTCCGCTCCGAAGGGCAAGACATGGAAGCAAGTGTTCCTGGACGAGGTCGGCGACGCTTTGGATCTGAGCCGCGTGCACTTCGTCGGCGCGCTGCAGCGTCAGCGATTCCTGGACGCGCTCGCTGTTTCGAAAGCGCACGTCTATCTGACCTTCCCGTTTCCGCTTTCGTGGTCGTTGGTGGACGCCATGGCGATGGGCTGCGCGATCATCGCGTCGAACACGCCGCCGGTGGTGGAGGCGATCCGCCAGCGCGAAAACGGCGTGCTCGTGGATTTCTTCGATCACGGCGCGCTCGCGGATGCGATCGTCGCCGCGCTCGCCGATCCGCAAGCGATGGCGCCATTGCGCGTGCAGGCGCGGCGCGACGCGCAGGCGCGCTATGATTTGAAAACGGTGTGTTTGCCGCGCCTCATTGATTTGACCGAAAGCTGGGCGAGGGCTTGATCCATGCGCATTTTCATCACCGGCGCTTCGGGTTTCGTGGGTGGTGCGGCGACCAGGAAGCTCCTGGCCTCAGGGCATCAGGTGCGCGCCATGTCGCGTTCGGAAAAGTCTGACGCCGCCATCCGCGCTCTCGGCGCTGAACCTGTGCGATGTGATCTGGAGAATGTGAGCGCGACGCATGTGGGCGATGCGGAGGCCCTGGTGCATTGCGCGGCGTTTGTCGAGCAATGGGGTCCAAGGGACGCTTGGCGCAAATTCAATGTCGACGGCACGCGCCATGTGCTGAAAGCGGCGCGTGAAGCCGGGGTGAAGCGTTTCATTCATGTCGGCACGGAAGCGGCGCTGTTCCATGGCCAGCACTTGCGCGGCGTCGATGAGACCTATCCGCTCGCTCCCAATTCGCCCTATCCGTATTCAGCCACCAAGGCGCAAGCCGAGCAGCTCGTGCGGGCGGCCAACGCCCCGGGATTCGGGACGATCGTGCTGCGGCCGCGCTTTGTGTGGGGGCCGGGCGACACCACCTTGCTGCCGGCGATCGAGGCCATGGCGAAGGCCGGCAAATGGTCATGGGTGAACGGCGGCAAGAACCGCACATCGACCACGCACATCGACAACCTTACGCACGCGATCGAATTGGCGCTCACTAACGGGCGCGGCGGCGAGGCGTATTTCGTTCTCGATGACGGCGTGCGCACGATGCACGACATGATCTCGGGCATGGCGGCCGCGCGGGGTATCGCGCTCCCTGAAAAATCGTTGCCGTCGTGGGTTGCCGATGCGTTGGGCGCGACGTGCGAGTTCTTGTGGCGCACGTTTCCGCTCAAAGGCGAGCCGCCGCTGACGCGTTTTTCGGCGATGATCCTGTCACGCGAATCCGTCTTGAACGACGACAAGGCGCGCGCGGAGATGGGCTATCGCCCGGTGATCTCGGTCGAGGACGGTTGGAAGGGGCTCGCCGCAGCGCGCTAAGTCCCAGGCTGAATGTATGGGACCTTGGCGAACAATTCGCGTTCGGCGCGGCGCGGATCGTTCGCGACGTGCGGCGCGACATCGAAGATCATCGTCTCGCGCGCGGGAAGCCTGTAGGGCGCCCAGCGGGGGATCGAAGCGCAGTTCGGATCGCCCGTTTTTGCGAAGGCGATGAATGCGTCCATCATACGGTTCGACAGCGCCTCCCCTTCCGCCGTGCGTTCGCCGATGAACGGCGAGGCTTCAAGGTTGCCGAACACGAGCGGAATATCCAGCGTATGCGGCGCGCCGAAGACGCCGCCTTCGGCAGGGGCGCGCCAGTCGAGTTGATAGACGTAAGCGGGTGCGCCCGCGTTCGCGCGTTCTTCGGCTTCGATTACCTGCCCGCGCCACGAACGCGCCGCGGTCGAGGCCGCGAAGTAGACATCGCTGGGCGCGTAGTTCGGGTAGAGACGGCGATATTCGCGCACGACGAAGTACGGATCGATATCGACGCGCATGGCGCCTTCGAGGCGCTGCGGGACGTCGTCCCAGCTGAGATTGAATGCGCTGCGGTCCGAACCGACGAAGCCCCGCGTTTCGTCGTGGGTATTGCCGAGCAGCATGGGAATATCGAGCGATTGTGGAGCGGCGTCGGGGTAGAATGGATGCCGCGGCACATTGCGTTCGTCGAGCACCGGGCCGAAATAGAGCGAACCGTAGCCCAGCACCGGATCCGTCGGCGCCATCGCATCGACAATGTGCGCGGCGGGCATAACGCGAACTTGAGCAAGCGTGTCGCGCGACAATCCGGCTGCTTGCAGAAACACGCTGGCGCGGCGCGTCGCGTTGAGCGGTCCGGACGCGGTGATTTGCTGGCCGCTCATGGTTGCGGCGCGATGGAACAGTCCGTGCGCAGCCGGCATCGCCATCAAGGTCGCGATTTTTGCGCCGCCTCCGGATTGCCCGAACACCATGATGCGAGCGGGATCGCCGCCAAACGCGGCGATGTTGTCGCGCACCCATTCGAGCGCGAGGATGAGATCGAGTTGGCCTGCATTGCCGCTATCGGCAAAACGCTCGTCGCCGAACCGCGCGAGATAGGCGTAACCGAACGCGCCCAAGCGATGATTGATGGTGACGACGACGACGTCGCCGTGTTCAGCCAATCGCGCGCCGTCCAGCAGGGCGCTTGCGCTCGATCCCGACGAATAGGCGCCGCCATGAATGTAGACCATGACCGCGCGGCGGGCGTGATCGAGGCCGGGCGTCCACACATTGAGAAAGAGGCAATCCTCGCTCTGATTTGGTTCATCGCCACGTTGCGGCGAGGCCGGTCCATGAACGAGCGCGTCACGGACGCCGCCCCAGGGCGCGGGTGCGGCGGGGGCTTGAAAGCGTCGAGGCGCGGTGTCCGCACCGTAGCGTACGCCCCTGAAGACGAGCACCCGCCCGACAGGGGCGCCGCGGACGCGCCCGTACGTCGTGCGGGCGACCGGCCCGGCCGAAGCGCGTGCTTCCTGCGTTGAGGCCAAGGCCAGGGCGGCGGGCAGAGCCAACGCGTTCCGGCGCGTCCAGGCATCGGTCATGGGGGCTCCCAATTGTCACCGGTAGCATTGGCGCATCCAAACATTTGATGGAAGCGCCGTCTGCCCGATCGTCGCAGGTCGGCGGGCGCGGGAACCGGCCCGCCACGTTGCCGTTTAGCCATGTGTTGGCGGGTTTGGGCGTGTCGATGCTCGAGTCTTTCGTTCGATCCTTTTTCAAAGTCGGCCGCCTTTTGGTGCGGCTTCCTGGCGGCAAGAGCGTCTCCATAGGCGGCGCGGGCGAGACAGACGCTCCGATCATCGTGCGCGTGCGGGACAAGCAGACCGAGTGGCGCATCCTCGCCAATGTCGGCTTGGCGATCGGCGAAGCCTATATGGATGGGGGCATCACCTTCGAGCGCGGCGATATCTACGACTTTCTCGAAATTGGCGTGCGCAATTTGCGCTATCAGAAAAAGCCGGGCGGCGCAGTCGCGGCGTTGCAGCGCTGGATCGGCACGGCCAATGCGCGCCGCGCGGCCAAGGCGAATGTAGCGCATCATTACGATCTATCCGGCGAACTCTACCGGTTTTTTCTCGACGCCGATCGGCAGTATTCCTGCGCGTACTTCCCGCAGCCGGATATGAGTCTGGAAGATGCGCAGCGCGCGAAGAAGGTGCATCTGGCGGCGAAACTCCTGCTCCAACCTGGCCAGCGTGTGCTCGACCTCGGTTGCGGCTGGGGCGGTCTCGCGCTCACGCTGGCGCAGGAGCATGGCGCCCGCGTCTGCGGCGTGACCCTGTCGGAAGAGCAGTTCGCGGTGGCGCGCAGGCGCGCCAGCCTCGCGGGCGTGGAAGACCGGGCGCATTTCGAATTGCGCGACTATCGCGATGTCGCCGGCCAATTCGACCGCATTGTCTCCGTGGGGATGTTCGAACATGTGGGGCCGCCGAACTATCGCGCGTATTTCGACACGGTGGCGCGGCTGCTGGCGGACGATGGCGTCGCCGTGATCCACACCATCGGCCGCATCGATGGGCCGACCCCGACGAGCCCCTGGATCGCGAAATACATCTTCCCGGGCGGCTACATTCCCGCGCTTTCGGAGATCATGCCGGCTGTCGAGCAATCCGGCCTTGTGATCTGTGACGTTGAAGTTCTGCGGCTCCACTATGCGGAGACGCTGAAGGCTTGGCGCGAGCGCTTCGCCGCGCATCGCGACGAGGTGAAGGCGCTCTATGACGAGCGCTTCTGCCGCATGTGGGAGTTCTACCTGGCCGGCAGCGAAGCCAGCTTCCGCACGGGCGGCAACGTCGTCTTCCAGCTCCAACTCGCCAAGCGCAACGACGTCGTGCCGCTGACCCGCGACTACATCACTGACTTTGAACGGGCGCAGGCGGTGCGGCCCGGGCTCCGCATCGCCGCGGAATAATTTGCTAACCCTGCCTCTTAACGGGGTGTCGACGCCAACACGCTAACATGCGGGCATGCGTCGTCCGGTCCCCACCCAAGCGCAATTGCTGGCGCAGAGCCGCTCGGAAGCGCGCATGGCGTCCAAGAAGCGCTATCGCCGCCTGCTGGGCATCGGTTTCGGCGCCGCCGGGCTAGCTACCGCCTTGGCCGGCTTGCCCGCGAGCGTCTCTGTCGGCCTTTGGGCGCTGAGCGCGGCCTCCTGGGCGTTCATCAAAGCCGTCTGAGCCCGTTGCATTCCCCTTGAGCCTTGCTCATGTTCCGCCCGGCCAAAGGACGGACTGATCGCATGAGCCGCTGGGACAAATCGAAACTGCCATCGCGCCACGTGACGGAGGGCCCCGAGCGGGCGCCGCACCGATCCTATTATTACGCGATGGGGCTCGGCACGCGCGAGATCGAGCAGCCCTTCGTCGGCGTCGCGTCATGTTGGAATGAAGCCGCGCCCTGCAACACGACGTTGATGCGGCAAGCAAACGCGGTTTCGGTCGGCGTGAAAGAAGCGGGCGCTACGCCACGCGAATTTTGCACCATCACCGTCACTGACGGCATCGCCATGGGGCACGAGGGCATGAAATCCTCGCTCGCGTCGCGCGAGGTCATCGCCGACTCGGTCGAACTCACCATGCGCGGTCATTGCTACGACGCGCTGGTCGGCGTCGCCGGCTGCGATAAGAGCTTGCCCGGCATGATGATGGCGATGCTTCGCCTCAATGTACCGAGCGTGTTTCTATATGGCGGCTCGATTCTGCCCGGCCGCTGGCGCGGGCGCGACGTGACCGTCGTGGACGTGTTCGAGGCGGTGGGATCGCACGCGGCGGGCAAGCTGCCGTTCGAGGATCTCTGCGATCTTGAAAAGCACGCCTGCCCGGGCGACGGCGCCTGCGGGGGGCAATTCACCGCCAACACGATGGCCTGCGTCAGCGAAGCCATTGGCCTCGCGTTGCCGCTCTCCAGCGCACTGCCCGCGCCGTACGAAAGCCGCGACGCTTACGCCGCGGCGAGCGGCCGGGCGGTCGTGGACTTGATCGAAAAGAACATCCGCCCGCGCGACATCTGCACGCGCGAAGCGTTCGAGAACGCGGCGATCGTCGTCGCGGCGACGGGCGGCTCGACCAATGGCGGCCTGCACTTGCCGGCGATGGCGAACGAGGCCGGCGTGAAGTTCACGCTGAAGGACGTCGCCGAAGCCTTCAAAAAAACGCCGTGGCTGTGCGATCTGAAGCCGGGCGGCCGCTTCGTCGCGAAGGATATGGGCGAGGCAGGCGGCGTGCCGGCTTTGCTTCGCGTGCTGCTGGACGAAAAACTCATCCACGGTGACGTGATGACCGTCACCGGCAAAACCCTGCGGGAAAA
Source organism: Caulobacterales bacterium (assembly GCA_035548735.1). Taxonomy (GTDB): domain Bacteria; phylum Pseudomonadota; class Alphaproteobacteria; order Caulobacterales; family Aquidulcibacteraceae; genus Vitreimonas. Next base: position 1,407 of record DASZSK010000244.1, on the reverse strand, counting down.
TCTCGAAGGCGTCGCGCTGCGCGCCGACCAGGAGGTGATCCGCCCGTTCTCGTCTCCCCTTTCGAAAGAAGGCGGCGTGGTTGGGCTGTGGGGTTCGCTCGCGCCGGACGGCGCCATCGTCAAAATCGCCGGCCTGAAGGCCCTGCAATTCCGCGGGCCGGCGCGCGTGTTCGACGGCGAGCAGGATTGCTTCGACGCCGTAACGCACGGCCGCTTCAAGGAAGGCGAAGTGTTGGTTATTCGCTACGAAGGCCCGCGCGGCGGCCCCGGCATGCCGGAAATGCTGTCGACGACGGCGGCGCTTTATGGGCAGGGCATGGGCGACAAGGTCGCCCTCATCACCGACGGCCGCTTCTCCGGGGCAACGCGCGGCTTTTGCATCGGCCACGTTGGTCCGGAAGCGCAGGTCGGCGGACCGATCGCGCTCATCAAGGATGGGGACATCATCTCGATCGATGCCAGCAGCGGCCGCATCGATCTGGAGGTCAGCGAATCGGAACTGGCCGAGCGCAAGAAGAGCTGGAAGCCGCGCGAAACCGGCTTTGGTTCGGGCGCGCTTTGGAAATATGCGCAGCAGGTGGGCCCGGCGCATCTCGGCGCGGTGACGCAACCGGGCGCAGCCGCCGAAAAACGCGCTTATGCCGATATCTGAGTCGCCGCTCCAGCTTCTTGGCCTCATCGGCGGCATGAGCTGGGAATCGACGACGCACTATTACCAGGTGTTGAACCGCATGACGCGCGAGCGGCTGGGCGGGCGCCATTCCGCGCGGCTGCTGCTCTGGTCCGTCGATTTCGCGCCCGTGGCGGAGAAGCAGGAAGCCGGGCAGTGGGATGCGCTGGCGGAAGAGCTGAGCGAGGCCGCGCGGCGTCTTGAAGGTGCGGGCGCGGAAGCGCTCGTCATCTGCGCGAACACCATGCATCTGATGGCCGATCAGGTGGCGGACGCCGTCTCCATCCCGCTCATCCACATCGCCGATGCAACGGCGGACGCGATCAAGGCCGCCGATGTCGAGCGGCCGCTCCTGCTCGCCACGCGTTTCACCATGGAGCGCGACTTCTATCGCAATCGTTTGGCCATGAACGGGGTGGATGCGCTCATTCCGGACGAGGCCGATCGCGCCGAACTGCATCGGATCATCTTTGACGAATTGGTGCAGGGGAAGTTTCGCAAGGCGTCGCGCCAGAAGCTTCTCGATATGGTGGAGAAGGAGCGCGAAGCGCGCGGTATCGACGGCGTGATCCTCGGCTGCACTGAATTCGGCATGCTGACGCCGCCCGACCAATACGATGTGCCGGCGATCGACACGGCGCTGGAGCATTGCAAGGCCGCGATGGACGTGGCGCTAGACGGATGAACCACGCGGACTGGCCGATTACGCCCGAAGCGATCGCGCCATTTCTCATTGC
>DASZSK010000243.1:0-47463 GCA_035548735.1 Caulobacterales bacterium | reverse complement strand
GCGCGCAATGCGCGTCAGCGCGGCCTGAAGGTGAAACCGTGGGTGAAGACCTCGCTCGCGCCGGGCAGCCAGGTGGTCACGGACTATCTGAAGAAGGCGGGCCTCGACGACGATCTCGACGCGCTCGGCTTCAATCTCGTCGGCTATGGCTGCACGACCTGCATCGGCAATTCCGGTCCGCTGCCGCCGGCGATTTCGAAGACCGTGATCGACAACGACCTCGTCGTGGCGTCCGTGCTTTCCGGCAACCGCAATTTCGAAGGCCGCGTCAATCAGGACGTGCGCGCCAACTATCTCGCGTCGCCGCCGCTCGTGGTGGCGTATGCGCTGGCGGGCTCGGTCTATCTCAATCTCGAAACCGATCCGCTCGGCGAAGACGCGGCCGGCCAGCCGGTCTATCTCCGCGACATCTGGCCGAGCAATGAAGAGATCGAGAAAGCGGTCTCGGACTCGGTGACGCCGCAAATGTTCGCGTCGCGCTACAGCGACGTGTTCAAGGGCGATACAAACTGGCGCGGCATCAAGGTGTCGGGCGGCCGTACGTTCAACTGGCAGCCCGGCTCCACCTACGTTCAGAACCCGCCTTATTTCGAAGGCATGACGATGACGCCCGCGCCGATCACCGACATCCAGGGCGCGCGCATCCTGGCGCTGTTCGGGGACTCGATTACGACCGACCACATCAGCCCGGCCGGCTCAATCAAGAAGACTTCGCCCGCCGGCATCTATCTGAGCGAACATCAGGTCGCGCAGGCAGACTTCAATTCCTATGGCGCGCGGCGCGGCAATCACGAAGTGATGATGCGCGGCACCTTCGCCAACATCCGCATCAAGAATGCGATGGTGACCGACGAAAGCGGCAACGTGGTCGAGGGCGGCTTCACCATCCACTATCCCTCGAAGGAGCGGATGGCGATCTATGACGCCGCCATGCGCTATCAGAGCGAAGGGCGCGACCTCATCGTCTTCGCCGGCAAGGAATATGGCACTGGCTCCTCGCGTGACTGGGCGGCGAAGGGCACCAAGCTCCTGGGCGTTCGCGCCGTGGTGGCGGAAAGCTTCGAACGCATCCACCGCTCCAATCTGATCGGGATGGGCGTGCTGCCGCTGCAATTCCAGGACGGGCAGAGCTGGAAAGCGCTCAACCTCACCGGCGCCGAGACCATCTCAATTGCAGGCTTGGCGCGGCTCAGCCCGCGTCGCATGCTGGCGGTGGAGATCGGCCGTCCCGATGGCTCGGTCCAAGAAATTCAGGTTTTGTGCCGCATCGATACCGAAAACGAGGTTGAATATTTCCGCAACGGGGGAATTCTGCACTACGTCTTGCGCGGACTCGCAAAAGCGGCATGACCGTTTGCGCGGGTCTCGTCACGACCCTTTGATTCGAACCAGCGGACAAAAGATCGGCATGGTTCGCCTTATGAGACTTCCAGCGCTCGCCGCCGCGCTCACGCTGATCGCGGCGGCGGTTTTCTCCGACGTCCGGGCGCAAACACCGTCGCAGCAACCGGCTGCGAGCGGCCATCCGGTGGTGCTTGAGCTCTATACGAGCCAAGGCTGCTCGGCCTGCCCGCGCGCCAACCGCCTCGTCGCGCAGTTCGCCCGCGACCCCAACGTCGTCGCGCTGACGTTCCCGGTCGGCTATTGGGACTATCTTGGCTGGACCGACACGTTCGCGCAGCCGCAATTCGCTTCGCGTCAGCGCGACTACGCGCGCAAGCTGCAATTCCATGGCGCGTTCACGCCGCAGCTCATCCTCGATGGAGCGCGGCAGATGAGCCCCGACGATTGGGACGAGGTGCGCTCGGCGGTCAACGAAGAGCGCGCAAGGCCCCCGCGCGAAGGCGAGCCGCGCGTCACCATCACGCGAAGCGAGAGCGGGCGCGTGCGCGTCAACATCTCTGGCGAAGCGGTGCGCGCCATGCCGGCGGACATCTGGCTTTTAAGCTACGAACCGGGGCCGCTGGTCGTGTGGGTCCAGCGCGGCGACAACGCCAACCGCACGGTGCTGCACTACAATCTCGTGAGCGCAATCTCGCGTGTCGGCCAATGGAGCGGCGCACCGCTCTGGTTCGAGCGCACGCGCTGCTCGCCGCAATGCGCGGTTCTGGTTCAAGAGCAAAATGGCGGTCCCATCCTCGCCGCGGCGATGACGCGGCGAGAAACGCGCTGACGCACGTCAGGGCGCTGGCGTGCTCGGCGGGGGCCGCGACGTGGTGGTGGCGGTCGCGCCGCTGCCGCTCGGCGTGGCGCGCGCCGGCGCCTGCGGCAGAAGCGTGCTGAGCGCCGGCGCCAGGGCGTCCGCTTCTTCCGGACTCAACGCATAGGCCCAGCCGGCGGCGCGGGTGTTGATGGCGAGCGCTGCTTGCTGTTGCTCCGGCGTCGGCTCAGCGGCCTGCGGGCGCGCCACCAGCTTCAACCAGGTCTTGTTGTCGCTTTCGATCAGATCGCCGTCGATGGCGACGCCGCCGAAAGTGACGACGCGGATGCGTGAGCGCGGCGGGCCTTGGATCGCCGGCGCGGTCTGCACATCGACGGGCGCGAGGTGTGCGATGCGCTCTGCCAGCGCGGTGACGGCGGAGGGCGAAGTCGCGGCAAGGCGCGCCGGCGCAACGATGGCGAAATCGGCCGTCTGTGCGGTGTCGCGCGCCAACACGTAAGGATTGCCCTGCGCGGGCGCGATCTCGACGCGCGCGATCTGCTGAGCGTCGAGATCGATCGGCTTCAGATCAAGCCACGAGGCGACATCGCGAAGCGGCGGCAGGTCGCCGTGCGCGGACCAAACCTGGTTCTGATCCGGGCGGCGCACATAGAGCCCGCCCGTCTCGACGCCGAGGATCAGGTTGACGATGAAGGCGCCGCGGCCGTCTTCGATCTGCACCAGCAGGCCGTGTCCGCCGTGGCGGGGATCGTCGACGCCGAGGCGCGCCTGCTTCGCTGGATCGCTGGTCATGCGCCGCGTGAACTGCAGCCCCTCAAGCCCGCGCGTGAGCTGCCCCAAACGCGCCGCCTGCACGGGAAAGTCGCCGCGATCACGCATCACCCAGATGCTTTGATCGCCGCGCTGCACGCGCTCGATGCGATAGGAAGCGTCGGAGCTTGTCACGATGATGCGCTGCGCGTCGCCGATCCGATCGGCGAGATCGGGCACAACTGCGCCAGCCGCCGCCTCCGGCTGCGACGAGCGCACATCGATCGCCACCGTGACGAACGCCGTCGCCGCCAGCGCCGCGGCGGCGAGCGCCAGGCTGATCAGCCGCCCTTTGCGGCGCTCGGCCAGAACCGTGCTCATCGTGCCGCCCTCGCGCGGCCGCGCCGCTGTCTACGCCAGAACAGGAAGAGGCCGGCGCCGGCCACCAGGAGCGGCCCAAGCCACATGTCGAGGAACACGATCACGGCTTCCAGGTGGTTGATGTCGGCGCGCAGGTCCCGCTGGACGCTGCGCAATTCGGTACGCACGGCGACGACGCGATTGCGGAAGGTGTCGATCTCGCGCTGCTCGGCCGGCGTCAGCTCGGCGCCGAGATTGCCGGTGAAGAATCCCGAGCCATGCCCCTGGCTCTGCAGTTCGGCGAGATGCGATTCCGTCTCCTGCAATTGTGTCTGCAATTCCTGCCGGCGCTGCTCGATGCGCCGGCTCGCCTCGTTCTCCATGCGTGTGACGAGTTCCATCGGCCGCTCGCCATTGCCGCGCGAGCGCAGCGAGACGAGCGCGTCCGAACCGCCCAGGACGTCGATCGCGTTCAAGGCGAAGCTGCCATTGTCGGCCATCACCGAGTTGTTTTGCACGTAGAACGGATCGGCCAGGAAGTCGGTGTCGGCGACGACCACGAGTTCGACTTGCCCGACCGACGCACGCAGCGGCGCAGGCGCGCCCGGCGCCGGCGCGGCGCCTTCTGGCGGACCGTTCGGGAATGCGCTCTGCAGACGCCCAGAAACGCGCAGCGCCAGCGTCTCGATCCGGTTCGCCGGCTGCCAGCTTTGCAGCGCTTGCAGCGGCGATTGCTGGATGATCTGCGCCATCTCCGCCGGCACATGCATGGTGTTGCCCGACGTGCGCACGAGCGGCGTGAAGGTGACGCCTTGACGTTCGCTGGTGTTGAGCGAGCCGGTGGCGCCGAAGATCAGACCGCGTTGCAGCCATGCCGTCATCAGATCGTGCTGGTCGAGCTGCTGCGACGGGATCTGGATGTAGAGCGGTTGCGGCGCTTGAGCCGGTTGGCCGTTCTGATCCTGGGTGCGAATCTGCACGGCGTCATCGAGATCGAGCACCACGTCTTGCGACATCTGCACGCCGTACCGCGACAAGAGCGGCTCAAGCGATGAAGTCGGCGGCGCAGAAGCCCCCGCCATCGGATTGCTTGGATCGTAACCGCTCTGCGCGGCCACCAGCGAAGCGGGATCGAGCGCAATAAAGGCGCGGCCCTTGCGCATGATGAATTGATCGATGGCGAAGCTCTGCTGCGCCGTCAGCGCCGGCGGGTGGATGATCGCCAGCACATCGACGTCAGCCGGGATTTCGGTGAAGTCCGCCGGCAATTTCTCGACCTGCATGGCGCGACCGAGTTCGGCGGCGAACGTGGAGCCCGCCTGCCCGCCGAACTGCATCCGGGCTTGCTCTTGCGCCGGATCGAGCGGCAGCGCGGTGATCAGCGCGACGTGCTTCTGTTCGGGGTTCTCCAATTCAAAGATGAGGCGCGTCACCTGATATTCGAGGAACGCCTCGTTCCGCGGATCGAAGAAGGGGATGGCGCGCTTGTCGTTGATGGCGTTTTCGCCGACGAGGCCGAAATAGAGCGGATCGCCGCCTTCATAGAGCTGCTGCGGCGCGAGCCCGGCCTCGGATGCTGCGTCTTCCTCTTCCGTGAATGGCTTCACGTTCACTTCAGCGAACCGCACGCGGCCATGGCTGCGCGCCTGGAACGTCTGCAGCATCTCGCGCACGCGCGCGCCATAAGCCTGCACCTGCGGCGCGGCCGACGCCGCGTCACGCGAGTAATAGAGGGTGAGCTGCACCGGCTCGCTCAAACCGTCGAGCACTTGCTGCGTCCCCGGGCTGAGCGAGTAGAGGTGGTTCTCGGTGAGATCGAGCCGCCAGGATTTGAACCAGGAATTGGCGATCAGGTTCGACGCCACGAACATGACGAAGAAGCACAGCGCCGCGAAGACAGCGAAACGACGACCGCTCATCGCTCAGCCTCCCCGCCGTGCGTCAACGGCTAGGGCGGTGAACCCCAGGCAGAGCGCAATTAAGGAGAGGAAGTAAAAGACGGAACGGAATTCCACCACGCCGCGCTGCGCCGCGTCGAAATGATAGAGGATCGAAAAACGCGAGATAGCTTCCGCCACGCCGCCGCCAACGAAGCCGGAAAAGAAATCCGACACCAGCGGCAGCCCGAGCGCCGTCAACAGGAATGAGATCAGCACCGCGAGCACGAAAGCGACGATCTGCGCCGGCGTCAGGGCCGACATCGCAGAACCGATCGCGAGATAAGCGCCGGCCATGAGCAGGCTGCCGATATACGCCGTGAAGATCGCCGCGTTGTCGGCGTGCCAATTGCTCAGCACATTGACGGTGATCCACAGCGGGAACGTCAGCACCAGCGCCACCGCCGCCACGGTCCAGGCCGCGAGATATTTGCCCAGCACCAGCGCCCAGGTCGGCGCCGGCAGCGTCAGCAGCAATTCGATCGCACCCGATCGCGCTTCTTCCGCCCACAGCCGCATCGAGACCGCCGGCAGGAACACCATGAAGATCCAGGGATGGAAGCTGAAGAAGGAATAGGTCAGCTCCGCCTGCCGCCGCTCAAAGAAACCGCCCACCTGAAAGGTGAAGAGCCCGATGGCGAACAGGAACACCGCCACGAACACATACGCGGTCGGGGTGGTGACATAGGAAAGCAACTCGCGCCGATAGATGGCGAGCATGCTCTTCAAGCCCGGCTGCTTCTTCAAATTCATACGCGTTCCTCGCCGCGCGTCAGTTTGCGGAACGCCGCTTCGAGGCTGCCGTGCTTCTCCGCCAGCGCCTTCGGCGTGTCGTCGGCCACGACGCGCCCGTTATCGATGACGATGGCGCGGGTGCAGACGGCCTCCACCTCTTCAAGGCTATGCGTGGAGATGATGAGGCCGCGGTCTTCGCCGAGGCGCTTGATGAGATCGCGCACGGCGCCGCGCTGATTGGGATCGAGCCCGTCAGTCGGCTCGTCCAGAATCAGGAGCAGCGGATCGTGCAACAACGCAGCCGCCAAGCCGACGCGGCGGCGATAGCCCTTCGAGAGCGTGTCGATCGGCTGATCGATGGTGTCCCCCAAGCGTGCATCCTGCGCCGCGCGACGCACCGCATGGCGCGCGCCCTCGCGCGTCATGCCGCGCGCCTCGGCGACGAAGCGCAGAAACATCCACGGCGTCATCTCGCCATAGAGCGGCGCGCCTTCCGGCAGATAACCGACGCGCTCCTGCGCGCGGCGACGCTCCTGCGCGACATCGATATTGAAGACTTTGACCTCGCCGTCGTCGGGCTCGAGATAGCCGGCGATCATGCGCATCGTCGTGGTTTTGCCGGCGCCGTTGGGGCCGAGGAAGCCAACGATCTCGCCCACATCGAGCGAAAAGCCGACGCCGTCGACGGCCACGCGGCGTCCGAAGCTTTTGCGCAAGCCGTCGACCTGCAGCAGCATGCTCTCTGTGATCCCGTCCGATTGAGGCGCCGCTCTTACGGCGCCCCTTGGGAAAACGCCACCCCTGGCGCGATGTGGCGAAATGCGCGCTCGCGAGCGAATCAGTCGCGTGCTGATTCGCGTAGTGTTGAGCTTCCATTAACCACACACCAAACGCGGCTGTCGGGCCTTCACGGCGCGCTTCTGCACGTCGCCGCCACGGCGCCGGGCGAGCCCCGCGGCCGCCAAAGGGACGACGAAAAGGCCAGTAAATTCAGCCGCTAGAACACCGAACAATAAAAAGCCCGCGACGGGCGCGAGCGGTGTTCAAATCAGAGTGTGGTCGACCAGAGCAACGGACCCAGGGGGCTGGGGGGGCTGATGGATACTGGACCCGTGCCTTTCTCCGGCCGACCACGCATATAGGTTCGCCTCGCTTTGCGCCGACATCAAGGCATTTATCGGTGAAATCCTGTCCATATCCCCTTCAATAACAGTGTTGTGCCGGAAGCAGGATTGCGATTTGCTGGTTACGGCCGCGCCGATTTGCTTGTGCGCATTTGGTAAATTCCGTCGCGTTTCCAAGGAGCATCAATGGAGTTGCTCACAGTCGGGCAGAAGCGAATTTTCTTCGATCGGCGCGAGCTCGATCACATTCTCTCGATTTACGGGCGTATGGTCGCTCAGGGGGAGTGGCGAGACTACGCCATGGACGCCCTTCCCGACCGCGCGGTCTTCTCCATCTATCGGCGCACCAGCGAAGCGCCGCTCTATCAGATCGAGAAGCGGCCGGAGAGCGCGCGCCAGCAAGGCGCTTACAGCGTGCATGCGGCTGGCGGCCACGTGCTGCGGCGCGGGCATGATCTGAAACAGGTGCTGCGCGTGCTCGAGCCGAAGCGCATGCGCCTGGTGGATTGATCGCACTATCAGCGGTTGAAACGAAAACGCCCCGACCGTGCGGCCGGGGCGTTCGCGTTTCTCGTGCTCTACCCGATCAGTTCCGCGGCGACATCAGCCGCAGGATGAACAGGAACAGGTTGATGAAGTCGAGATAGAGGCTCAGCGCGCCATAGGTGGTCGCCACCGAGGCGCCCCGGGCGTCGCCGCCCACCTGGTAGTACATGTACTTCAGGCGCTGCGTGTCGAAGGCGGTGAGCCCGGCAAACACAAGGACGCCGATCGCCGAAATGGCGAAGCCCAGCGCCGAGCTATGGATAAACATGTTGACGATCGAAGCGATCACCAACCCGACCACGCCCATGATCAGGAAGGTGCCGAAGCCGGAAAGGTCCTTCTTGGTCGTGTAGCCCCAAAGCGACAGCGCGCCGAACGAGGCCGCCGTGATCAGGAAAGCCTTGGCGACCGTGATCAGACCATCAGCGAGACGGCCATAAACGATGACGATTGAGCCCAGGCTGATGCCGATCAGAGAGACGACCGCCCAGTAAATGATATTCGCGGCCGTCGGCGATGGATTCCGGAGCGCAAAGCTCGAAATCAGCAAGATCGCCAGCGGGCCGAACAGGACGACGAAATAGAGCGGCGTGCCGAACACCAACGCCGCCACAGCGGGCACCGTCCCGGTCACATAGGCCAGCGCCGCCGAAAGCAGCAGCCCGAGGCCCATCTTGTTGAAAACGCCGAGCATGAAGCCGCGTAGGCCGGCGTCCACCGCCATGTCCGCGCGGCCAGCTGTGGCGACGCGAGCTTGGCTGTTCCAGTCGCTCATCATTAACCTCCTTGCCGATGGGGAATTCCCCTTCGACGTGCGATTTATATGGCTTCGGCGCCACGCCCCCGCAAGCAAAACCGCTCCAAACGCTTGCGCGCCAAGGGTTATAGCGCCCAAAATTGCGGTCGCGGCCTGCCCCCAAGCCGCCGTCTTGCGCGTTGGCGTACCGGGCGACCGCAGGTCGATGTCCGTGTTGGCGGCCGACGTGGTCGAATCGCGCTAGAGGGCGCGGCAGAGGTTTAACCGGGGTGGCTGAACCAGACGATCCAGAGGGGCCGCAGGAGCCCCCAGAGGCTGCGCCCGAACCGGGCGCGGAGCCGCCGCGCCCGGTTGAGCCGGAAACGACGCCGGTTGCTCGCGCGGAGACGCCGGCCGAGCCCCCGGGCGCCCCCGGCCCTGCGCCTCCTGAGCCCTTTGCGCCACCCGAGCCGCCGCCGCTCCGCGATCTGCCGAGCCAGTATTTCAAAGCCGCGGGCGATCCGGACGAACCGCCGCCGGAGCCGGACACCAGCTTCTGGGGTCAAACCAAGGCGCGGGCGCAGGCCGAGTACGAGCGCGCCAAGATCTGGGCCGCGCCGCGCCTCCACAAATTCTCCGGCGACGCCCGCGCCTTCGGCCTTGAACTCTGGCGGCGCATCCGCGGCGTGCGCACGCCGAAGACGCTGCGCGAGGCGGCGATCTGGGGCGGCTACGTCGCCGGCGGCCTGCTCGCGGTGATCATCGGGTTTTTCGTCTGGGTGACGTGGGATCTGCCCTCGACCGACGACCTCTGGCACGCCCGTAGCGGCCAAAGCATCACCTTCCTCGATCGCAACGGCCAAGTGATCTTGCGTGAAGGCGCGCAGAACGCCCCGCCAGTCGATCTCGCCAGCCTGCCGCCCTACGTGCCGCAAGCGTTTATCGCGGTGGAGGATCGTCGCTTCTACCACCATTTCGGCGTCGATTTTGGCGGCTTGATCCGCGCCAGCGCCACCAATCTGCGCGCCGGGCATGTCGTGCAGGGCGGTTCGACACTGACGCAGCAGCTGGCGAAGAACCTCTTCCTCACCAATGAACGCTCATGGCGACGCAAGGCGCAGGAAGCCGCCCTCGCCGTCTGGCTGGAAACGAAGTTCACGAAGGACGAAATCCTCGCGCTCTATCTGAGCCGCGTGTATTTCGGCGCCGGCGCCTACGGCATTCAGGCCGCGTCCGAACGCTATTTCGACCGCCCGGCCCGGCAGCTGACGCTCCTGCAAGCGGCGATGCTGGCGGGGCTGGTCAAAGCGCCCTCGCGCCTCAACCCGACGCGGCAGGACATGGACGCCGCGCGCACCCGCGCCGAGGTCGTGCTGCAGGATATGGTGGAGCAAGGCTTCATCAGCGACGCCGAACGGCGCGCCGCCTTGCAAGATCAGCTCGTCGTCAGCGCCAAGAATCCCGCCGGCGTCTTGAGCTACTACCGCGACTGGATCGATCCGCTGCTCAACCAGGTGATCGGCACGCAGCGCGACGCGTTCATCGTCGACACCACGCTCGACATCAATGATCAACGCGCCGCCGTCGACGCCGTGCAATCGGTTCTCAATGAGCAAGGCCAGCAGATGAATGCGAGCCAAGCCTCGCTGATCGCCATGGATGACGAAGGCGGCGTGCGCTCCATGGTCGGCGGTCGCGATTACGAACAGAGCCAGTTCAACCGCGCTGTCCAGGCGCGCAGGCAGCCGGGCTCGTCGTTCAAATTCTTCATCTATCTCGCGGCGATGGAGCAAGGGCTGACGCCGTGGAGCATCCGCGAAGACGCGCCCATTTCGATCGACGGCTGGACGCCTGGCAATTACGAGGACGAGTATCACGGCCAGGTGCCGCTCGTGCAGGCATTCGCCATGTCCTACAACATGGTGGCGATCCGCGTGGCGCACGAGATCGGCCAGCAGCACGTGATCGACGTCGCCCAGCGGCTGGGCGTGCGCTCGCCCCTGCACAATTACAACTCGCTCGCGCTCGGCGCGCAGGAAGTGACGCTTCTTGAGATGACGCAGGCCTACGCCGCCATGGCGAGCGAAGGCTACCGCGTCGAGGCGCACGGCATCGCCCGCATTCGCCGCGCTGAAAGCGACGAGGTGATGTGGAGCTGGCGCCCGCAACAGCGCGACCGGGTGATCCAGGACCGCGAACTGCACCTGATGGACTTCATGATGAGCCGCGTCGTGCAGGCGGGCACGGGCACGCATGCGCAAATTCCCGGACGCGAGATCGGCGCCAAGACCGGCACCGGCAACGATTACCGCGATGCGTGGTTCGTCGGCTTCGTGCCCGGCTTCGCCGGGGGCGTGTGGGTCGGCAACGACAATTTCTCGGAGATGCGGCGCGTCACCGGCGGCTCGTTGCCGGCCGAGATCTGGCGTCGCTACATGACCGTTGCGCTTCGCGACGTTCCGGTTCGGCCGCTACAAATGCCAACGCCGGAAGAATTCAACGTCGCCGGTTCGGAAAAGCCGCAATCGGGCACGATCGCGGTGGTGGGCGCACCGCTCGGCGCGCCGACGGAAACGCCGCCGCCGGCGAGCAACGAAGACCATTCGCTGGATTTCGGCCCTGAGGGCTAATTCAGAACGGGTTGATCAGAGCACGGGGCCCACGGCGTGCAACGCGGCGCCATGCTGGTGCAGCCAGTCGCGGCCGCGCTCGAAGTCAGGCATGCAGCGCTTCACCTGCGTCCAGAACCGCCGTGAGTGATTCATCTCGCGCAGATGCGCAACTTCGTGCGCCGCCAGATAATCGAGCACATAGGGCGGCGCGAGAATCACCCGCCAGGAGAAAGACAGCACGCCGTCCGGCGAGCACGAGCCCCAGCGTGAACGCAGCTCCTTCACCTGGATACGCTTGGGACGCACGTCCAGTGTCGCGCAATGCGCGGCGACGCGCTCGACCAGGTCGCTCTTGGCCTCGGCCTTGTAGTACCGCATCAGCCGCGACTCGAACAAAGCCAAGTCCGGCGCGGGGGTGACAAGGCGCGGCGGCTCGCCGGCTTCAATGCGCGGCAAGCTCAGGCCGCGTTCGAACACCAAGTGATGCGGAACGCCGCGCAGCGGCGCCATGCGCCCCGGGACGAGATCGATGTTCTCCGGCAGACGCGCGAGTTCGTGGGCGATCCAGCCGGCGCGTTCCGCGGCAAACTGCACCGCACGCTTCAATTGCCGGTTCGACGGCGCGGTAGCGATGGCGACACGGCGCGTCGGATCGATGCGCACGCTCACACGCCGCGCGCGCGGATTGACGATCAGCCGTACGCTGACGCGTCGGCCATCCAGGGTCTCGACTTCTGTCGTGAGCGCCAAAGCGGCGCTCGCTCGCGAATCGGCGCGCATACGCAAAGATTCTCACGACGCGATGCGCACTCCAACATCAGCCTTTGGTTCTACCCAGCGCCAAACACGTCGTTTCGTCTGCGATACCGGCGCCGAAGCGATGAGCAGAAGCTGAGAATTCCAGCCCTCCAGGGAGCAAACGGCCAAGTCCAAGCGTTAACGCCTCCGCGACGATCACAACGCGCCGAACCTCCTGTCCGTTCCGGCGTTGGCAGGTGGGGTGCGTCGGCGAAGGCGGGACGTATGGAAGTTTTCTACTACCGGGACCCAAAACGGAATTTCGGCGACGACCTCAACGCGGTCCTTTGGCCGCGCATCTTCTCGAAGGAGATGTATGCGGTCGAGGATGTGGTGGTGGTCGGCATCGGCAGCATCCTGACGGAAGGCTGGCTCGCGCCGCTCGCAGGGACCGGTAAGCGCATCATCATACTCGGCTCCGGCACCTCGTATGACGTCCCTCCGCGCGCCATCAACACCTGGTCGGTGCAAGCCGTGCGTGGTCCGTTGACGGCGAGCCTGATCGGCATGCCCGAGAAAGCCGTGACGGACGGCGCAATTCTGCTGGCGGCCTCGAAACTCGCGCCGTCGGGCGCGCCGAAGACCGACATCATCTTCATGCCGCACCACCGATCGATCCGGGCCTCGAACTGGAAACGCATCGCGGCACAGGCCGGGCTCACCTTCGTGTCGCCGCAACAGCCGGTCGAAGAGATTCTGTCGGCGTTTTCACGGGCGAAGCTCGTCGTCGCCGAGGCCATGCATGCGGCCATCGTCGCCGACACCCTGCGCATTCCGTGGATTCCGGTGACGATTTCGCCGGCCATCGATGAATTCAAATGGCGCGATTGGTGCGCTTCCATGAACGCGCCGTTCAATCCGACCAGCGTCGCGGCCGGGCACCCGCTCGATCACTTGCGCTATGCGCGCATGGCCAGAGCGCTGCGCGACGCAGGGATCGTCGGCCATCGCCATCTCGAAGGATCGATGTCGCGCGAAGCGCTGCAACTCTATTTCGCTCGGCGCTTCAACTCCGAAACAAGACGGGCGTTGCTCGACGCCGGACCAGGTCGGCTGCGGCGCGCCGCTGAGACCCTAAAATCGAACAGCGCGACGTTCGAGCACGACGCCGTGCGGACGCTTGAGGCGGCCGCGCAACGTACGCCCTATCTTAGCGATGACAAAGTCTACGACACGCGCTTGAACCAGATGCTGGACGCGGTGCGCGAGACCGAGCGCATCGCGCGCGGCCTGTGACCCAGACCATGCCCCATTCATCGTCTGGCGCCGCCTTGGACATCGAAGAAGCGAAGCGGCGTGCGCGCGGCGGACCGCGGTTGTTGCTGGCGCGACGCATGGTGCTTTTGGCGATCACTTTCGTTTCGACGATCACGGTCGCAAGGCTGGTTTCGCCCCGGGACTACGGGCTGGCGGCGATCTCCGTCGCCATGCTGTCGTTCGTACAAATCTTCCGCGATTTCGGTCTGACCAACGCCGTGCTGCGCAAGGGCGTCATCGACCAGTCGGAACTCAACATGATCTTCTGGTTCAACGTGGCGATGACGACGGCGCTCTCGCTCCTGCTCGCCGCCGCCGCACCGCTTGTCGGCGCCTTCTACAACGAGCCGATCATCGGCTGGACCATGCTGGCGTCGATCATCGGCTTCCAGATCGGCGGCGTTGCGCTTCAGCACCGCGCGCTAATCAATCGAGAGCTTCGCTTTGGCGCCATCGCCATGATCGACGTAACCGCGCAGGCTGGCGGTTTCGCCGTGACGCTCATTTTGGCGTTCGTGCGCCATGACGTATGGGCGCTGGTCTGGGGCAGCATTGCGCAGAACCTCTTGGGCGCGGCGCTCGCCATCTCGCTCAGCGGCTGGAGACCAAACCGGCCAGCCCGCGCGGAGGCCCTGCCGGACCTTCTGAAGTTCGGCGCCAATTCATCGGTCTATTCGATTTCGGTGTTCCTCTCGAACAACGCCGCGCAATTGATCGCGGGCTATACTTTGGGTTCGGCGCTGCTCGGTCAATATAATCGCGCGCAGACGATCTTTCAGCTTCCCAACACCAATCTCATCCAGCCGATCGCGCAGTCGATCGCGCCGCTGTTGACGCGATTGCGCGCCGATCCCGCGGAGTACCGCGCGGCCTATCTTGGCTTGGTGCGCAGGCTCTGCGTCTTCCTCATGCCGCTCTCCATGGTGCTGATGGGCCTCGCCACGCCGCTGACGCGCTCGCTGCTCGGCGCGCGCTGGGACGCTGCGGGACAGGTCTTGACCGCGCTGGCCCCGGCGCTCGCCGCAACCGGCGTTGGTTACGCGATCAACGACATCTTCATCACGCAGAACCGCTCACGCGGCTTGCGCAATCTGGGACTCGTCGAGCTTGTCGTGCGGGTGGCGGCCGTCTTCATCGGCGCGCAGTTCGGCATAGTGCAGACGGCCATCGGCTTTACGCTCTCCACCATCGGCGTGATCTTTCTGCGCGTGTGGGTGGCTGGCCGCTACGGCCCGATCACCACGCGCGATCAGATCAATGCAAGCTTGCCAGGCGTCGCGCCGGCGCTGGGCGCGCTTCTCGCGGTCGCGTTCACGCGACCGCTGGTCGCCGCACTTCCCGACGCGATGCAAGTGCTGGCGATTGGAAGCGCCGGCGTTGCCGCTGCTGCTGTCGCGGGCCTCACTGTGCCAATGTCGCGCGCAGCGATCACCGATCTCGCCGATACGTTCGGCCTTCTTCATTACGCGACGATGTTCCGACGACGCCGCTCTGCTTGAGGGTCAGACGGTTTCCGTCTTGACCTTGCGCGGCGCTTTCTTGCCGGCGCGAACTTCCGGCGATTGGAAGGTGCGGAAGAATTCCCGCATGCGCGGCGCGATCTCAGTGCGGAAGCGGCGGCCGTTGAACACGCCATAGTGTCCGACGCCGAGTTGGATGTAGTCCTGGCGCATGTAATCGGGGATGTTGACGCAAATGTCGTGTGCGGCCTGCGTTTGACCGATTCCGGAAATGTCGTCGTTCTCGCCTTCGACCGTGAGCAGCGCCGTCTTGCTGATGGCGTGGCAATCGACCACGTCGCCACGATGCACAAACGTGCCTTTGGCGAGGGAATATTCCTGGAAGACGTCTTCGAGGGTCTGGATATAGAATTCTTCCGAGAGATCCATCACCGACAGATATTCGTCGTAGAAATCGCGATGCTTCTGCGCGCTGTCGCCGTCGCCCTTCACCAGATGTTGGTAATAATCGTAGTGCGCGTCCACATGGCGCGAGAGGTTCATGCCCATGAAGCTCGCGAGCTGCAGGAAACCCGGATACACGCGCCGGAACGCGCCGGGATAGATCGGCGGCACCGTGTGCACCATGGTCTTCTTGAACCAATCGATCGAACGCTGCTCGGCCAGCTTGTTCGGCGCGGTCGGCGATTTGCGCGCATCGATCGGAGAACCCATGAAGGTCATCGTCGCCGGCGTGCAGGGATTGTTGTCTTGGGCCATCAGCGCGATTGCGGCCAGCACCGGCGGACCGGGCTGACACACAGCGGCCACATGGCTCTCAGGGCCAAGGAAGTTCAGCATGTTGATGACGTGATCGATGTAATCGTTGAGGTCGAAGCGACCAGCAAACACCGGCACCATGCGCGCGTCGGCCCAATCCGTGATGTAGACTTCGTGATCCGGCAGGAACGCTTCGACCGTGCCGCGCAGAAGCGTCGCGTAGTGCCCCGACATCGGCGCGACGATCAGCAGCGTCGGGTCATTCCTCTCGCCGCGCGCCCGCTCGAGCGTCGCGGGGTCACGCTCGAAATGGACCAGATCGCACCAGGGGGTTGACCAGACCGTCCTTGGCGTCACGTCGACCTTCACGCTGTTCACGCTGGTCGTAGGCAGGTTCCAGTCCGGCTTGCGGTAACGGCGGGTGACGGTCTCGAACAGCTCGGCGGCCGCCGCCGCGTTGCGGACCATCTCGTGGTCGCTGACCGGGTTGAGGGGCGAGCGCAGCAGGCTCGAATTGACCATCGCCGCGATCCGCAGGGGAGCGACCGACCAATGGCTGAACTCGTAGAGCGAGTAGAGCATGCGGCGAAACCAGCCTCTGATTCTGCTGCAATGCAGCATTAAAGAACGATAATGCCCTACATTGGGTTTCCGTCCAGCTAAGTTAACTGTTGTGGCGAGTGCTTTCGCGGCGCGGAAGCCAGACGCACGATTTGGCCGTGATCAGCGCTTCGAGGCGCCCAGTCCGGCGGCGATGCAGGCGGCGACCGCCTGCGGCGTGGCGTTTTGCGTCGCCATGACGGCCGCCGTCCGCCACTGGCGATCCATCACATAGAGGAAGGAGGTGTGGTTCATGGTGTAGTCCCCGCCTTCCAGCGGGCTCTTCGAATACACCACCCGAAACGCGTCAGCCGCCGCCCGCACTTGCTCCGGCGTGCCGGTAAGCCCGATCAGGCCCTGGGGGAATCCGCCCGTCTTTACATACGCGTCCATCACTGCGGGCGTGTCGCGCTCGGGATCGATCGAGATCAGCACCGGCTGGATGTCGTACCCGTTCGGGTTCTGCAGCGCTTGGGCCAGCGTGTACATCGTCGTCGGGCACGCGTCCGGACAGTGCGTGAAGCCGAAATACAAAACCGACGGCCCGTCCGCGGTGATGTCGTTTTGCGTAACCGCCTGGCCCCGCGTGTCGACCAGATTGATCGGCCCCCCGATCGCCTGCAGCTGCTGGGTGATGCAACCCTCCGGCGCCGACGTGCTTTCTGTACGGGGCCAGACAAGCCAAAGCGCGAGCAGCCCGGCGAGCCCCGCGGCCGCCAGAGCGGGCACGATGGCGCCGGTCAACCGGCGCGGCGGAGGTTCTGGCGTCGGGCTCACGAATTCAAGCGGTGACTGTGAAGCGCGCCGCTTGCAATCCGCCCGAACGCCGCACCTCAGCGCTCGTTCGCCGCAGGATCGCCCGGATCGGCGCCTAGCACAGTCTGATGCGGCTCGGCGTTGCGCTTCTGAGCTTTGTGATCCTCGTCCTTTGGGCGATCACCGACACGTCGCCGTCGAAGCCCGCGCCGCCGCCGCGGCCATGCGTCGACTACCGCTTCGAACGCGACCTGTTCCTGGTGTGCGCCTTCGACTCGCGAACGAATGAATTGCGCCTCGTCGACACCGACCGCGCCGGCGCGCCGCTGCGGAGCTTCGGTGCGTTGCGGAGCGTATTGGGCGGCGAAGCGCGCCGCGTCCGGTTTGCGATGAATGCGGGCATGTTCGACGACGTCGGCTTGCCCATCGGGCTTTTCGTCGAGCGCGGCGCCGTGCGCCATCGCCTCAATCGTCAACGCGGCGAAGGCAATTTTCACATGCTGCCGAATGGCGTTTTTTCGATGGACGCGAACGGCGTGCTGCGGGTTGAAGCAAGCGACGCCTACGCGCATCGCAACGCGCAATCGCAGTGGGCGACGCAGTCCGGTCCCATGCTCGTGATCGACGGCGCGCTGCATCCCATGATCCAGGCAAACGGCCCCTCGCTTAACATCCGCAATGGCGTCGGCGTCTTGAACACCCATCGCGCATACTTCGTGATCAGCGAAGCGCCGGTTTCGTTTGGTCGGCTGGCGCGATTTTTCCGCGACCGCCTGCATTGCCGCAACGCGCTTTATCTCGACGGTGCGGTGTCTGGCGCGTGGGTCCCTACGCGTGGACGGATGGACCAAGAGCATCCGCTTGGCCCCATGATCCTGGCGCTCGAACGCCCGCGCTCTTGAAGGCGCAGCCGGGCGCGCGCATGAACCGCTGATGACCGACATCAGTCTGCCCGCGCCCTTGGACGCCAGCTTCTGGACCGTCTCCAGCCGCGTCAGCCGCCGCACGCTCATCCTGCTCAGATGGCTGGCCATCGTCGGGCAGACGATCGCCGTGCTGTTCGTGCGTTTCGGCATCAATGTGGATTTTCCAGTCATCGGCGTAATGGCAGTGATCGGCGTCAGCGCCGCGTTCAATCTGATGCTGATGCTGCTGCGTCCGCTGCAGGGGCTCGCGCTCGAATGGGAAGCCGTGGCGCAACTGGGCTTCGACGTCGTGCAACTCGCCGTTCTGCTGGCGATGACGGGCGGACTGCAGAATCCCTTCGTGTTTCTGTTCGTGGCGCCGGTCGCGGTTTCAGCGACGGTACTTAGGCCCGCCGTCACTGCGATGCTGGCCGCGCTCACCTTTCTATGCGTCGGCGCCATCGCCGTGTGGCGGTTGCCGCTGCCATGGCCGGGGCCGCCCAGCCTCGAATTGCCGCCGCTCTATCAGCTTGGCGTCGCGGCGGCCGTGCTCGTGGGGCTCGGCTTCACCAGCGTCTATGCGTGGCGGGTGGCGGCGGAAGAAGAACGCTTGAACATTGCGCTCGCCGCCGTGCAGGCCGTGCTGGCGCGCGAACAGAAGCTTTCCGCGCTCGGCGCGCTCGCGGCCGCAGCCGCGCACGAACTCGGTACGCCGCTCGCCACCATCCACCTCATCGCCAAGGAAATGGCGCGCGCTCTTCCGTCCAACGATCCGCACGCAGAGGATGCACAATTGCTGGTCTCGCAAAGTGAGCGCTGCCGCGCCATCCTGGGCCAGCTCTCGACGCGCCGCGAAGAAGTCGACGCCATGCACGCGCGCGCGCCGCTACGCGCATTGCTGGAAGAGATCGTCGCTCCGCACGAGGGCCTCGGAACCGAGATTGTCATCCACACGCAGGGCGAAGGCCCAATCGAACTGAAGCGTTTGCCGGAGATCGTGCATGCGCTCGGCGCGATCGTCGAAAACGCCGTCGGCTTCGCCGTGAGCCGCGTCGATGTCGAAGCGCGCTGGGGCGGCGAGCACGTGGAGATCGCTGTCATCGACGACGGGCCGGGATTCGCCCCTGGCGTGCTCGCCCGCCTGGGCGAGCCTTATCTCACCGAGCGTGAAGCGGGCGCCGCCGGCGGCCTCGGGCTCGGCTTCTTCATCGCCAAAACCTTGCTGGAACGCACCGGCGCCAAGCTCTTGGTGAGGAACCGCGCCCCGCCCAACCAGGGGGCGATCGTGCGCGTGCGCTGGCCACGTGCAGCAATTGAAGCGCCGCCGCTTTGATCTTCAGGAAAATGCGCTAAAACCCTGCCCGATTTGGAGTTTCAGTTTCATGGCCGAGGCCGTCGCGCCGCTTGAGGGCGATAAATCACTGCTTCTTCTGGACGACGACGTGGCGTTCCGCACGCGTTTGGGGCGAGCTTTGGAACAACGCGGGTTTGAAGTGGCTTCCGCCGCTTCGGTCGCCGAAGCTTCCGCACTGGCGGCCAAACAGCCGCCTGCCTATGCCGTGCTCGACCTTCGGCTGGAAGACGGATCGGGCCTTTCGGTTGTGGAATCGCTGAAGCGGAGCCGCCCCGAATGCCGCGTCGTGATGCTGACGGGCTATGGCGCGATCGCGAGCGCCGTCGCCGCGGTGAAGGCGGGGGCGGTGGATTACCTCGCCAAGCCCGCTGATCCGGAAGATATCGTCAAAGCGCTGCTCGCGGCGCCTGATCACAAGCCGGAGCCGCCGGAAAATCCAATGTCGGCGGATCGCATCCGCTGGGAGCATATCCAGCGCGTCTACGAACTCTGCGGCCACAATGTCAGCGAGACGGCGCGACGGCTGAACATGCACCGCCGCACGCTGCAGCGCATCCTGGCGAAACGCGCGCCGCGCTGACGGCTTCGCGCTGGCGGAACGCTAAACGCCGAGGGGAAAGCGCTCGTCGCGCGCGCCCACGTGGCGCGATAGTGGCCGATCATGCCCAGGTTCTCGGAAATCGAAGGCTTGCGCGCCTGGCTCGCGTGGACGGTGGTGCTTTGCCATCTCACCGAGGTGCTTCACCTGTCTTTCCTTAATGTCGACGCCTGGGCGCACATCACGGCCGCGGTCGCTGTCGAAGTGTTTGTGTTGATCAGCGGATTCGTCATCGCCGGGCTCATTCTCGATCGTCACGAGAGCTGGCCGCGCTTCATTTTGCGCCGTGCCTTTCGCCTCTATCCCGTCTACTTGATCGCGCTGGCGCTGGGCGCGTTCGCCATGCCCGCCGGCCTTGCCGCACTCAACCGCGCCTCCTGGGGCCAAGACCATTGGTCGTTCTGGTACAACGCGCTGCTGGGCGAAACGGAAAGCGTCGGGCGCTGGCCCTGGGCTCACTGGCTGCTGCATCTCACGTTGCTGCAAGGCGCCGTGCCCAACGAGATTTTGCCCTGGTCAGCCGTGACGTTCGTCGGCCCGGCTTGGAGCCTTTCGCTCGAGTGGCAATTCTATTTGTTCGCGCCGGCGATCGTCTGGGCGATGCGCAAACCGGCCGGCGCAGTCGTCATGACCCTGCTCGCTTTCGCTTTAGCGTTCCTTTTTCAACTCGGCGTGTTCGGGACTTATGAAAGCTATACGACCTTGCTCGGCGGGCTCTGGCTTTTCCTGATCGGCATCGCCAGCCGCCTTGCACTGCCCGCGCTTCAGCGCCTGCCTATGCCGCAAGCCCCGCTCGTGATCGGCGCGATCGGCGTTGGCCTCATCACCAACGCCGCGGCGCTTGGGATCTGGGCCGCCTTGTTGGCCTTCATGGCGCGCGACGAAAGCCGGAAAACCGTGGTCTCCGGTGTCGTCCGCGTGCTGCTGCAATCACCGCTCGCCACCGCGCTCGGCGCGCGATCCTACTCGGTTTACATCACTCACGCGCCGATCCTGCTCATCATTCTCTATCTGCTGCCGACCCAAACACTGAGCCGAGCGCAGACACTGTTTTTGTTGGCGCCACTCACCATTATCTGCGCGCTTGCCGTTTCTGAGCTGTTGTATCGCATCGTCGAACGGCCGATGATCCGGCTCGGGGGGCGGCTGGCCGCCGGCCGCGGCGGGGCCGCGGCGCCGCTTACGCCCTCCGCGCAAAGCCCTGCCGGGTGAACGGCCGCCGGCGCCTCATGCCTCGATGAACAGCCGCTTCCAGGGGAATTCGCTCAAGCACGCCGACCGCAAGGCGTAGGCTTTTCGAGACGGAGGCGTCTCATGCCAAGATTTCCAGAGATCGAAGGCTTACGCGCGTGGCTCGCATGGAGCGTCGTCGCCACGCACTGCTTCGTGTCGCTCAACTACTTTCCGCGCATTGGCCAGCTGCTTGACGGAAGCAATATCGTCGCGGTGTTCGTGATGGTGAGCGGCTTCGTCATCGCCGGTCTTGTCGTCGACCGCGAAGAGCCCTGGCCGCGCTACATCACGCGGCGGGCCTTCCGCATCTTTCCAGCTTATCTGATCGCACTGCCGATCGGCGCCGTCGCCACCCACCTTGCCGTTGCCGGCCTCGCCACAACCACCTGGGGCAGCGACGCCTCTTCTTGGTTTTATGGCGCGCGCAGCGGCGAGATTCATGAGGTCGCCCGTAATCCATGGCCCTACTGGCTGCTCCACGTCACGCTGCTTCAGGGCCTCGTTCCTGACAACGTGCTCCCTTGGTCATCGCTCGCCTTCATCGGCCCGGCCTGGAGCCTAAGTCTCGAATGGCAATTCTATCTCATCGCGCCGGCGGTCATCTGGCTCATGCGCTCGCGACGCTGGGCGGCGCTGATCACGTTCATCGCCTTTGGCTGCGCCTACCTGTTCAAGCATCAGGTGTTCGGCGTGTATCCGAGCTACGCCAACCTGGCGGGCGGACTTTGGCTGTTCGTGATCGGCATCGCCAGCCGCTTGGCGCTGCCGACGCTCAAGAGCATGGCGCTGCCATTCCCCGCGATCGCCATCGCCGCGGCGGGCCTTGTGCCCTTCGCAAACGCGATCGCACCCGTGCTGTTCTGGATCGCCTTCCTCGCGTTCCTGGCGCGTCCTGCTCAGCCTGAGGCGCTGACCGACCGGGTCGCCGCCAAGGCCGGCAAGGCGCTATTCGCTTCGTGGCTCCCGACGACGCTCGGCGCACGGTCCTATTCAGTCTACGTGCTGCACATGCCGATCTTGCAAATCCTGCTCTATCTGCTGCCGCTGCATGCGCTGACCCAAGTCCAGACCTTCGTGCTCCTGGTTCCATCCGTGATCGTGCTCACGCTGATCGCTTCAGAGCTGATGTACCGGCTGGTCGAGCGCCCGATGATCCGCTTGGGCGCACAGCTGGCGGCGCCGCGCCCCGCCACGCAGCCGCTTGAGGTCGCCCATCACGCGCCTTAGACCGAACGCATGATCACTGGAGGATGTCTTTGCGGCGCGGTGCGCTACGAAGCGCGAGGCGAGCCGCTGTTCAATCTGTTCTGTTATTGCCGCGATTGCCAGCGTGCTTCGGGCGCCGGGCACATGCCCGTTATGGGCGTGGCGAAAGAAGCGTTCGTCTGCACCGGCAGGGTCGCCGTCTATCCGCCCGCGGCGCCGGGAAAATCAGGCGGGCGACACTTCTGTCCGCAATGCGGGAGCTTATTGTTCGGCATGCCCGCAAGCGCGCCGGATCAGGTTACGCTCTATGTCGGCACGCTCGACCAACCCGAGCGCTTCGAGCCGACGGAAGCCATCTTTCTGCGCGACCGCAATCACTGGGACGTGTCGGCGCTCGCGCTCAAAGGCTTCCATCGGCTCCCGGAGTGAGGCTCACTCCGCAGCGATCGCGTGCTCCTTGATCGGCAGCGGCCGTTCGAGATTGGCCCAATCGATCATGCCGTCATGCGTCAAGTTCTCGTACTTGAGCACGCCCAGAGCCTCGAACTTCGGACGCACGCTTTCCGTCAGCAGACCGATCCGCTTCAGGTTCGGGATCATGCGCTCAAACAGGAAGCTGCGAAACGCCTGGCCGCCTTCGCTGTCGATGGTGCGGCGACGCGCTTCTTCCGCGTCAATTCCGAATTCCTCGGCCACGACGGTCGAGAACAAGCGTTCGCGCATGATGGCGCAGGCTTCGTACGCGAATTGCGCGCGCTCCTCAATTTCATGCTCCGGCAGCGCGCGAATCCAGTCCTCGAGATAGTTGACGCCGAAGGCGACGTGACGGCCTTCGTCACGCATGACAAGATCGACCACCTGCTTCAACAGCGGATCCCTGGTCGTCTGGTGCATGACCTGGAAGGCCGCAAGCGCGAGCCCTTCGATCAGGATCTGCATGCCGATGAACTTCAAATCCCAGCGCGGATCGGTGAGCACCTTGTCGAGGATGAGCTTCAGGCTGTCGTTGATCGGATAGATGACCTTGCAGCGATCTTTCAGATAGCGGTGAAACACCTCGACATGGCGCGCTTCGTCGAAGGTCTGCGACGCCGCGTAGAGCTTCGCGTCGTACGTCGGCGCGCAAGAAACGAGCTGCGACGCCACCAGGAGCGCGCCCTGCTCGCCATGCATGAATTGCGACAGCGTCTGCGAAAGCGTCCGCCAAGCAAACTCGACCTTCTGTTCTGCGCTCAGCGCATCATAGACCGGCAACCCTTCAAACGGGCTGTGCTCGCCTTCGTTCGGCGTTTCGCTGCGCGGATACGGGACGTCCCAGTCCACATCGAGTTCGGCGTTCCAGTTGAACTTCTTGCCGAGTTCATAGAGCCGGCGAATCTTCGCGTTGGCGGCCTCGTAGTCCCAATTGTAGGAGCCGGTGAGCGGCGTGTTGAAAATTTCGCGGACGACTTCGACGTCCGCCGGCTGCATCTGCCCGGCCAGTTCGTTTTCGAATGTCTGGACGGCCTGCGGCGGGTGAGTGACCAATTTTACGCGCATGAGAGACCTCTTCCGGCGCCTCCTCCACAAAACTTGACGCCAGCGTCATCTTTTAAGCGGACCCCATCCACGGGCCTTGATTTCGATCAAAACGGCTGCCCGCGTCCCTGACGCGAAGGAAAGCGCTCAGGCGCTCGCGGGCGGCGTGTAGCGCATCCCAACGCCGAGCCGATTCCAGAGATTGATCAGGCCGATGGCGGTCGTGAGTGCGGGCCACTGCGCCTCATCGAAGTGCGCGCGCATGGCGTCATAATCCACATCGTTTGCAGCCGACGGCCCAAGCGCAGTCAGCGTCTCCGTCCAAGCCAGCGCCGCGCGCTCACGGTCGGTGAACAGCGCCGACTCCCGCCAAGCGGCGACCTGATCGAGCTTCGCCTGCGGCACGCCGTTTTGGCGTGCGAGATTGATGTGGAATTGCAGGCAGAACGCGCACTGGTTCAGCTGCGAGGCGCGCACCTTGATCAATTCGACGAGCGCTTTCTCGAGCCCCGCCTCAACCGCGGACTTCGAGATGACGATGAGCGCGTCATAGACCGGGCGCGAGCGCTCGACGAAATCCTTGAAGTCCAAACGCGCGCTCATCGCCTACCCTTTCGATCTCGCGGACGACATGGGCCGCGCCGTGAGCGATGGCAAGCGTTCTAGTAGAGCAGAAACGGCTGGCGCGCTTGCGCCCAAGCCCCTTCATCCGGTTCGGTCAGCACATCGAGATCGGCGGGCTTGGCGTTTGGATCGTCCACCCACTCGCGCAAGAGCGGGGAGCCATTGATGACGTCGATAGCGAGCTTGTCCAAAACGTATTCGTACGGGAAGTCGCGCCAGAGTTGATACTCGGGATAGAGCCGGCGGATCGCCTTGAACGCCAGCGCCTGCAGGCGCCACGGCTTGAACGCGTTATGATCGTAGCTCGTATCTTCGGTGTGGATCTGCACGCCGTGGCAAAGCTGCTTCACGTGCTTATGGAAGGTCGGCTCGAACCAGCATTCGCGCAGACGGCAGCCCTTTAGCCAACTCGGCGCCGTCGCGTCCATCTCCGCCATCACCTTGCGTGCATCGATATCGGGCGCGCCGAAGACTTCGAGCGGACGCGTCGTGCCGCGGCCTTCCGAGAGCGTTGAGCCTTCGAGCATCACCGTGCCGGCATAGGCGCGCGCCATCCAAAGATTGGGTGCGTTGGGTGAAGGATTGATCCACGTGCGCTCGCTGAGCGGCCATCCATAACCGGGGCCTTCGTCAGGCCGATAGTTCTCCATCTCGATCACGCGATAGGAGACGTCGAGCTTGAAATGATCGACGAACCACAGGCCCAGCTCGCCGAGCGTCAGGCCGTGTCGCATGGGCATTGGCCCCGCGCCGACAAAACTCTCCCAGCCGCTGCGCAGGATCAGCCCTTCGATCGGACGCCCAGCGGGATTCGGGCGATCCAGCACCCACACTTCCTTGCCGTCCTTGGCGCAGGCTTCGAGCATGTAGAGCAGCGTCGTAATGAAAGTGTAGATGCGGCAGCCCAGATCCTGCAGGTCGATCAGGACGACGTCGAACGTCGACATCATCTGGCCCGTGGGACGACGCACCTCGCCATAGAGCGAGAATACGGGGATGCCGTGCACAGGGTCGTTGAAGTCCGGGCTCTCCATCATGTTGTCTTGCTTGTCGCCGCGCATGCCGTGCTGCGGGCCGAACGCCGCGGTGATGTTGAGTTCGCCCTGCGCCATCAGCGCATCAAGCGAATGTGTGAGATCGGCCGTGACTGACGCCGGATGCGCGAGCAACGCCACGCGTTTGCCGGCGAGCGGCGCGCGCAAACTCGCGTCTTCAAGCAGGCGATCGATGCCGAATTTCATGGAAGCTCCAACGCAAAACTGTCGGCGTGGTGGAAGTCGGGCTTGCCGGGCGGATGCTTGAGCGCCCAATAGGATTTGGCGCCGTCCGTCTCTTCGATGACCGCCGACAGCGCCAGCTGCCAGGGCCCTTCGCGCGGCGGTAGATAGATCAGCGCATCGACATCGATATGCGTGGCGTTGGCGCCAGTGATCATTGCGGGCGGCGCCACATCGGCCTGCGCCATGCCTTCGCGATAGCCGGTGAAGTGGTAGGCGGCCCATTGCGTCGAGGGCGCGAGGTTGAATTCGTAATAGGCCGAGCCCGGCGTCGTCTCGATGAACGCCTCGAAGCAGGTCGTGCGCCAGAGTTCGTCCACCCGCAGCGGGTCCGCCGGCGGCGCCAACCGCACCTGCGCGATCCGCCCCGCAACCGTGTAGCGCAGCGCCAGCATGCCCGGTTGCGGCCGCGCCACCGCCACGGCGATCGTGTCCACGGCGGCGCTTGGCGTATCGGGATGGCAAATCAGGTCGTGCAGCACGGCGCGAGCTTAGCCTCAATGTCCTTTAACGGCGCGTAGCTTTGGCGCCCGAAACGATGCGCCCGCTTGACGACCCGCCCAGCCATCCCCTAGCAGCAAGCGCATGCGGATCGCGCGCTATTATTACGGCTTGAACTGACGCGCGGCGCTTTGGCGCCGCCGGCCGGCGGCGCGCGCTCTTCAAGAGACGGTCTCCGGCCTCTAAGAGGCTTCTCCGGAGACCAGACGTGACAAACCCCGCCGCCCCCAAGTCCGACTTCCTGCAGAGCGTGATCGCGCGCGGGCAATTCCATCAATGCACCGATCTCGCCGGGCTCGACCAGATCGCGGCGAAGGGCGTCACCGGCTATATCGGCTTCGACGCCACCGCGCCTTCGCTGCATGTCGGTTCGCTGACGCAGATCATGATGCTGCGGCGGCTGCAGCAAGCCGGCGGCAAGCCGATCGTCTTGCTCGGCGGCGGCACCACGCGGGTCGGCGACCCCTCGGGAAAGGATGAGTCGCGTCAGCTCCTCTCCGAAGAACAGATCGCCAGAAACACGGCCTCGATCAAAGCGGTGTTCAGCAAGTTCCTGAGTTTCGGCGACGGCGCGAGCGACGCCATCATGGCCGATAATTCCGATTGGCTTTTGAAGCTCAATTACATCGACTTCCTGCGCGATGTCGGCCGCCACCTCTCCGTCAACCGCATGCTGGCGATGGATTCGGTGCGGATGCGGCTGGAACGCGAGCAACCGCTCTCCTTCATCGAGTTCAACTACATGGTGCTGCAGGCCTATGACTTCGTCGAGCTGCATCGCCGTTACGGCTGCCGCCTGCAGATGGGCGGCAGCGACCAATGGGGCAACATCGTCAATGGCGTGGAGCTTGGCCGCCGCATGGACGGCGTCGAGCTTTTCGGGCTGACGCAGCCGCTCATCACCACGGCTTCCGGCGCGAAGATGGGCAAGACCGCGCAAGGCGCGGTGTGGCTGAACGCCGACATGCTCTCCCCGTACGATTACTGGCAATACTGGCGCAACACCGAGGACGCCGACGTCGGGCGCTTCCTTCGGCTGTTCACCGATCTGCCGCTCGACGAAATCGCGCGCCTGGAAGCGCTGCAAGGCGCCGAGATCAACGACGCCAAGAAAATGCTCGCCACGGAAGCAACGGCGATGCTGCACGGCCGCGCCGAAGCCGAGAAGGCCGAAGGCGCAGCACGCGCGACGTTTGAACAAGGCGCGCGCTCGGCCGATCTTCCCAGCATCGACGTTCCACGCGCGGAGATCGAAGCGGGTCTGCGCATCACCGCCGCCTTCGTGCGCGCGGGGCTCGCGGCGTCAAACGGTGAAGCCAAGCGCCACGTCGGCGCCGGCGCACTGCGGGTGAACGATGAGGTCGTGGCCGACGAGAATGCTTCGCTTTCGATCACCGACATCGTCGATGGCGCAATCAAGCTTTCGCTCGGCAAGAAGAAGCACGCCTTGCTGAAGGTGAGCTGATCAGTTCGTGGGCGCAGGAGCAGGCGCAGCGGGCGGCGGCGCGGCGGGCGTTGTCGTGCGTTGCGCGCTCTGCGTCGCGTTGCGCGCACGCGGCGTGACCGGCTCGAAGATGCGCCGGAGAATGCCCGGGGTGAGCGCCGAGAGCGGATTGACCCCGACCCGCGGCTCCGTCACCGGGCCATTGATCGAATACGTGATGCCGACGACGCCCTCGCCGCGGCGCGACACCAGTAAATCGCCGACCAGCGGCAGCGCGCCCAGCATCGAATTGACGCCGAAAGAGGGCACCACGACGCCGTTGATGTTCAGGTTGTCGCCGTGCATGTCGTAAGCGCCCGTACCGGTAAGACCAAGCGACGGACCGGCGGCGCGCGCTTCGCCGATCTGCAAACGATTGTTGGCGAAGGACATCGGCGCATCGAGCGCCGTGAAGCCGATGCCGTCGCCATTCAACATTTCCGCAAGTCCGGTGAGCGAACCCGCCGACGAAAGCAGCCGCGCCATCGCCGGCAGACGCACGATCTGGAAGTCGCGCAGGTGCACGACGAAATCCGCGCGGCTCGGCGGGCCCGTGCGCCACACCCCGTCGGCGGAAGCGATGCCGCCCTGGATGTTTTCAGCGCCGGTCAACGCACGCATGGCGAAGCCCGCATCTTCCGCTTCCATGCGGATACGACCTTGGGGATCGTCCGGACGCACGCCAAGCGCCAGCGTGAAGCTCTTGCCTTGCGGCGTCTTGCCGTCCGCCATCAACATGTCGAGCGAGTTTTGGCGCGTCGCCAGCTGCACGCGCGCATTCGACAGGGTGGCGCCGCCGCGCAGCTTCAACCGATCGACATTGATCGCCGCGCGCACGAAGGGCTCACCCTCCTGTGCGCCGCCGCTCGCGCCATTGCTCTCGTCATCGCTGTCCATGAACGGCGCGCCGTCGAACAGCGGTCCGCGCACGTCGATCTCAAGCGCGCCGTCGCGCGCGCGCTGCGCATGCAGACGCGCGTCCGAGCGGCCGTCGAGCGCGAACCTGGGCAGATCGGCCTCGATGATGCGACCTTCGTGCGTGATGCGAATGCGCCCCTGCGCCAGCATGCCGACGCCGCGCGCTTCGAAATTGTTGAGCTGCAGCGACGCATCCTGCTGGCGCGCGATGTCAAAACTCATCGAGGCGATTTGCCCGGCGCGCTTGGTCCAGAAATGGAACGGCGAATCCACGGCTGCGTTGCGCAGGTCGAGCTGAATGTTGGCCTGATCGACGTCGAAACCGCGGCCCTGCCCGCTCACCTGCACGCCGATGCGGCCTTGCCCGTAAGCGGCGATCGGATAACCGAGACGCACCAGATCGTCGGCGTCGAAATCGCCGCTGAATTGGTATTCCGACGACGCACGACCCGGACGATCGAGATGCTCCGTCCAACTGACATTCACATCGGAGGAGCCGGCGCGGACGGGACCCGCCACGACAATCGCACGCTGATCGCCGCGAACGTCCAAACGCCCTTGCGAGAGCGCCACACGACGGGTCGACATATTGCCGGCGAAATTGTCGAGCCGCCCATCCACGGCAAACAGCCAATCGCGGAATTCGACGTGATCCAGGAGCGGCCGCTGCAGGCGCACGTTCACTGCGGCGCGCCCCGTCACCGTCGAAGCGTCGACCGGCAAGCGATCGCGCAAATCGAGCGGCTTCTGATCGAGAATCTCGACGAGATTGCGTGCGTCGCCCTCGGCATGAGCCGCGAGCGTCATCAATGCGCCATGCGGCTTCAAACGCGGCACTTCCAACGAGCCCCGCGTCAGCACCAGATTGTTGAGTCGGGCCTCCTGCACCGCGAGATCAAAGCGATTGCCTTGCAGCACGCCATGACCGCGCGCGCCGACCACCGGCGACATAGTGGGCACGAACCGCATCTCGCCATTGTTCATGTCGAAGGTGAGATTGATCGCTTCGTTGCGCAGCACGCCCGCCGCGAGATCGGACGGGCGGATGTCCAGCTGCGCCTTCAAATTGCTGATGCGCCCCGTGATGTGGGAATCGACCAGGTAGTGACGCGCGCTTTCCGCCAGCGACATCGGCCACAGGCTCATCACCTGATCCATGCTCAGCACGCCCGCAACGGCGCCGTCGAGTTGCAGACCCGGATAGGTGTGCCCGCCCGCTTCGCCCCAATATAGACGCCCCGACGTGTCGATGATCGCGTCGCCCGTGCGCGCATGAGCGCGTGTGAAATTGATGCTGCGATTGCCGCTGTCGATCGCACCGACGATCTGCACGTCGGAAAAATCGATCGGCGCGGAGAGCACGCCGGGAACGTCAAGCGTCGCGGACGGCAGCGCGATGTCGAATGGCGCGGGCTTGTTGGGATCGGCGCGCAGAATGGCCGAGGCCTGCCGAACATGCACCTCGCCGCGCACGCGCGTGTGTTGGCCGGCGAGATTGAGCTGGTCAATGATCAGTTCGTCGCCGTCGAGATCATAGCGGCCGTGCAGGCGCCCGCCGCTGAGATCGAAGCGACCGCCCGCCATGTCGGCCACGCCGCGGCCGAGCGTGGCGTCGCCTTCGAGCCGGCTCACGCCCGTCCTGCGGTCAAGGCCAAGCGAGATCGTCGCGGTCAGAGGCGCGTCCAGGCCCGCAAACGGGCCGAGCACGGCGGGCGAGAACAGCGCGCGCGGACGCACGTCGTGCGCGCCAAATTCGATGATCGCGGACTGGAATTGCGTGTCGGTGGTGATGCGCAGACTCGCCGGCGCCAAGCCATTCGCGCCTTCCAGGCGCGCGTTTGCGACGAAAGCGAGGGCGTCGCCCTCGCGCGCCAATTCCAGCGTTGCGGAATCCGCCGTCCAGCGGCCGCCGCCGGCTTCGTCAATGATGGCGAGGTGCGCGCCGCTCACGCGCAAGGATCGCAAGCGTCCGCCGGGGCCGACCGGCTGAAACGCCGCCTCCATGCCGTCCAGCAAACGATTGACCCGCTGCGCCAGGCTTTCGTGCAGCTGCGAGGGCGGAATGATGATGTCAGGCGGCGCACCCGGTGGGCCGAAGGCGATGTAGAGAGCGCCGTCGGCCCTGTGCGTAACGGTGAGATCGCCACCCGAGAAATCCGCGCGGACCAAGGAAATGTGCCCGATCAGCAGCGGCAGGACGTTCAGCTCGATGCGCGCTTCGTCGGAGCGGGAGAGCACGTGGCCGCGCCCGTCCTCCACAGTCACGCCGACCGCGCGCAATTCGAGGGCGTTGCCCTCCTTGGTCCAGGCCAACTCGACCTTCTCGATGCCGACGGGACGCCCCGAGCGCGCGCGGCTGAGTTCGTATTGGACCTGTTGGCGGATGGAATTGAGTTCGACCGGCCCCTGGCTTAACCGCCACCAGGCGGCGCCCAAGCCGATCAAAACCGCCGCCACCAGGCCAGCGATCACTTCGAGCGCAATCAGGCTGGACCGGCGAATCATCGGCGCGTCTCCGCCTCCCCGGCGGCGACAAGTCTAGCGTCCGGGGCCGGAAATGCGCAAAGCTTCGCCTCATCCCGGCGCGCTTTCGCCGGTGCAAGCAAGGGGCGAAACATGTCGAAAGCGCTCAAACCAGGCGACCCCGCCCCCTCGTTTAATTTGCCAACGGCCGGGGGCGGTCGCGTCAGCCTCGCCAGCCTGAAAGGCAAGCGGGTCATCCTGTATTTTTACCCTAAAGACGACACGCCAGCTTGTACCCAAGAAGCGCTAAGCTTCACTGAAAAGACAAACGAAATCGCCAAGGCCAACGCCGTCGTGATCGGCGTTTCCCGCGATCCGGTGGCTAAGCACGATAAGTTCGCGGCCAAATATGGGCTCAAACTGCAGCTCGCTTCCGATGAGGACGGCGAGGTCTGCGAACGCTACGGCGTTTGGGTCGAAAAGAGCATGTACGGACGCAAGTACATGGGCGTGGAGCGCTCCACCTTCCTGATAGACGAAAAAGGCAAGCTGAAGCGCATCTGGCGCAAGGTGAAAGTCGCCGGCCACGTCGAGGAGATTTTAACTGAGATTAACAGCGCCTAGTCTTGGACGCCCTGTTTTCGCGCTTTTCTCAGCTCGTTTGGCCCGGCATTCGCACTAGGCGAACCAAGAAGCTGAAATTCCTGTAAACGGGAGCTTCCGACTGTTGCAATTCGGGTCCGTTTCAGGTTGGATCGGTTTCGGCGGGGCTAACGGTAATTTGTTGTTAAAGTTAGCGGGCGGTGGCGGACAATGAGCCAGTTCGGATCGCGAGCGCGAGCGTTCTTCGATCGCGTTTTTCCTGAGCGTCAGATTTACCACCGCAGCGGCGGCAGCGTTCGCTACGTCTCCCTTTCGCCTTCTAAGCAAGCTTTGCTCGCGCTCGGCGCCGTCGGCGTTGCCGGCTGGTGCGTTTACGCGACCGCCAACACCCTGCTCGAAGGCCCCCGCGCCACCGCCTCGAACGCCGAGGTTGAGCGCCTGCAGCAGAAATACGATCGGTGGCTGAACGAGGCCCGCGCCCAGGCCGCGGCCAGCCAAGCCCAGCTCGAAGAGCGCACCCGGGCGTTCGACCAGGCCACCCGCGATTTCGAAACCCGCCACGAAGTGCTCCGCAGCCTGCTTGAATATGCGGGTGGTTCTAGCCTCACGGCGGCCGCCCGCCCGATCGAACGCGACGGCGCCCGTATGCTGATGGCCGCCTCGATCGATGAAGCCGAGCCCCGCCAGGCCCGGATGATGACGAGCGAGCCCTATCAGGTGCAGACGGTGGGCTTCCGCGCCCGCGTCGACCGGCTCGAGTCCGACCAGGAGCAGACGCTCTCGCAGCTGGAAGATTCGGTGGCCCAGCGCAGCGAGCAGGTCCGCGGCGTGATGCGCCTGACGGGCGTGTCGATGTCGGCGCTGACCGGCCCGGAAGCCGAGGCCGCCGGCGGCCCGCTCGTGCCGCAGGACCTCGTCGCCTATCTGCGCGACAGCGATCTTAACCCAGCCTTCGCCCGCCGCGTCACCCAGGTCGCCGCGCGCGTCGCCGAATCACGCCGGCTCGAAGCCATCGCCAGCGCCACCCCGCTGGCTCAGCCGCTCGCCGTCGATTACCGCGAGACTTCGGGCTTCGGCCCCCGCACGGACCCGTTCACGGGCCGCCCGGCCTTCCACCCGGGCCTCGACATGGCGGCCTTCGAGCGTGCGCCGGTCGTGGCCACCTCCCCCGGCATCGTCTCTTACGCCGGCCCGCGCAACGGCTATGGCAATTGCGTCGAGATCGACCACGGTTTCGGCTTTAAGACTCGATACGGACATTTGCGCGATATTCAGGTGACGCGTGGCGAGCGGGTCGCTATCGGGCAGCGGATCGGATCGATGGGGTCGACGGGGCGCTCTACGGCGACCCATCTTCACTACGAAGTCTGGTTCCGCGGTCGGGCGATCGATCCCATCAACTTCTTAAGGGCCGGACGACATGTTCACGAGCAAGGGTAAGCCAGTCGAGAGCACGATGCCGGCGCTTCCCGACCCGATGACACAGCGTCGCCAGACGCAGGGCCGGGCCGGCATCGCGTCGATCATCGCCAACGGCGTGAAGATCACGGGCGCCATCACGGCGGACGGCGCTGAGTTGCAGGTCGACGGCGAAATCGAAGGCAATGTCCGCGGCGGCTCGATCACGGTCGGCGACACCGGCATGGTCAAAGGCGACATCGTTTCTGAAAGCGTGACGGTGCATGGCCGCATCGAAGGCTCGGTGCGCGCGCGCAAGGTGATGCTGGCGCGCAACGCGCATGTGCTGGGCGACATCGTCCACCAGAGCCTCTCGGTGGAAATGGGCGCGGTGTTCGAAGGCCAGTGCCGCTATCTGCAAGATCCGCTAAGCCAGACGGGCCCGGGCGCGCCGGCCACGCCGCAAATCGTTGCGCCGGAAGCGCGGCCTGAGCCCTCCTCTTTCGGCGGCTTCGGTGAAGCCGAGACCGACGACCGCATGGTCCCGGGCGTGATCGTCACGGGCAGCAACTGAGTTTCTTTACTGGTTTGGGTTGGGAATACCGAACTTCAAAGGCCGGCGCGAAGCCGGCCTTTTTATTTGCGGCGCGCGGATGGATCAGCGCTCCGCGGTTTAGCGCAAAGCTAACCCGGCGGCGCGAGGTCCGGCGCACGGCGATAGCTGATGCGCAAATGTTCGCGCCAAACTCCATGATCTTCGATTTCGGCGACCGCGACGTAGCGATCGGGACCGTCCGGCGTCCAACGCGCGCGCATGGTGAGCGTCGAGCCATCGGCGCCGACATACTCGCCCGGGGGAAACACCAGGCCGCCACCTTCACCCGGCTCGGCGAAGCCGCGGCTGATGCCGCCGTCGGAGGCGTAGTAAGTGAAACCGATGCGATGGGTCTGAGCGTCGAGATAATAGATCGTCTCACCGGCATACGGCGCGGGCGCGTTGCGCACCTCGTGCGTATCGCGGACGTATTTCCCATGAAGCATCGGCGCGAAGCAGCGATCATCGGTGACGCCGTTCTGGCCGCCGAAATCGCCCCGCCAGCAGCCTTGAAAGAACGCCAGCGTCGCCAAGGGTTCGTCCGCATGCGCGGGCGCAGCAGACAAACACAATGCCGCCAACGCGCTCATCGCCAAAGCCCGCATCAGGCTCTCCCTTTCGCCGGCTTACGCGCGGCTTGCTCCAACAAATCGAAATGGGTTCGCAACTGAGCCACCGCGCGATCGAAATAGGCGACATCGCGATGCGTGCGCGCCTGCATCACGCCGCCCTCCATCGTCGTCAGCACGAATTGCGCGAGCGCGGCGCGATCGAGATTTTTGGGCAAGCGCTGACCCGCTTCTTCGAGCAGATTTTCGATCGCGCCCGTCCAAGCGTTGAAATTCGCCGCGATCAATTCGCGCACGTTGGGATCGGGCTCGTGCAACTCGAGCGCAAGCGAACCGATCGGGCAGCCATAGGTGCAGTCCGTGCCGATGATGCCGGCGCGATAATAGGCGAGCAGCGCAAAGATGCGTTCGATCGGATCATCGACCCCTGCCCAGGCCGGTGCGAACAACATCTCGTGGATGCCGTCCCGATACGTTTCCAACACGCCGACAAGCACGTCCTGCTTGGAGGGAAACACGTGATAGAGGCTGCCGGAATTAAGCTGCGTGCGAGACAGCAGGTCGGCGACCGAAGTTGAGTTGAATCCTTTGAGCCAGAACAGCTCCATCGCCGCCTTGATGATCTTCTCGCGCGCGTCGGACATGGTCTTTTGTTTGAACGATCAATCAAAAGCGGTCAAGTGGGATTTGAACGATCATTCAACGGATTCCCGCCCTACGGCTTGACCTAACGGCGCCGTTGCGGCGAGCTAGCCCCACGACGCGTCAGACGTCGGGGGGAGAAGCCTTTGACCGACGCTCCGACTGCATCAATGCGCGAAGACGCCGCGTTCGCGAAGATCACAGGGCGCATCATCCCCGTTCTGTTCATCTGCTACATCGCTGCGTTCCTCGATCGCGTGAATGTCGGCTTCGCCAAACTGCAGATGGCGGGCGATCTCGGCTTCAGCGACGCCGTCTATGGCTTCGGCGCCGGCGTGTTCTTCATTGGATACTTCCTGTTCGAAGTGCCGAGCAACATCGCGCTTCGGCGCATTGGGGCGCGCATCTGGATCGCGCGCATCATGATCACCTGGGCGATCATCTCCGCAGGCTTTCTGTTCACCGGCGCGATGCGCTGGGGCCCGATCTCGCAAAGCCTCGGCCTCACCGATGCGGCGTTCACGTTCTACGCACTGCGCTTTCTTTTGGGGGCGGCTGAGGCCGGCTTCTTTCCCGGCGTCATCCTCTATCTGACGTTCTGGTATCCGGCTCAGCGACGCGCAACGATGGTCGCGCTCTTCATGTGCGCGATCGCCGTCTCCAACATTGTCGGCTCGCCCATCTCCGGCGCGATCATGCAATTCAGCGAAGGCGCAAGCGGCCTACGCGGCTGGCAATGGCTGTTCCTGCTGGAAGCGATCCCATCGATCGTGGCGGGCGTTCTGGTGCTGGCGCTGTTGCCGGACGGGCCGCAAGACGCGCGATGGCTCGACGCAGAGGACAAGGCGCTGGTCCAGCAAAGACTGCAGGAGGAGGAAACCCGCAAGCAATCACAGCGCACCGCACACAGCCTCATGGACGCCTTCAAGGACGCGCGCGTCTGGGCGCTGGCGCTCGTTTATTTCAGCCACAATATCTGCATTTACGCGGTGAATTTCTGGATGCCGACCATCATCCAGGAGTTCGGCTTCGCTTCGACCGATTATCTGCGCGTGGGCCTGCTGGCGATGATCCCGTGGAGCCTTGCAGTGGTCGCGCAGATTTATTGGGCGCGCCATTCCGACCGCACCGGCGAGCGTCGATGGCACGCGGTGAGCGGGTTGCTGCTCGCGCTCGCTGGCCTGCTGCTGCTCGCTTTCTTCCCGCACGCGACATTGATCGCGATGGCGGGCCTGTCCTGCGTGACGGTCGGCATTTCTTCTTACGTCGTCGTGTTTTGGTCCTTGCCGACGGCGTTTCTGTCCGGCGCGGCGGCGGCGGCGGGCATCGCCTGGATCAATTCGCTCGGCAATCTCGGCGGCTATTTCGGCCCGGACCTGATCGGCCGCGTGCGCGACGCCAGCGGCGGTTCAAGCCAAGCTGCGTTCCTCGCACTCGCCGGCTTCGCCCTGCTCGGGGCTGTCATCATCCTCGCGCTGCCGAAGCCGAAGGCGCCGGCTTAATCGATATCCTCGACGACCTTTTCGGCGCCGCCGGAAATGCGCTGCGCGAGCGACGCCGCCATGAACTGATCGAGGTCGCCGTCCAGCACGCCTTGCGTATCGCTGGTCTCGACGCCGGTGCGCAGGTCTTTGACCATCTGATACGGCTGCAGCACGTACGACCGGATTTGCCGGCCCCAGCCGATTTCCGTCTTGGTGGATTCAAGCGCCTGCGCCTCGGCTTCGCGCTTCTGCAATTCGCGCTCGTACAAACGCGCACGCAACATGTCCCACGCCGTGGCGCGGTTCTTGTGCTGGGAACGCTCGGATTGGCACGAGACGACGATGCCGGTGGGCATGTGGGTGAGGCGCACTGCCGAGTCCGTCTTGTTGATGTGCTGGCCGCCCGCGCCGGATGCGCGATACGTGTCGGTGCGCACGTCCTTATCGAGGACTTCGATTTCGATCGTGTCGTCGATCACCGGATAGACCCAGACGCTGGCGAAGCTCGTGTGGCGGCGCGCGTTGGAATCGTATGGCGAGATGCGCACCAGGCGATGCACGCCGGCTTCGGTCTTGAGCCAGCCATAGGCGTTGTCGCCTTTGATCAGCAGTGTCGCCGACTTGATGCCGGCGGTGTCGCCGGCCTGATATTCGAGTTCTTCGACCTTGTAGCCGTGCGCGTTCGCCCAGCGCGCATACATGCGGAGCAGCATCTCCGCCCAGTCCTGGCTTTCGGTGCCGCCGGCGCCGGAATTGATTTCGATGTAGCAGTCGTTGCCGTCGGCTTCTCCGGAGAGCAGCGCTTCGAGTTCGGCCTTGGCGGCGCGCTTGTGCGCGTCTTCGAGCGCGCGCTGCGCCTCGGCGATCATGGCGTCGTCACCCTCGGCCTCGGCCATTTCGGCGAGTTCGAGATTGTCCTGAAGTTCGCGCTCCAGCCCTTTGATGTTGTCGATGCCGGAAGCGAGCTTGTTGCGCTCGCGCATGAGCTTCTGGGCTTTTTCCGGATCGTTCCAAAAGGTGGGCGCTTCGACGAGCGCGTTCAGCTCATCGAGGCGGACATTGGCCTGATCCCAGTCAAAGACGCCTCCGCAGCAGGGCGACGCTGTTGGCGACGCCGTCGGCGAGGGCTTGGATGTCTGCGCGCATGGGTGTGGTCCTTCAGGAGTGGCGAGTCGGCGTTAGATAGCCGCTCCCGCCGTCAATCGGGAGATCGGGCTGTATTATTTTCGGCGCGCCGCTCGGGCCGTGGGGCCAAGAAGACCGCTGCCGCCAAGACGAGATGTACGCCGGCCGACAAGAGCACGGCTTCGTTCTGCCGTGCCGCGTCAACGGGCGCCACGTACTCAATCCAGACGTTCGCAAAATTCCAGCCCCAGTGCAGGCCGACAGCCGCCCAAAGCGTGCGCCAGCGCCAGGCCGCGGCTGCATAGGCTAGCCCAAAGCAGAACAGGCGCAGCCATTCGACCGGCCCGTCGGCGAGACGATAGATGTGATTGAGCACATAGATGGCGCTCGTCGCGAGCACAAACACAGCGCCCGTCCAGCGCACGGCGGCCGCGCGCAGCCAGAAGCCGCGCGTCAGGATGTCTTCAGCCACCGACGGCACGAACGTGGAAATGGCGCCGCCCAACAGGCCCGCGAGAATAGCCGTCGCGGCCACGGGTTCGGCCGCGGCGGGCCGATAAACGCCGATCGCCAGTCCGACATGCACCGCGGCCAGCTTCGCGAGACCGGCGGCGATCAAACCCGCGAGCAGCAGCACGATCGTCGTATTGCGCGGTTCGAGCGCGTAGGCGTCGTAGCCGCGCCAGCCCAGCCACCGTCCTACTGGCCAAGCCGCGATGAGCGTCGCGAGCATCAAGCCGGCTGAAATCGCGAACGAATGAAATAGATCTGCGCCGACGCCCTCGGCGGACTGGTAGAGCACAAACAATAGGACGAACGCAGCGGCGCGATGCGCGACGGTCCTTTGCGCACGCGGCTCGACGTCAGCTCTTTGCGACAATGCGCCCCCGGGGCTAATAGAGCCCGCCGAGGTCGTTCTGCTGCTGTTGTTGTTGCGGCTGCGTCTGCTGCTGCTGCGCCACTTCGCCAGTCGTGCCCATGGCGCTGTCGACGCCTGATAAGACGCGCGGATCAATGGGTGCAGTGCCGCCGAATACGAAGGGCGAAGACGTCACCTGCTCCGTCGGCTCCGTGCCGGGGCGGAACGCTTCGAGGATCGTTTCCGTCGTCCCCGGTCCCGGCAACAAGCCCGTCCGCTCGTCAATGCGCACCAGCCGCACGCCCGCGGGAATGCGGAACGGCGTCGGCGGCGTGCCGGCGAGCGCTTCGCGCATGAAGCTGCCGAAGATCGGCACGGCGTTCGCGGCGCCCGTCTGGCCCTCGCCCAGCGTCCGCGGCCGGTCGTAGCCGACCCACACGCCGACCACGAGGTCAGGCGAAAAGCCGATCCACCAATTGTCCTTATAGTCGCTGGTGGTGCCAGTCTTGCCGCCGAGCGGGTAGCCCAGCGAATTGAGCGCCGAACCTGTGCCGCGTTCGACGACGCCCTGGGCCATCGACACGATCTGATAGGCGGTGATCGGATCGAGCACTTGTGCGCGCGTATCGGGCAGCGCCGGCGCAGGCTGACCATGCCACGCTTCCTGGCAGGCGTCGCAATTGCGCTGGTCGGCGTGGAAGATGGTGTGACCGGTGCGATCCTGGATCCGGTCGATCATGACCGGGGTGATCTGCTTGCCGCCATTCACGAACATGCCGTAGGCGGTTGTCATCCTGAGCAGCGTGGTTTCACCCGAACCAAGCGCCAGCGCGAACACGGCCTGCGTGTTCTGACCGTAGAGGCCGAGGCGCTGGCCATATTGCAGGACGCGCTCCGGACCCATCTCATAGGCGACGCGCGCCGTCATGGCGTTGAGCGAAAGCTCGAGGCCGCGGCGGAGCGGCGTCGGGCCGAGGAATTCGTGCTCATAGTTTTCCGGCGACCAGGTCGAACCATCGCCCGCGGCAATCGAGAGCGGCCCGTCGTCGATCAGCGTCGCCGGCGTGATCGGCTCGCCTTCCGGATTGTTCCATTCGAGCGCGGCCGCATAGACGATCGGCTTGATCGAAGAACCGGGCTGACGATTGGCTTGCGTCGCGCGGTTGAGGCCGCCGGGCTCATCGAACGAATAGCCGCCGATCATCGCCAGCACGCGCCCGGTGTGCGGATCCATCGCCACCAGCGCGCCCTGCACTTCGGGTACTTGCTTCAGCGTGTAGCGCCCGTTTGCGCCGCGCTGCGCGTAGACAATAGCGCCAGCCGCGAGCGCGCGATTGCGGTTGCGGCCGGTGGAATATTGAGCCGCCCAGCGTGCGTCATCGGCATTGATCTGGCCGGTGGCGCCGTTCTCGTCGGTCACGCGAACCGTGTTGCCCGAAGCGGACGTGACCATCACGCGTAGCCAATCGGAAAGCTGCGGCGCACGCCGCGCATTGCGCAATTGAGCGCGGATGTCGCCATGGGTGTCGCCGCTGGCGACGGGACCACGCCAAGCGTGGCGGCGATCATAAGCTTCGAGGCCAGCCCGCAGCGAGCGTGCTGCAACCAGCTGCAAGCGCGTGTCGAGCGTCGAACGGATCGAAAGCCCGCCGTCCAGAAGCGCTTGCTCGCCGTATTGATTGACAATCTGGCGGCGCACCTCTTCGACGAAGTGCGTCGCGGCGATGTATTGCGGCCCGGAAAGGCGATCGCGCGTCACCAGCGGTTCGGCCTTCGCGGCAGTCGCTTCCTGCGCCGTGACATAGCCGCGCTCCAGCATGCGATCGATGACGAGGTTGCGGCGCGCGACGGCGGCGTCGTGATGCGACTCCGGATCGTAATTGCTTGGCCCCTTTGGGAGCGCCGCGAGATAAGCGGCCTCGCTGAGGCTGAGTTCATCAAGCGGCTTGTCGAAATAATTGAGCGACGCCGCAGCCACGCCATAGGCGCGGTTGCCGAGATAAATCTGGTTCAGATAGAGCTCGAGGATGCGGTCCTTATCGAGCACCTTCTCGATGCGCTGCGCCAGCACCGCTTCGCGAATCTTGCGGTAGATGCCGGCGAAGCCATGCCGCTCGCGGCCCGTCAGCATGTTGCCGGCGACCTGCTGGGTGATAGTCGAAGCGCCTTCAAGGCGTCGGCCGCGCAGCACGTTGCCGAGATTGCTGACGGCGATGCGGGCGATGCCTTGGTAGTCGACGCCGGAATGTTCGAAGAAGCGGCGATCTTCCACCGCAACAAACGCGTTCTTCACGCGGTCAGGGATGTGATCGATGGGCACGAACATGCGCTGTTCGCGCGCGAACTCGGCCACCAGCGCGCCATCGCCGGCATGCACGCGGCTCGTCACCGGCGGTTGATAATTCTGCAGGTCGGCGAGGCTCGGCAGCCCTTGCAGGGCCGCGATCAGAAAGCCCGCCACGCCAAGGACGACCACGCCCGCAGCAATGGCGACGCCGATCAGGATCTTACGAAACATTCAACCCACTTCCGCTGACCGAGGAGGTCCCCAGGCTTTAAGGCGCGATTATGACAAGCCGCTCTTGCTGTCACGTGAAGTTCGCGGCGGACCATGCAGGAGGCTTTGGGCGAGTTTGGGGCGGCGGAGCGGAGATGGCAGCCCGGCGCCCTTAAGCGCCCGCGACATAGATGGGCGCGGCGCGGTTGAAATAGAGGTCCACCGCATCGGCCATGGCCCCAGCCATGCGCTCGCGCGTGCGCGGATCGGCGAGGCGGCGCTCATCCGTCACGTTGCTGAGGAAGCCCGTTTCGATCAGCACCGCCGGCACGTCCGGGGCGAGCAGGACGAAGAAGCCGGCGTTGCGGTGGGTGTTCGCCGCCAGCGGCGAGACGTCCCCGAGGCTGCGGATCACCGTCTCGGCGAACTCGGCGGACTTGTTGGTGGTTTCGCGCTGCGCAAGGTCGGTCAGGATCGCGCCAACCACGCCGCGGCGCGGCGCGGCGCCAAGATCGATGTCCCAGTTCTGCGAATCCATCAGGTTCTGCGCGCGATCGGCCCCGTGCTCGGAGAGCGTGTAGACGGAAGCGCCTGTGGCGCTCGCGTTCGGGGCGGAATCCGCATGCACGGAGATGAACAGCGCCGCGTTGTGTGCGCGGGCGAATGCAACCCGATCGGGCAGCGGCACGAAGCGGTCATCCTCGCGCGTCAGCTCCACCTTATAGCCGCCGCGCGCCTCCAACGCCTCGCGGAGCTTCAAGGCCGCGTCGAGCACGACATCTTTCTCCCGCGTGCCGGCGACGCCGATTGCAC
Organism: Caulobacterales bacterium; assembly: GCA_035548735.1. GTDB lineage: Bacteria > Pseudomonadota > Alphaproteobacteria > Caulobacterales > Aquidulcibacteraceae > Vitreimonas. The sequence continues at coordinate 6,207 of DASZSK010000243.1, read as the reverse complement.
CAGGGTCGTGGCCGCCATGGCCGGGATCAAGCACCACCGTGCGGACGCCGCCGGCGGCGTTGGCGCGCGGACGGACGAAGGTCTGCGCGGGGGCCGGCGTGAGCGGGACCGCGGCGGAAGCCAAATCGAAACTCAAACCGGGGTTGCGGCGGCCGCCGAGCGCTTGGCTGACGACGCTCGAAGGGGCTGCGAGATCAAGAACCAGCCGGGCCGCCCCCTCCGGGCGCTGGCCGCAACGGAACCGGGTCACGACGCCCGCTCCAGCACCCTGGAGGGGGGCTTCCGGCGCCCACGCCGCACCGGGCATGTCGATCACAAAACGATCGGGGCCAGTTAGGAAAAAAGTCCTCGGGGCGACGGCGCGATCCAGCGCCACGGCCACCCGAACGGCGCTGCCCGCCCCGTTCAGACTTACGCCGCGCGCCATCACGGCGCCATCCGCCCAGGCGCGCGCCGGCAAGGCCGCGCCAAGCGCGGCAAGCCCGGAAAGCTGAAGGAAGGAGCGGCGGTCGAACGTCATCCCGGGCGGGACTTTAGCCGCGGTCGTTTTCAACCCGGTTTAAGAAAAAGGTTAATCGCGGTTCGTACTGCAGTTGGCCCCGGACCGCTTCGGACCGCTTTTCTTCCGCTGGGAAATCATGCATGGTCCGCCCATCGCCGCCATGCGCAGCCGGGCATTCCGCCTCCCGCATGTCGGCGCGCTCCCGCACAGCGGATGGCGCGACAGGCCCCCCGCGGCGCTTCTACAGCGCCCGCTTCCGGACCATCACAACGCGCCCCCAACGCAAAGGGAGCCTCCACGCCGTCTTTCAGACGGCGTCAACCGGAGCTGTGCATGATCCGCCTCTCGTCCGCCCATCCCGCTGAACGGCCTAGCGCCGTCGGCTCGGGCGCGACGTTCGCGGACACGCCTTTTTCCATGACTTTGCGCCCCACCGCCGCCCCGCGCCCGAATGACGACGGCTCCGTCGTCCCGGATCGCCAGCGGGCCCGCGCGTCCGGCGCTGACGGAGCCCATATCAATGGCCAAGACAATGCTTATCGACGCCGCCCACCCCGAGGAGACCCGGGTCGCGGTGCTCGATGGACACCGTGTTGACGACTTCGATTTCGAGACAGCCAACCGAAAACAACTCAGAGGCAATATCTATCTGGCGAAGGTGACGCGCGTTGAGCCGTCGCTGCAGGCCGCTTTCGTGGAGTATGGCGGCAACCGCCATGGCTTCCTCGCCTTCCCGGAAATCCATCCGGACTATTACGCGATCCCCAGCGCCGATCAGGAAGAGATCAAGGCGGAACTCGCTGCTGCGGAGGCGGAGGCCGAAGGCGAAGAAGAGGACGAAGACGCGGTCGATGAACGCCGCCGCCGCATCCTGACGCGCCGCTACAAGATTCAGGAAGTGATCAAGCGCCGGCAGATCATGCTGGTGCAGGTGGTCAAGGAAGAACGCGGCAACAAAGGCGCGGCGCTCACGACCTATCTCTCGCTCGCCGGACGCTATTGCGTGCTGATGCCCAACACCGGCCGCGGCGGCGGCATCTCCCGCAAGATCACGCAAGCCACAGACCGCAAGCGGCTGAAGAAGATCGCCAACGATCTCGAAGTGCCGCAAGGCATGGGGCTGATCATCCGCACGGCAGGCGCGAAGCGCACGAAAACCGAAATCAAGCGCGACTACGAATATCTGATCCGCGCCTGGGAAACGATCCGCGACCAGACGCTGAAATCAATCGCACCGGCGCTGATCTACGAAGAAAGCTCGCTGGTGAAGCGCGCGATCCGCGACCTTTACGACAAGGACGTTGATGAAATTCACGTCGAAGGCGAGGAAGCCTACAAAGAGGCCAAAGACTTCGTGCGCATGCTGATGCCCAGCCATGCGAAGCGCGTCCACAACTGGAAAGAGCCGACGCCGATCTTCGCCAAGCACGGCGTCGAGCGTCAGCTTGAATCGATCTATTCGCCGGTTGTGACGCTGAAAAGCGGCGGCTATCTGGTGATCAACCAGGCCGAAGCGCTGGTGGCGATCGACGTCAACTCGGGCCGCGCCACGCGTGAGCGCGGCATCGAACAGACGGCGCTCAAGACCAATCTCGAAGCCGCTGACGAAGCGGCCCGACAAATGCGTTTGCGCGACCTCGCGGGGCTCATCGTCATCGATTTCATCGACATGGAGGAATCGAAGAACGACCGCGCCGTCGAAAAACGGATGAAGGACAATCTCCGCTTCGATCGCGCGCGCGTGCAGATGGGCAAGATCTCGCCGTTCGGATTGCTGGAGCTGTCGCGCCAACGGCGGCGCACGGGCGTCCTCGAAGGCACGACGCATATCTGTGCAGTGTGCCAAGGCGCCGGACGCGTGCGCTCGGTGCAATCGGCGGCGCTCGCCTTGCTGCGCGGGCTCGACGAAGCGGTGGCGAAGCAAAAAGGCGGCGTTGTCGAAGCGCGCGCGGCCACCGAGGTTGCGCTCTACATCCTCAATGAAAAGCGCGATGCGATCGCCTCGATCGAAGAGCACCATCATGTCCGCGTGCGCATCGCCGGCGCCGCGGCGCTGCACGGCACCGACTTCGAGATCGAACTGATCTCGGCTGGACGCGAGGAAGACGAAGACGCCGAGATGGAGGCGCCGCGCCGTCAACCGCGGCGTGAAGCCGAACCGGTGGTCGAGGAAGAAGTCGAGGCCGTCGAAGAGGTCGAGGAAGAAGAGGAAGCCCCCGCTCGCGAAGCCGAGGCCGGTGGAGACGGCGGGCGGCGCCGCCGGCGTCGCGGCCGTCGCGGCGGCAAACGTCGTCGCGACGAGGGCGGCGCCGAAGGCGGCGAGGAGGAAGCTGTCGCCGAAGCCGCACCGCAGCCGCAGCGTCAATCCGCCAACGGCGAAGAACGCGGCGGGCGTCGGCGTCGGCGTCGGCGTGGCCGCGGCCGCCGCACTTTCGAGGTGGACGGCGGCGAATGGCTGGACTTCGTGAGCGGCGACCCCAAGCACCTGTTGCCGCGCGTCGAAGCGCAACCCGAGATCAAGGCTGCAGCGCCCGTCGAAGCCGAAATCGAAGAAGAAGCGATGGCGCGGTTCGAGCCGGAACCCGAAGCGGCCGAGGTGATCGATCACCCGGCGCGCGAAGCGGCGATGGAATCGGTCGCGGCCGATTTCGCCGCTGCGGCGAGCGTGAGCGAGCCCGAAGAGGAAGAAGAAGAGCGCGCGCCCGCGCTGGTCGAGGACGTTTCCTACGAGCCTGACCAGGAGCGGCGCGACAAATTCTTCTCTCGCTTCAGTCGCTGGTCGAAGAAGGGCTAAGCGCGTGCGTTCCGCAAGCGTGGAGTACCGGTTTTGCGCCCGAACGCGCGTCGTTTTAGACTGACCGCTTTCCAGGTGGCCGACCGGTTTCCGCTCGGCCTGAAAGCGGTTTACGGCCATCTTCCCGCCGCAAAACGGGTCTTGAACCCGGAGCGCGGCGGGCGTCGGCCTAGGACTTCGGAGGCGGCATGAACGCGCCTTTGTCAAAAACGTTGGAACGCGCAGCGCGCGGCGCGATGGCGATGCTCGCAGCCTTGGCGCTGATGGTCGGCACGACACGCTCGGCCTACGCGGACGGCGGCGGGCTCATTCGCGACACCGAGATCGAAGACACGCTGCGCGTCTATGCGACGCCGGTCTGGCAGGCGGCGGGGCTCAACCCCGACGACATCGACATTTACATTCTCGACGACAACTCGATTAACGCGTTCGTCTCGAACGGACAAAATATTTTCGTTCACACGGGCCTCATTCTCGCTGCGCGATCGCCGAACGAGATCATCGGCGTCATCGCCCACGAAACCGGCCACATCGAAGGCGGCCACCTCGCGCGCAGCTATGAAGCGATGCAGCGTTCGATGCGCCCTGCTCTCATCTCGATCGGGCTCGGCGTGCTTGCGATCGCGGCGGGCGCTGGCGATGCGGGCGCTGCATTGATCGCGGGGGCGCCGCAATTCGCGCAAGCCAATTATGTGCGCCATACGCAGGTCCAAGAAAGCTCCGCCGACCAAGCCGCAGCGACTTTCCTCGAAGACAGCGGTCAATCGGGCGAGGGTCTCATCAGCTTTTTCAATCGTGAACTCCGACCCTACGAATTCTCGCAGCGCCACGTTCCGGCTTACATGATCACTCACCCGTTCACGTCGGACCGTGTCGAAGCATTGCGCCGTCGCGTCGAAGCCAATCCGCATCGCGACACGCCGGACACGCCGGACAACATCCAGCGCTTTCAATTCATGCAAGCCAAGCTGGTCGGCTTCCTGCGCACGCAGGGCCAAACGCTGGCGCGCTATCCGCTAACCGATCATTCGCAGCCGGCGCGCTATGCGCGTGCGGTCGCCTATTATCGCGTCTCCGATTTGCCGAACGCGCGCGCTGAACTTCAATCGCTGATCGCGGAAAGCCCGAACAATCCCTACTTCCAGGAGCTGATGGGCCAGATCCTGTTCGAGAACGGCCGCGCGGCGGAATCCATTCCGTTCCATCGCCGCTCGGTGGAATTGGCCCCGCACAAGCCGCTCCTGGAAATCAACCTTGCGCGCGCTTTGACCGCCGCCAATGGCCGCGCCGGTTCCGACGAGGCGGTCAGCTTGCTGCAGGACGCGCTGGCGCGCGAACCTGACAACGCCTTCGCTTGGCGCGAACTCGCCTCCACGCACGACCTGCGCGGCGAGGAAGGCTTGGCGGAGCTGGCCTCGGCGGAACAGAATTTCGCCATGGGCGATTTCGGCGCAGCGCAAAACTTCGCCGAACGCGCACGCCGCGAACTGACGCGAGGAACGCCATCCTATCAGCGCGCAGCGGACCTCGTCAGCTTCTCGACCGACGAACTGTCCCGACAGCGGGAACAGCACGGCGGGCAAGGCGGCGAAGGCGGCTTCTCCACGCTCTCGCACTGAGGCGAAGAGACTTGCCGTGCGGGCGCAAAGCGGCCATCTCGCTTTCGCCAAGCTCTAGCACGGGTTCTGAATGAAGCGGTTCCTTCTGACCATGATCGCCCTGGCGCTGACCACCGCGCCCAACGCCTCAGTCGCGCAAAGCTTCAACGCCCAGCAGCAGGCGGAAATCCGCGCCGTGGTGCGCGACTATCTGGTCAACAACCCCGATGTCCTCAAAGATGCGATCGCGGCGCTCAACGAGCGCGAACGGGCGCAGCGCGTACGCCAAATCGTCTCCGACCTTCGCGATTTTTCGGTCGGACCGCAGAACGCAAAGATCGTCATCGTCGAATTCTTCGACTATCGCTGCCCCTATTGCATGGCCTCGCTGCCTTGGGTCGTCGACACCATGCGCCGCCGGCCCGACATACGCTGGATCTTCAAGGAAATGCCGATTGCGGCGCTGCACGGCGAACCGGCGGTGGAAGCGTCGCGCGCCTCGCTCGCGGCGATGCCGCAAGGCCGCTACATCGCATTCCATCGCGCGCTGATGGGCTATACCGGCGAGCTCACCTCGCAACGCATTGACGCCATCGCGCGCCAGGTCGGCATTGACGTCCCGGAGATGCGGCGGCGCATGCAAGACCAGGCGATCACGCAGCATCTCGTCGACAATTACACGCTGCTGGCCAATGCCGGCGAAGTGCAAACGCCGGCTTTCCTGGTGAACGGTGAATGGATTTACGGCGCGAAGTTCGAAGATTTGAACGCCGCCATCACGCACGCCGATCGCGCCGCGCGCGGCCCCTGGCGACCGCCGGGGGCCTAAATCAACCCGCCGAGCGGCGAACTCGGATCGGCGTAGCGCTTCTTCGGCATGCGGCCAGCCAGATAGGATTCCCGGCCCGCAATGACGGCGTGCTTCATCGCGCGCGCCATGCGGATCGGGTCTTTTGCTTCGGCGATGGCGGTGTTCATCAAAACGCCGTCGACGCCCAGTTCCATCGCAATCGCCGCATCACTCGCCGTGCCGACACCGGCGTCGACAATCACGGGCACCCGCGCTTGTTCGACGATGAGGCGGATGTTCACTGGGTTCTGGACGCCCAAGCCCGAACCAATCAGCGAACCCAGCGGCATAATGGCGACGCAGCCGGCATCTTCGAGCTTCTTGGCGTAGACTGGATCGTCGCTGCAATAGACCATCACTTCGAAGCCTTCGCTGACCAGCAGCTTGGCGGCGCGAAGCGTCTCTTCCATGTCGGGGTAGAGCGTCTTCTGATCGGCCAGCACTTCGAGCTTCACCAGCTTCC
>DASZSK010000242.1:0-5604 GCA_035548735.1 Caulobacterales bacterium | reverse complement strand
ACCGACATGCCGCTCGCGGTCATGCCCGTTTCGACATCGCCCGTCGTGAGCGTGATCGTATGCATTTTGAGCATCTGCGACATGCGCATCATTTCGTAGGTTTTAGCCGGACCTTGCGCCAGCACCTGCGCGAGCATTTTCAGATAGGGCATGTCGAGATCGCGTGCGATCGTGAATGAATCGAAGAACACGGTGAACGGGTTCATGCGCGCGTTGAGCGCGCGCAAGGCGGCCGGCGTACGCATCACTCGATTGTACACACCGTCATAGCGATCGGAGAAGATCGTGTCGGTGACGTCAAGATCGAGCGCCGCTCTCTTGAAGTTTGGGTGTAGCGGGCTCTCTTGCGTCAGCAAGAAGCGCGTGCCCATCGAAACGCCGGCCGCACCGAGCGCCAGAGCGCCCATGAGCCCCGCGCCGTTGGCCGCGCCGCCTGCGGCGATCACGGGAATTTTCAGCACCTCGGCGAGACGCGGGATGAGTACAAAGGTCGTCACGTCGCCGGCGTGTCCGGCGGCTTCCATGCCGGCCGCGATCACCGCATCAGCGCCGTGCTTTTGCGCACTGAGTGCGAGGCGCACGTTCGTGACGGAGGCGATGACTTTGCCGCCATAGGCGTGCGCCCGCTCGGCGATCCAATCGCCCTTGCCCATGGAATAGTTGATGATGGCGGCTTTTTCCTGCAGCGCCACTTCGGCGTTCTCGCGCCCATTTGGAATCATCAGCGGCGTGTTCACGCCGAACGGCTTATCGGTGAGCGAGCGGATTTCGCGGATGTACTCGCGCGTCTGCTCCGGCGGCGTCGAGCCTGCGCCGAGAACGCCCAGACCGCCTGCATTGGAAACAGCCGCGACCATACGTGGCAAAGCCACGCGCCCCATCCCGGCAAGCAGGATCGGATATCGGACGCCGAACATTTCGGTGATGGCGGTTTTCATCGACGGCCTTTTTTGTGTCGCGATTATTCAGCTCAGAAATATTTCGGCTCTTCCCACCACGGGAAATAGTCCGGCATGTCGGTGGAGACCTTGCCGGGAAAGTGCGGCGGGCGCTTTTCGATGAAGGATTGCACGCCTTCCTTGGCGTCCGCGCTCTTTCCTCGCGTGCAGATGCCGCGGCTTTCGACGCGGTGCGCCTCCATCGGATGCTCCATCGAAAGCCCGCGCCAAGCCATCTGGCGCATAAGCGCAACGGAGACAGGCGACGTGTATTCCGCAATCTCGCGTGCGATTGCGCGCGCAGCGGGGATCAATTGATCGGGCGCCAGAACGTCGCGAAACAGACCACCGGCTTTCAATTCTTCCGCCATCATCACGCGGCCGCTGAACGCCCATTCGAGCGTGCGGCTGATGCCGACAATTCGAGGCAGGAAGTAAGATGAGCAGCATTCGAAAACGATGCCGCGCCGCGCGTAGACGAAGCCTACTTTCGCGGTATCGCTCGCAAGCCGGATATCCATCGGCAGGATCATCGATGCGCCGACCCCGACCGCGGGGCCGTTCACGGCGGCGATGACCGGCTTGAGGCTCTGGAAGATGCGCAGCGCGAGTTTGCCGCCGCCGTCGCGTGCGGACTCCTTGCTGTAATCGAACGTGCCGTCCTCGCGCATGGGCGAGTCCGCACGGCTGTTCTTGTCGAAGATCGACGCCCCCTTCGAGAGATCGGCGCCGCCGCAAAAGCCGCGTCCCGCGCCGGTGACGATGACAGCGCGGACAGCGTCGTCCTTGTCGGTCTCGTCGAAAACGGCGATCAGCTCGTCCGTCATCTGCGGGTTCATCGCATTCAACACGTCCGGCCGATTGAGCGTCACCGTGGCGATGCCGTCTTCGATGTCGTAGAGGATGGTTTCGTACTTCAAATCGCTTCTCCTCGCGCTTCGCGAGCGTTCATTTGTTGCTGAATTTCGGCGGTCGCTTCTCGAAGAAGGATTTGCGCTTCTCCGCCGCGTCTTCCGTCGATTGAGCCATGAAAACAGCGCGGGTTTCGATCTCCATCGCCTGTTCGAGGCTTGCGGCGCTTTGGTTCAGCCACATCGATTGTTTGGTGGTCCACACGCCGAGCGGCACGTTGACCATGATCGCCTTGGCGAGTTCGAGGCAGGCGTCCTGCAGCTCTTCGTCCGGCACCGTCTTGAGCACCAGCCCGATACGTTCGGCTTCATCCGAGAGAACGGTCCGCGCCGTCAGCAGCAATTCGGCGGCGCGCTGCACGCCAACCGCGCGCGGCAGCATGTAGCTCATGCCCAGTTCGCAGCCGGTGGCGGCGTTATGGATGGAGTTCACAAACTTGGCGGCTTTGCCGGCGATGGAGATGTCGCAGGCGAGGGGCAACGCGTAGCCCATCCCGGCCACGGTGCCGTTGACGCCGCATATGACCGGCTGGGGCAGCGAACGAATGAGCGGCGGGATCTGGGCCAGCACGCTCATCGTGTATTTTGTGTTGTAGGCCTTGCCGACGTTTGGATCGACCCATGCCGGCGAGCCCCCCGCGCGCAGATCGTGGCCGGTGCAGAACGCTTTGCCCGTCGCCGTCAGAATGACGACGCGCACGCTGGGGTCGAACTTGACGCCTTCAAGAATTGCAATGAATTCCTGGTACATCGCGAATGTGAAGGCATTCATCGAGTCGGGACGATTGATCGTGATGCGTTTCACGCCCTCGATCGGCTCGTCGGTCAAAAAGTTCTCGGACACGGGCCTCAGTCCTTGTTCTTGAGCCAATGGGCGCTGACCATGCCGTCGCCGAACGGTTCGTCGCGGTTCTTGAGCGCGACCTTCAAGCCATGCTCGGCCATGTCCGCTTTGAATTGCGTGCGGCGCGGCCCCTTCGACAGGTGCGCGCGCGCATCCATCTCCGAAGCAAAGCGCTGTAACGTCTTGGCGCCTTGCAGTTCAAGGGCGGCGTTGACGATGCGCTTGTGCGCGGAGAGGAGTTCCGCATCGACAAAACTGATGCGCCGCGCCAGTTCGTCGACAGCCGCGTCGAGTTCGGCGGCGGGCACAGCGTCGAGCACAAGGCCGATGCGCGCCGCATCGCGGCCTCGCACGCAATCGCCGGTCATCATGATGCGCTTCGCCCATTGCGGTCCGACATGATAGACCCACATCTGGTTCGGCGGCGTGCCGTTGGCGCGCGTCGCTGGAAAGCCGATCTTCGCTTCCTCCGAGCAGATGATGAAATCGCACATGAGCGCGAGATCGGTGCCGCCAGCCATGCAATTGCCCTGCACCTTGGCGATCACCGGCTTGTGCATGTCGAAGAGAGCAAGCGTCAGCTTTTGCTGCTGTTCGAGGTTCCAGCAATCGTCGTCGAGCGAAGCGTTCGTGCTGCGATACTGGCTGTCGTCCCAAGGCGGCGTTTCGCCTTCCTTGTATCCCGCGTAGGCGCCGACGAGGTCGTAGCCGGCGCAGAAGTCCTTTCCGGCGCCCTCGAGAATGATGACATTGACGTCGTTGAGCGCGTCGGCCTCGGTGAGCGCGTCGCGTAATTCCGTCAGCATCGCCGGATGCAGCGCATTACGCTTGTCCGGGCGATTGAGCGTGATGCGCGCGATGCGGTTCTCGACCGCAAACAAGATGTATTCGGCGCTGCGAAGGTATTTCCTCATGCCACCCTCGGTCGGTGCTATTTTTCGAACATCGTTCGAAAAAACTCTAGCCGGCGAAAATGAGGGGGTCAATTCCCAGGGTGGCGAGCGGCTAGCTAAAAAGGCACGCAATTTCAACGTAATGCGTACATCGTCAGGGTGATGATGCTTAGGTTCGCTCGGTGCGCCGTGGGCCGGGCTGGTCCGTGATGGCCTGCAGATCGGCCTCGCCGCTCTCGGCCCAGAAGTCCCGCCAGGTCTGGAAGCGCGACACCATCATCTTGGGCTGGAATTTCGGCGCTGGACCCGGCCAGCGGGCGAACCCCGTTTGCTGCGGCCGTTCCAACAGATCCGCAGAGTAGAAGAAGTCCTCTTCGCGGCGCGCGAAGTACCAGACGCCGTCCTTCCGGACATAGCTGTCGAAATAGCAGATCGCCTGAACGATCCATTCGTCGCCACGTTCGTGTTCCGCGCGGCAGTAGACGCGACCGGTTGCTTCGTCAGCGCTCTGCAGATCGATCTGATGCCCGCAGACAAAGTGGACGGTGCGATAGAAATCTTTGAGCAGCGGCGCGATGAACCCGCGCAGCGCTTCGCGTCCGCGACCGCGCTTGCCGCAATCGACGTCATCGGGAAACAGCGCCAGCCAAGCGTCGAGATCGCGGCTGTCGACGGCGACGGCGTAGCGGATCGCGAGTTGTTGGATCGCCTGAATGGATTCGATTCGATCGAGCCGGGCGGTTAGCGTATCGTTCGTGTTCATTCGGTCGGCCGCCCTTCCAGCCTAGCGCGCCAACCCGAGCACCGCGTCGGCAAGGATGTTGCGCTGGACTTCGCTCGCGCCGCCATAGATCGACGCCGCCCGTAGATTGAAGCAGACCGCGCTCGCGGACCAGCCCTCATCGGTCTCGTCGAAAGGGGGCGTTTCGCCAGCCTCGAAGCGCACAAAGGACAAGCCCCGGGCGCCGCACGCCTCCATCAGCAGCTCGCCGGCGGCCTGACGGACCTCGACGCTACGCAGTTTCAGGACGGAGGCGCGCGCATCCGGCTTGTTGTCCTTCAGTTGCGCGGCGAGCACGCGCAATTGCAGGGATTCGACCGCCTGCAGCATCACTTCGACGCGCGCCAGCCGGGCCCCGAACAGAGGCGTCTGCAACAGGCCCGACTGAGCGGCCGCACGCCGTGTTCGAGCCAAAATGCGCTTGGTGACGCCGACGCGGGCGATGTTGGTGCGTTCGTTGCCGAGCAAATACTTGGCGACGGTCCAGCCTTGGTTTTCCTCGCCGATGCGGTTGTCCACGGGAACGCGCACGTCGTCCAGGAAGACAGAATTCACCTCATGGCGTCCATCGAGGGTGATGATCGGCGAAAGCGAAACCCCGGAGGACTTCATGTCGATCAGAAGAAAGGTGATGCCGGCTTGCTTCTTCGGCGCCTGCGGATCGGTGCGCACCAGGAAGAAGCCCCAATCCGCCCAATGGCCCATGCCTTGCCAGATCTTCTGGCCGTTGACGACGTAGTGATCGCCTTCTCGGCGCGCGCTGGTGCTCAGGTTGGCGAGGTCCGACCCGGCGCCGGGTTCGGAGAACCCCTGGCACCACCAATCGTCGAGATTGGCCAAGCGCGGCAACAGGCGCTTCTTCTGTTCGTCCGTGCCGAAGGCGATGACGACGGGACCGAGCATGGCGACGTTGAACGAGATCGGCTCAGGCGCGCCGCCCTGGTGAAGTTCATCCAGGAAGATGTAGCGCTCGACGGCGTTCCAGCCGGGGCCGCCATACTCCTTCGGCCAGGAGGGCGTAGCCCAACCACGCTTGTTCAAAGTACGCTGCCAGTTGACGATGTCGGCTTTGTCGAGCGGGCGGTCGCCCATCACCTTTGCACGCGTATCCGGCGGCAGGTTCGCCTTGATGAAGCCGCGCACCTCTTTGCGGAACGCGTTTTCCTCCGGAGAAAAGTCGAGGTCCATACCCTCGGTGCTCACTTGCCCTTGAAGACCGGTTTGCGCTTTTCGGCGA
>DASZSK010000241.1:0-4375 GCA_035548735.1 Caulobacterales bacterium | reverse complement strand
TTGCTGCAGCGTGCCAGTCACCACCGAAAGCCCGAAGCCGAAGATAAGATAGCCAGCCAGGCGCGGGTCGGCCGCAAGACGCAGCGCATCGAGCGGACCTTCCTGACCCGCGCTCGTGACCGCCGGCTTCTCCGGCTCGGGAAGGAAGCGCCAGATCGTGAACGAGGCCGCCGCCGCGAGCGCCGACGTCATCACCAGCGGCGTCACCAAGCCCACCTTCGCCGCGATCGCGGCGCAGACGCCTGGCCCCAGCACTTGCCCAAGTGCAAAGGCTGCGGAGAGCGCGGCCAGTTCTTCGGTACGCTGGCTGAGGTGCGTGCGGTCGGCGACATAAGCTTGCGCGGCGGGCGTGGATGCGGAGCCAAACGCGCCGAAAATCGCGCGAGAGAGAATGAGGCCCACGAAAAGCCCGCCGCCGGTCAGCCCACCCATCATGCCGATGATGACGACCGTCGCGAAGGAGCCCATGGAGACGGAATAGGCGCCGAGGCCCGCGGCGATGATTGGCTTGCGGCCCGTCTTGTCCGAGAGGCGTCCCCAGTAGGGGCTGGTCAGCACCCACAGCACGGCGGAAAGCGAGAAGATCCAGCCGATGCTCGAATCCGGCAGATGCAGGCGCCGCACCAGCGGCGGCAGCAGCGCCGCAAGCATCGAATTGCCGGCCCCGACCACCAGGAGGCAGATGAAGAGAAGATGAAAATGCCGGCGCGACCGCGGCGGCGTGGCTTGGGCTTCCAGAAAGGCGTGCTCGGTGTCCATGGCGGAATCAGCGGCCCATCCTAACCGGTCGGCCTTGCTGCGTATGCGCAACGGCGCGTTAAGCACGGCGCCCGCATAAGGCTCGGGGATTTCACTGCTTTTCGTCCTGGGCGCGCATGTTTCCGATCATTGGCCTTGTCGTAGTGCTGGGCGCCATCTTCGGCATCTTCCTGGCCGAAGGCGGCAGCTTCGAAGTGCTGGCCGAGGCCGCGCCGATGGAATTCCTCATGATCTTCGGCTCCGCCGTCGGCGCGCTGGTGATTGGGCAGGACATGTCGGTGCTAAAGGGCATCGCCGGCGGTTTTGGCTCGATCCTATCGGGTCCGAAATGGAAAAAGCAGGACTACGAGGACCTGCTGGCGCTGCTCTTTCAGCTCACCAAGCTCATGAAAACCAAGGGCGTGGTGGCGCTTGAGCCGCACATCGAAAAGCCTGAAGAAAGCACGATCTTCCAGAAGTACCCGAAGATCCTCAAGGACCATCACGTCACGCACTTCATCTGCGACACCTTGCGCATGATGACCATGAACCTCGACGACCCCCACCAGGTCGAGGACGCGATGGAAAAGCAGCTTGAGAAGCACCACCACGAATCGCTCGCCCCGGCCACGGCGCTGCAGGGCATGTCGGACGGGCTTCCCGCGCTGGGGATCGTCGCGGCGGTGCTCGGCGTCATCAAGACCATGGGCTCGATCAACGAGCCGCCGGAAGTGCTCGGCCTGCTGATCGGCAAGGCGCTGGTGGGCACTTTCCTCGGCGTTCTGCTGGCTTACGGCATCGTCGGGCCGCTTGGGCAGCGCCTCAACGGGGTGATGGAGCAGGACAGTCAGTTCTATAAGATCATCCGCGACGTCTTGGTCGCGCACCTGCATGGCAACGCGGCCCAGGTCTCGGTTGAAATCGGCCGTGGATCGGTTCCGTCTACGCTTCAACCCAGCTTCACCCAGCTGGAAGAGGCGCTGGCGAAGGCAACCGAGGGCTGAGGGGCCGGATTCGCGCGGTTCCCTTAACCGGTGGTGCTCGCGAGTTATGCAATAACGCATGCCCTGCGCGGTTACGGCGCGCTTGCCAGCCTAGTTAATCCTTGGCTATGTGGCGCGACGCGTTGAGCAGCACTCGACGCTGGGACGAGGGGTATTACCTATGACGAAGCTCAAACTGGGCATCGCGGCGGCTGCCGCTGCCGTTCTCGCCTTCGGCGTCGCGGCCTGCGGCCAGACGACCACGACGACGGAAACGACGACTGAAGCCACCACGACCGATACGGGCATGGCGACCACGACCGACACCGGCATGGCCACCACGACCGACACGGGCACGGCGACCACGACGTCGACCACCACGGGCACGACGACCACCCCGTAATTTCGTTTCCTCGTGAATCGAATTGGACGAGCCGCCCGAAAGGGCGGCTCGTTTGGTTTTGGGGTAAGCGTTCTTCGTGAGCCGACTGCCGCCGCGACCCCAATTGCGTTGGAGCGCAGAGAACGCGCCGCACGCCGAAGCGTTCGACGATGTGTACTTCTCAACGCGCGGCGGGCTGCGCGAGACTGACGCTGTCTTTCTCGCCGGATGCGGCTTGCCCGAAGCTTGGCGCGGCCGCGCGCGCTTTGCGATCTGCGAACTCGGATTCGGCACGGGACTGAACGCGCTGGCGACCTGGCGCGCCTGGCGCGTGACGCGCGCGCCGCATGCGATTCTGCATTTCTGTTCGATCGAAGCCTTTCCGTTGCAGCGGGACGACGCGGCGCGCGCGCTCGCCGCGTTTCCGGAAGTCGGCGATCTCGCGGAGCTTTTGCTCGCGCACTGGCCGGTGCGGGCCTACGCGCCGCAGCGTCTCTGGTTCGAGGACGATGGATTGGCGCTCACGCTGCTGGTTGGCGAAGCGGAGCGTGTGCTTGGCGGCCTGAGCGGCGCTTTCGATGCATGGTTTCTCGACGGCTTTGCGCCCGCGCGAAACGCCGCGATGTGGAGCGACGCCGTGTTCGCGCAGATGGCGCGTCTCTCCGCGCCGGGCGCGCGCGTGGCGACGTTTTCCGTGGCAGGGCAGGTGCGGCGCGGCCTCGAAGGCGCGGGCTTCCAAGTCGAGAAGAGACCCGGTTTCGAAGGTAAGCGCGAGCGGCTGGAGGCGCGCTTCATTGCAGCGAACACGCATCCGCATCCGCTCTATCCGTACGCCGCTTCGCAGCCCAAGCGCGTCGCCATCATTGGCGGCGGCATCGCCGGCGCTGCGACAGCGCGGGCGCTGGCGCGGCGCGGCGCGGAGACGATTGTGCTCGACGAGGCGCCCACGCTGGGCGCCGGCGCCAGCGGCAATCCAGCGGGCCTTGTCATGCCGCGGCTCGATCGCGGCGAGGGGCCGTCGCGCGAGCTTTTTCTGGCGGCGTATCTGGACGCGGCGGCGGCGTACGCCGAACTCGGTCCCGAGACGTTCGACGCCTGCGGCGTGCTCGAATTGCCGGATGCGCGTCACCCGCATGTGCTTGCCGACCTCCTCGCCGATCCGCCGCTGCCAGCGGATTGGTTTCGGGCGAGCGCGGGCGGCGCGCTGCATGCGCGCGCGGGCGTGGCGCGCCCGCGCGAAGCGATCCGCGCCTGGACGAAGGCAAGCGACATCATGTGCAGCGCGTCGGTGGCGGCGCTGGAGCGCGCCGGCGACGGCTGGATGCTGCGCGCGCCCGATACGCGCGCCTGGCTGCGCGCGGATGCGGTGGTGCTGGCATGCGGGCCAGCGCTCGAGCGCTTCGAGGCGACGCGCTTCCTGCCGCTGGCGCTGTCGCGCGGACAGATCGAGTGGGGCCTGCTCGACGGCCCGTCGCCGGCGCACGCGCGGCTGCAAAGCTCTTACGCGGCGCCGTTCGAAGATGGCGCGCTGTTTGGCGCGACCTTCGATCATGTCGAGAGCGACGCCGCCGTTGCGCCGAGCGCGGCGTCGCGCGCGGAAAACCTCGCCATGCTGACACGGCTTGCGCCGGATATTGCGGCGCGCCTGCGTCCCGAGACGCTGCTGTCGCGCGCCGCATTGCGGGCCACGCCGCGCGACTTCGCGCCGATCGCCGGCCTTGTGCCGGACGCCGAAGCATGGCGTGCGCGCTTTACCGGAATTGCGCATGGACGCCCGCCCGATCTCAGCGCTCCCCCGCCGACGCACGCTAACCTTTACGTGCTGGGCGGCCTTGGCGCGCGCGGCTTAACCTTGGCGCCCATTCTCGGCGAACGGCTCGCTGCGGAAATGTTCGGCGAGCCGCAGGCCCTGAGCTTGAAAACCTTGGACGCCGTGCATCCGGCCCGCTTCCTGCATCGCGCGCTCAGACGGGGCGGTTAACGCCCGTTTGGGTTAAGCGCGATGGCTTTCGACGGCGCCGTTCGTAAACACGAGATCGATTTCCTCAACCTGCGCTTCGATGCGCTCGACTTCGACGCCGCGCTCGACGCCATTGCGGCGCGCGCTTCGCTCGATGCGCCGTTCGCTTACGTTACGACGCCCAATGTCGATCACGTCGTGAAGCTGGCGAAGGAGCCGCCGCGGCGTGCGCTTTACGAGCGCGCCTGGTTGACACTGAACGACAGCCGCATTCTGGCCGGGTTGGCGCGCCGCGCCGACCTGGATTTGCCC